>CAXTFY010000249.1:4328-8278 GCA_964243265.1 uncultured Acetobacteraceae bacterium | reverse complement strand
TACCACCGTGCCGGGATGGAGGAGAGGCAGCATGGCCGACAACCTGGAGGAGCTGTCGTTCGAGGACGCGCTTGGCGAGCTGGAGCAGATCGTCCGCGGGCTGGAGGGCGGGCAGCAGAAGCTGGAGGAGGCCATCGGCAGCTATGAGCGCGGCGCGGCGCTGCGCCGGCACTGCGAGGCCAAGCTGGCCGAGGCGGAGGCGCGGGTGCAGGCCATCGTCGAGCGTGGCGACGGGACCGTTGGGTTGAAGGCGATGGACTAGATGGGCGACGCGCCGGTGTCCGAAGCGTCGGGGCCTGAGGCGTTGGGCCGGGTCGATGTCCAGGCTGCCCTGGCCGAGCAGGCCGCGGTGGTCGAGCAAGCCATCGACACCCTGCTGCCGCTGCCGGAGGGGCAGGAGCTGCGGCTGGTCGAGGCGATGCGCTATGCGACGCTGGGCGGCGGCAAGCGGATGCGCGGATTCTTGGTGATGGAGGTCGCCGGGCTGTTCGGCGTGGCGGAGGCTTGCGCGGCGCGGGTGGCGGCGTCGGTGGAGATGCTGCACGCCTACTCGCTGGTGCACGACGACCTGCCGGCGATGGACGACGACGACCTGCGCCGCGGGCAGCCCAGCACGCATAAGGCGTTCGACGAGGCGACCGCCATCCTGGCCGGCGATGCCTTGCAGGCGCTGGCGTTCGAGCTGCTGGCCGACGTGAATACCCATTCCGACCCGCTGGCGCGGTGCGAGCTGGTGGCGGCGCTGGGGCTGGCGTCCGGTGCGCGGGGCATGGCGGGCGGGCAGATGATCGATATGGCGACCGAGGGGCAGGTGTTGACCGCGGCCGAGGTGGCGCGGCTGCAGGCGTTGAAGACCGGGCGGCTGATCCAGTACAGCGCCGAGGCCGGGGCGATCCTGGGGCGGGCTGCGCCGCCGTTGCGGGCGCATGTCGCGGCGTATGGGCGGGACCTGGGGGCGGCGTTCCAGATTGCCGACGACGTGCTGGATGCGGTTGGGACCACGGCGGGCATCGGCAAGACCGCGGGGAAGGACGAGGCGGCCGGCAAGGCGACCCTGGTGGCGCTGCTGGGGGTGGAGCGCGCCCGGGCGCAGGCGGCGATGCTGGCGGCGCAGGCGGCGGGGCACCTGGCGGCGTTCGACGAGCGGGCGGACCGGTTGCGGGCGCTGGCGGCGTATGTCGTTGCGCGGCAGAATTAGGGCTCCTGCTTCGGCCTTTTTCTCTGGGAGGGGGCTGGGGTGAGGGGGGCGGCACGCGGAGCGTCCAGCTTGCTGCTGGAAGCGCTTGGATGGGCGGGTTCGGCTTGTGCGGCTTCCCTCACCCCGGCCCTCTCCCGGAGGGAGAGGGGGAAGCGGCCTGCGGTTGGCTAAGCGCCGGGCTGATCAGATGCTGGTGGATCGCGGCCTGGTCGAGAGCCGCACCCGCGCGCAGGCGCTGATCCTGGCCGGCAAGGTCTGGAGCGGGGATCGCCGGGTCGGCAAGGCCGGCGACAGCCTGGCGGAGGACGCGGCGCTGGAGGTGCGCGGCCAGGACCATCCCTGGGTGTCGCGCGGCGGGCTGAAGCTGGACCATGCGCTGCGGGCGTTCGGCCTGTCGCCGGCGGGGCTGACCTGCCTGGATGTCGGGGCCTCGACGGGGGGGTTCACGGATGTGCTGCTGCATGGTGGCGCCGCCCGGGTGTATGCCGTCGATGTCGGGCATGGGCAGCTTGCTTGGCGGCTGCGCACCGATCCGCGGGTGGTGGTGCTGGAGCGGACCAACGCGCGGTACTTGACGGGGGAGCAGGTGGCGGGGCCGGTGCAGGCGCTGGTGTGCGACGCCAGCTTCATCGGGCTGTCCACGCTGTTGCCGGCGCCGTTGGGGCTGTGTGCGCCGGGGGCTTGGGCGGTGGCGCTGATCAAGCCGCAGTTCGAGGCCGGGCCGGGCCAGGTCGGCAGCAAGGGTGTGGTGCGGGATGCGGGGGTGCACCGGGCGGTGTGCGCGCGGGTGCAGGCTTGGTGGGCGGGGCTGCCGGGGTGGACGGTGCTGGGCATTGAGGACAGCCCGATCACGGGGCCGGAGGGCAACCGGGAGTTCTTGATCGGGGCCAGGCTGACGCGGGGGTAGATGGTGGAGGGGGTTGGATTCGAACCAACGTAGCCATTACAGCAGCGGATTTACAGTCCGCCCCCTTTAGCCACTCGGGCACCCCTCCGCCGGTGCCGACCCTGTTGGGGCAGCGCGGTGGCGGCGGACTATCCCCGAACCGCGCCGCTTGTCAATCGGGGTTTGTCACCCGGGATGCGGAGCCGCGTCCGGGATGGCATAGCCGCATCGCGTTGCACGGCGTATAGGGACCGCCATGCCCAGCAAACCTCCTGGCCGGCCCGGCGGACCTCGCACACCCCGCCCCGGCGGCGGCTCTGCCGGCCCTGGTTCTGGCACTCCCCGTTCTGCCAGCCCCTATTCTGCTAGTCCCGGCTCTGCCAACCGGGGGGCGAAACCCGGCGACAAGCGCCCGCCCGCGCGCACCTCCAGCAGCTTCACCCCGCGCGGCACGGCGCGCGATGCTCCCCGTACGGCCAACGCCGACGCACCCCCGCACGGCCCAAAGCCCGGCAGCCGGCCGCCGCCGCGCGACCGTAAGGCCGGTCCCCGGCCCAGCCGCCCGCCCGAACGAGACGACGCCCCGCGCCTGGGCCAGCCCCGCCCGGCCCGCATTGCGCCAGACCCCGCGCCGCCCGCGCCGCCGCCGCCGCCAGAGCCTGCTGCGGCCCCGCGGGCGCCCATTCTGCGCGCTGTCCCTCGCCCTGACGCCGCCCTGCCCGCTGCGAGCCGCACCTCGGCTGCTCCCCGCGGCAGCGTCTGGCTGCATGGCCTGCATCCGGTGGCTGCGGCCCTCGCCAATCCCAACCGTCGCTTGAGGCGCCTGCTGCTGACTGAGGATGCCGAGGCGGCGCTGGCCACCCGCCAGCCGCCGCCCTGGCCGGTCCCCGTCGAGCGGGTGGACCGCGCCAAGCTGGACCACCTGCTCGGCCGGGACACCGTGCACCAGGGTGCGGGGCTGCTGGCCGACCTGCTGGCCCCGCCGGCGCTGTCGGCCGTGCTGGAGCGGCCTGGCCCGGTCCTGGTGCTGGATCAGGTGACCGACCCCCGCAACATCGGCGCCGTGCTGCGCAGCGCCGCCGCGTTTGGCGCCGCCGCGGTCATCATGCAGGACCGCAACGCGCCGGAGGAGACGGGCGTGCTGGCCAAGGCCGCGTCGGGGGCGCTGGAAACCCTGCCGCTGCTGCGCGCCGTCAACCTGGCCCGCACCCTGGCCGCGTTGAAGGCTGCGGGGCTGTGGGTGATCGGCCTTGATGCCGGCGGCGGCGCTCTGCGCGGCGCCCCCCTGGCCGAGCGGCGCGTCGCACTGGTATTGGGGGCCGAGGGCGCCGGCCTGCGCCGCTTGACCCGCGATACCTGCGACGAGATCGCGGGCCTCGCCATGCCCGGCGCGATGGAGAGCCTGAACGTCTCCGCCGCCGCGACCGTTGCGCTGTATGAACTGACCCGCACCCCCTGACCCAGGCTTGATGACATGTTCGACGCCGAGCACACCGCCACCCTGCTGATCGCCGCCCGCCGTGCCCGCCGGGTGCTGCCCTTGCTGGACACGCCGCCGCCGAGCTTGCAGGACGGCGTTGCCACGCAACTTGCTATCGCGCGGCGCCAGGGGGCGGTGCCGCCGGCCGGGTTCAAGATCGGCGCGACCACCATTGGGATGCAGGCCTACCTCGGGCTGCCCGGACCGGCCGCCGGCTTCATGGCGGAGGCCAACGTGCATGGCAGCGGCAGCACGCTCGCCTACTCGGCGTTCGTGAACCCCGGCGTGGAGTGCGAGCTGGCCGTCCATCTGTCTGCCGCGCTGCCGCCGGGACCCTGCACCCCGCAGCAGGCTGCTGCGGCGGTCGATGGGGTGATGGCCGCCAT
>CAXTFY010000249.1:0-4228 GCA_964243265.1 uncultured Acetobacteraceae bacterium | reverse complement strand
TGCCTGCTTCGGAGCCGTCCGGGGGTAAGGCGTTCGGCACGCCGGCCATAGTGGCGGACTGCGTGTTCCATGCCGCCGCCGTGCTCGGGACGCCCGATGCAGGGTGGCGCAACCTGGACTTGGAGGCCCTGCCGGGGCGCATCCTGGTGGACGGGGTGGAGCGCGGCGCGGGCGCTGGTGCGGACCTGCTGGGCGGCCCGATGCAGGCGCTCGCCTGGCTGGCGGCGTCGGCGGAGGCTGCCGCGTTCGGCGGGTTGCAGGCCGGGCAGGTGGTGATGCTCGGCAGCGTTGCGCTGCCGGTCTGGCTGGACGGCCCCGGCCGGATCGAGGTGCTGTTCCCGCCATTGGCGCCGGTGGTGCTCGACTTGGTGTAGCCTGTCGGCTGGGAGGGGACGGGCGCTGCCGGGTCTCACCGGGTGCGGCCACGATGTTAAACCCCCGTTAGGCCGCATTGCCTAAGTTGGACACCGACCGCCCGCTGCGGCATCGCGAAGCGCCAGGATGGCATGCCGGAACATAATCCCCATGGCCGCCACGCTCCAGTCCGCCCAGCGTTCCACCTGGACCAACCTGTCCGACGACGCCCAACTCACCCTGGCCCGCCAGGCGCTGCACCACGCCTTTGAGGTCATCGCAGGCCAGGCGGAAAGCCTAGCCGGCGAGTTCGACGAAGGCGCCCTGGCCGACCGCGGCGGGGCGGAGGCGCTGCGCCTGCTGGTTGCGGTGGTGCGCGCGACACGGGGGACGTTGGCGTCCAGCACGCCCGAACTCCTGCAGCATTCGCCGGTGATGGGGTGCGCCTGATGGCCGCCTTGCGGCGCGCTGCGCTGATCCATGCGACCTTGGCCGCCGGGCTGCTGGGGGCGCCCGAGGCATGGGCGGATGTGATCACCATGACGCTGGGTGCGCCGGGCCAAACCTTGCCGGGGTTCGCCGCGGCTGCCGACGGATCGGGCCTGTGCGCGGCCGGAGCAGGGTGCAGTTGGGGCACCGAGACGTTCAGCGGGCTGGCTGCCGCCGCGCCGGGCCCGTTCACCGGCAGCTTCACCACGGGGGGCAACACGTTCGGGCCGGGGCAGGGCATCACCGGCATCTTTACCGGGGCGATGACTCGGCAGGCGGCCAACTCATACGGTGGCGTGGGGGGTGCCGACTACCCGGTGGTATTCGGCTTCGGGTCGTATCACCTGGCCTTGTCCACCGCCGGCCTGCCTGGCGTGAACCTGCTCGGCTTCTGGCTGAGCGCGTTGGACTACGGCAACTTCTTGAGCATCAGCACCGCGAGCGGCGCGACCACCAGCTTGTCCGAGGCGACGCTCATGCAGGACATCAATGCGACTGCGACGCCCACGGCCTACTACGGTAATCCGACCGCGCCGTTCAGGGGCCAAGATGGCGGCGAGGCCTTTGCTTATGTCGAACTGCGGGATGAGACCGGGTTCTTCACCGGGGTCGATTTCATCAACCAGGCCAACACCGGCTTCGAGTCCGCGGATTATGCTGCCGGCTACGCCGCGCCTTTATCTTCGCAGCCGGTGCTTTCATCCTCGCAGGCGGTGGTCCAGGTGCCGGAGCCGGCGTCCGCCGGGCTGGTAGGCGTTGCGCTGTTGGGGGTTGTATTGGCGCGGCGGCGTGGGGGCCGTTCGTCTTCCTAATTGCCGGGCCGTTCTTGATGGCTGGGCGGATGCCACCCCCGGCCCGGTGAGCGCCGGGCCGGGGGTGGGCGGCCATCAGCCCTTCAGCGCGCCGGGGATGGCGACATAGCGAGCATGGCCGTCGCGCATCACCCGCAGCGCCAGGCCGTGCCCGTCCTTTGCCGCGGCGCGGATGGCCTTGGCGGCGTCGGCAGCGGTCGTCACCGCATGGGCGCCGACGTTGACCACCTCATCGCCCGGACGCAGCCCGGCCTTGGCGGCGGCCGAGTCTGGACGGACCGCGGCCACCATCGCGCCGGCGGACCCGTCCTCGGTCGGCGCCAGCGCCAGGCCTACGGTCGGCCCCTCGGTTGCCTGTGCTTCCTGTGCGGCGGGCTGCTCGTCTGGCAGCGTCGCCACGGCGACGGACAGGGTGCGGGCGGTGCCGTCGCGCAGGATGGCGACCTGCGCGGTGCCGCCCGGGTGGACGGCGGCGACGATGCTGGCCAGGTCGTGCGGGCTGGTGACGGGCTTGCCCTCTACGGACTCCACGACGTCGCCGGGCTGCACGCCGGCCTTGGCGGCGGGGCTGTTCGGCTGCGTGGCAGCCACCAGCGCGCCGTGCGTGCCGGGCTTGAGGCCCAGGCTGGCGGCGATGTCGGGCGTCACTTCCTGCGCCTCGACACCCAGGTAGCCGCGGGTCACGTGCCCGGCGGTGCGGATCTGCCCCACCACGTCGCGCACGAGGCTGCTCGGGATGGCGAAGCCGATGCCGACGCTGCCGCCGCTCGGCGAGATGATGGCGGAGTTCACGCCGACCACCTTGCCGTCCTGGGTGAACAGCGGGCCGCCGGAGTTGCCCTGGTTGATCGCGGCGTCCACCTGCAGGAAGGCGTCATACGGGCCGGCGCCGATGTCGCGGCCGCGGGCCGAGATGATGCCCGCCGTGACGGTGCCGCCGAGGCCGAACGGGTTGCCGACGGCGACGACCCACTGGCCGGGCCGCACCTTGTCGCTGTCGCCCAGCACGAGGGAGGGCAGGGAGTGGCCGGCGTCCACGCGCAGGACGGCCAGGTCGGTGCGGGTGTCGCGGCCAACGACCTTGGCGGGCAGCTCGGTGCCGTCGTCGAGGGTGACCGATACCTTGTCGGCGTGGGCGACGACGTGGTTGTTGGTGACGATGGTGCCGTCGGGGTCGATGATGAAGCCGGAGCCGCGGGCCTCGCCGCTGCGGACCTGGCCGTCGTCGTTGGCCTCGTGCATCTGCACGGTCACGGATACGACGGCGGGGCGGACCTGGGCGGCGAGGTCGGCGAAGTCCGGCAGGCGCTGGGCGGGGGCGGCGGGCTGGATGGTGCCGGGGGTCGCGGTGGTGGCGGCGTCCTGGGCATGGCCGACCGCGACGCCGGCGAGGGCCGTGCCGCCGAGCAGCGCCGCGACCAGGGCAGCGCGGCCGGTGCGGTGCAGGCGGTTCAGGGGTGAGGGCATGGTGTGGTCTCCTGGGGCAGGACCCGTGGTGGGTTCTGCATGGGGGGACCATGGCAGGGGGCGGCTTACGCGGGGGTGGCTTGCGGATTAAGGTTTGGCAATGTGCGCGGTGGCTTGCCTGCTCCCTCTCCCGAAACGGGAGAGGGAGCAGAGCCGTTCCCGCGGCGTATGCGGTTGGCTGGGCGGCGGGCCGGCCTGCCTCACCGCGCGATTGGTCCGCGGACAGGCAGCGGCTGCATTGCAAATGCGACGACTTTCTCACACCCTCAGAGATTTTCGGCGCCTTCAAGCCGGCCGCGCATACTGCCCGCTGCCCGTTCATCATGCCTTGGGGCGGCGGCGGCCGCTAGCGACCGCTCGGCTGCTTGCCGGCACTTCGGTCAGTCATTCTACTATGGGCAGCCTACTGCTACCGGAACTCCTAGACGGGTTTCAATCATGTTAGCACCCGGAAATGCAGGCCACTTGGCTATACCTTGGACGACCATAGGCTGTTTGGCTCAGCACCAAGCTGGGGAACATACTGAAGGACGACTTGTAGTTGTAACTTGCTTTGACGATGATGACGCTGTCGCCAGTCGCCACAAGCAAAGGACTGGCCAAGGCGCTTCCACTGCTGGCCAATGAGCCTGCACTGCCTTGGCAGGCACTATCATATTCCCAGTCCTCGCTTGGAGTGGAGCCCGACTGCAGGGTGTAGCTCGTGATGGCCATCGATAGACCTGTTGCAGCATAGGGCTGCATTATGAGCTGGGCGCCGCTGCAGAAGTCGTGCAGCGTGCCAACGGAACCGCCCGTGACGCT
This sequence comes from uncultured Acetobacteraceae bacterium, assembly GCA_964243265.1. Taxonomy (GTDB): domain Bacteria; phylum Pseudomonadota; class Alphaproteobacteria; order Acetobacterales; family Acetobacteraceae; genus DASWOJ01. Next base: position 302 of record CAXTFY010000249.1, on the reverse strand, counting down.
GTTCTGGACAGCGACCATGGCTGCCATACTCGATGCGGCGGAGGTAAGCAGCATCTTAGTACGTATGGCCTGCGACATCGCTGCAAGTCCGATGATGGAAACAACCAGGACCGGCGCCAACAAGGCGAATTCCATGGCGCCAACGCCCCGTTGACCGCGCCGTAGATCCTCCATAGCGCGCAGCGTGCGGACGCACCGCAATGCAAGAGCTGGGATTGACAGGATCATCATGGCTCGTTCTTGAAAGCGGTCGTGGACACAAGCATGAAGCTGGTGATTTTTGCCAACGACAGGCCTAGTGG
>CAXTFY010000248.1:3731-8293 GCA_964243265.1 uncultured Acetobacteraceae bacterium | reverse complement strand
ACGAGCCGTTCGGCGCACTGGACGAGTTCACCCGCAACAAGCTCGACGAGGACCTGGTGCGGCTGTCGCACGAGCGGCGGCTGACCAACGTGTTCGTCACCCACTCGATCTACGAGGCGGTGTTCCTGTCCACCCGCATCATCGTCATGGCCGCCAACCCCGGGCGGGTGTTCGGCGAGTTCACCGTGGACGAGCCGCTGCCGCGTGGGGAGGCGTTCCGCAGCTCCGACCGGTTTGCGCTGCTGTGCCGGGACCTGTCGGGCCTGCTAACCGACGCCTCCATCGCGAGCCGCCTGCAGTGACGCCATTCCTGTCCCGCCCTGGCTGCTGCTCCCTCTCCCTCCGGGAGAGGGCCGGGGTGAGGGAAGCGGCACGGGCCAAACCCCGCCGGCTCAGGAGCAGATTTCGTGCTCGACCGGGCAAGCCAGGCGCTTGCGGCCTCCCTCACCCCAACCCTCTCCCGAAGGGAGAGGGAGTAGGATCGGCATGATGCGCCCGTTGGTCGCGCAGCCCTGGTTCGCCCGCGTCATGGCGCCGCTCGGCGTCGGCGTGCTGGTGCTGGCGGTCTGGCAGTGGTCCTGCGCGCATTGGGAAGTGCCGAAGTACCTGTTCCCCGCCCCATCCGACATCGCCGCGTCGTTCGCCGACGGCTGGCCGGTGCTGCTGCACGGCCTATGGAGCACCCTGCGCGTCACACTGCTGGCGTTCGCGGCCTCGGTGATTGTCGGCACACTGATCTCGTTCCTGTTCGTGCAAAGCCGCCTGCTGGAGTTGAGCTTGCTGCCCTACGCGGTGATCCTGCAGGTGACGCCCATCGTGGCCGTGGCGCCACTGATCATCATCCTGGTCAAGAACACTGCCGCCGCGCTTACCCTGTGCGCGACGGTGATCGCCATCTTCCCGATCATCTCCAACACCACCATCGGCCTGCGCAGCGTCGATCCGGGGCTTGCGGCGTACTTCCGCATGAACAAGGCCGGGCGGTTCGCGACCCTATGGCGGCTGCGCATCCCCGGCGCGCTGCCGTTCTTCCTGGCGGGCCTGCGTATCTCGTCCGGCCTGGCGCTGGTCGGCGCCGTGGTAGCGGAGTTCGTCGCCGGCACCGGAGGCACCAGCGCCGGGCTAGCCTACGAGATCCTGCAATCCAGCTTCCAGCTCGACATCCCCCGGATGTTCGCCGCCCTGTTGCTGATCACGGCGACGGGCATCATCCTGTTCGGCCTGATGGTGTGGCTGGAACGGGCGCTGCTGGGGCGCTGGCACGAGAGCACAATGACCGCGGAGAGATGAACCCATGCTGACCACGCAACAGAAGACGCTCAGGAAATTCTGGTATGCCACCGTGCGCATGGACGCGCTGCAGGACGGCCCCGTGCCGTTCCGCCTGATGGGCGAGGACATCGTGCTGTTCCTCGGCGCGGACGGCCAGCCGGCGGCGCTGGCCGACCGCTGCTGCCACCGCACCGCCAAGCTGTCGAAGGGCTGGATCGACGGGGGCAACATCGTCTGCGGCTACCACGGCTGGACCTACGACCGCACCGGCGCGCTGGTCCGCATCCCGCAGTTCGACCCCGGCACCGTGCTGCCCAAGCACCGGGTGCCGGAGTACCGCTGCACCGGGCGCTACGGCTACGCCTGGGTGGCGCTGGACGAGCCGCTGCAGGACATCCCCGACGTGCCCGAGGACAGCGACCCGGCCTATCGCCGCATCTTCCAGTTCTACGACCAGTGGCAGACCGCGCCGCTGCGGCTGATGGAGAACTCGTTCGACAACGCGCACTTCTCGTTCGTGCACAAGGGGACGTTCGGCATGATCAACGCGCCGAAGCCGAAGAAGTATGAACTCGAGGAGACCCCCTACGGCTTCCGGGCGACGACCGTCATCGACATCCTGAACCCGCCCGTGGCGCACCAGGTGACCGGCAGCACCGACGAGCTGACCGAGCGGCGGATGCGCAACCACTGGTACTTGCCGTTCTGCCGCCGCCTGGACATGGAGTACCCCAGCGGCATCCGCCACATCATCATTAACTGCGCGACCCCCATCGACGACGGCCGTATCCAGCTCGTGCAACTGCTGTATCGCAACGACACCGAGGCCGACTGCCCCGAGCAGAAGCTGATCGAGTGGGACCGCGCCATCATCACCGAGGACCGCGAAGTGCTGGAAAGCACCAGCCCCGACGCGATCCTCAACGTGGACCGCCGCATCGAGCAGCACATGCCCTCCGACCGCCCCGGCATGATCATGCGCCGCCGCCTGTTGGACCTGCTGCACGAGAACGGCGAGGAGGAGGTAACGCGCGCCTATGCTTAACCCTTCTGTCCCCGGCGGCGGCGCCATGCTGCTGCGCCGCGCCCGGGTGCCGCGCTGCCTGCTGGACGCGCCCGCCGCCGGCCCCGAGCTGGTGGAGTGCGACATCCGCATCGCCGACGGCGTGATCGCGGAGGTCGGCCCGGCGCTGGCCCCGCACGCCTCGGTGGCGGACCTGGCCGGCGGCATCGTGTTCCCCGGCTTCGTGGACATGCACACCCACATCGACAAGGGCCACATCTGGCCGCGCGCCGCCAACCCGGACGGCACCCATGGCGGGGCGCTGGGCGCGGTGAAGGCCGACCGGGAGGCGAACTGGAGCGCCGAGGACGTCGCCGCCCGGGCCGGGTTCAGCCTGCGCTGCGCCTACGCGCACGGGACGGTGGCGCTGCGCACCCATCTGGACAGCCTGGGCGAGCAGCTTGAGATCTCCTGGCCGGTGTTCAAGCAGTTGCGCGCCGAGTGGGCCGGGCGGATCACCCTGCAGGCCGCCTCCATCGTGCCGCTGTCGGCCTACGGCACCCCGTTCTGCGAGCGGCTGGCGGACGTGGTGGCGGAGGCGGGCGGCCTGCTCGGCGGGTCCGGCGCGTTGGAGCCGGAGGCCGCGGCCTACATCCGCCGCATCTTCGACCTCGCGGTGGACCGCGACCTAGACATCGACCTGCACGTGGACGAGACGGGCGACCCCGCCGCCCACACCCTGCGCCTGATCGCGCAGGAGGCGCTGCGCCGCAACTACGCCGGCCGCGTGACCTGCGGGCACTGCTGCAGCCTGTCCGTCGTGGACCCGGCGCAGGCGCGGGAGACCATCGCCATGGTGGCCGACGCCGGGCTGTCCGTGGTCAGCCTGCCGATGGTGAACCTGTACTTGCAGGGTCGCCGCGCGCTGGAGACCCCGGTGTGGCGCGGCGTGACGCTGCTGCACGAGTTGCGCGCCGCCGGGGTGCGGGTGGCGGTCGCCAGCGACAACACGCGGGATCCGTTCTACGGTTTCGGCGACCTGGACATGGCGGAGGTGTTCCGTGAGGCCGTGCGCATCGGCCACCTCGACATGCCCGTCGGCGACTGGCCTGCCGCCGTCACCTCGGTACCCGCGGCGGTGATGGGCGTGCCGGCCGGGCGAGTTCGGCCAGGCGCCCCGGCGGACCTAGTGCTGTTCCAGGCCCGTGCCTACAGCGAGCTGCTGTCCCGCCCGCAATCCGACCGGATCGTGCTGCGGGCCGGCCAGCGCATCGACACCACGCTGCCGTCCTACCGCGAACTGGACCACCTGTTCTCCGGCATAAAGGTATAGCCGTGGAGCTTCCGGTCCTGGACGTGGCCGCGCTGGACCGGGGGCAGGGCATCGCCGCCCTACACGGGGCCTGCGTCGGCACGGGCTTCTTCTACGTCACCAACCACGGGATTGCGCCGCCGTTGATCGACGCAGCCCTGCACCAGGCCCGGCTGTTCTTCGCCCTGCCGCTGGAGCAGCGCATGGCGGTGTCCCTGGCGCACTCCCGCTGCAGCCGCGGCTATGAGGCCATGCAGACCCAGCGCCTAGAGCCGGGGACGCCGCCGGACCTCAAGGAGGGGTTCTACATCGGCAACGACCTGCCGGAGGATCATCCGCATGTCCGGGCCGGGCTGTTCAACCAAGGGCCGAACCAGTGGCCCAAGGCACTGCCCGGCTTCCGCCTGGCGATGGAGGCCTACTTCGACGCGCTGACCGGCCTGTCGGTGCGACTGATGCGTGCCATGGCAGCATCGCTGGGGTTGCCGCCGGACCACTTCGCCGGGTTTTGCGACGATCCGATGTCGGTGCTGCGGCTGCTGCATTATCCGCCGCAGCCGCCCAACCCGCAGCCCGGCGAGAAAGGCTGCGGCGCGCACACCGATTGGGGATGCCTGACGCTGCTATGGCAGGACGCAGCGGGCGGGCTGCAGGTGCGGGTGGGTGAGGAATGGATCGACGCGCCACCGGTACCGGAAACGTTCGTGGTGAACATCGCCGACATGTTCGCCCGCTGGACCAACGACCGCTACCGCTCGACGCTGCACCGGGTGGTGAACGTTTCGGGGCGGGACCGCTACTCAATGCCGTTCTTCTTCGAGGGCAACCCGGGCCATCCCGTTATGGCGCTCCCCGGCTGCGTCCCGGCCGGAGAGAAGCCGCGCTATGCTCCCACGACAGTCTCGGAGCACCTGGCGGGCATGTACCGGCAGACATACGCGGTGAGTTGAACCATCTAGCCTGCCCCCTCTCCCG
>CAXTFY010000248.1:0-3631 GCA_964243265.1 uncultured Acetobacteraceae bacterium | reverse complement strand
CCCTCTCCCGAAGCGGGAAAGGGAGCAGGTAGCGCGTGCATGGTCACGCCGGCCCGCCACCGCCTGGATAGGATCGCAGCAACGCGCACAGCGCCAGCACCGTCAGCCCGGCATCGGTGGCCAGGATCGACTCGGCCGGGTTGTGGCTGACGCCCCGCCAGCACCGGGTGAAGATCATCCCTGCCGGGCACAGCCGGGCCATCATCATCGCGTCGTGCCCGGCCCCGCTGGCCAGGTGCAACGGCGGCACGCCCAGGCTCTCAATCGCAGCTTGGATCAGGGATTGCAGCGCGGGCGCACACGCGACGGCCGGGGCGTCATGGATATGATCCCACTGCACGCCCACGCCGCGCTCGGACCCGACCTGGCGGATCGCGTGCTGGATGGCCGCCACGCCCTTCAGCCGGACCGCATCGTCCCCGGAGCGGATGTCCACCGTGAACTCGACCTCGCCGGGGATGCTGTTCGGCGCCCCGGGCCGGACGAGCATCTGGCCCACCGTTGCCACCAGCCCGCGCTGGTTGGCCGCGACGTGCTCGACCGCCATCACCATGCCCGCCGCCGCCACCAGCGCATCGTGGCGCATCGACATCGGCACCGTGCCGGCATGGCCCGCCGTGCCGCTCACCACCGCGCGCAGCCGGGTTGCGCCAGCGATGCCGGTGACGACGCCCAGCGGCAGATCCTGCGCCTCCAGCACCGGGCCTTGCTCGATGTGCGCCTCGACGTAGCCCAGCACCGGGCGGTCCACGCGCGACACGCCGGGGATGCCGTCGGGGTCGCCGCCGAACGCAATCAGGGCGTCCCGCAGGCTGATCCCGTCGGCATCGGCCGCCGCCAGTGCAGCAGGGTCGAAGCAGCCGGCGACGGCGCGGGAGCCGGTCATCGTCACCGGGAACCGCACGCCTTCCTCGTCGCCGAACGCGATCACCTCCACCGCGAAGGGGAGCGCTTCCCCGCGGTCGCGCAACTCGGACAGCGCCGCCACCGCCGCGAGCACGCCGAACGCCCCGTCATAGCGCCCCGCCTGCTGAACCGTGTCGATGTGCGATCCCATCAGCAGCACCGGCCGCCCGTCCTCAACCGGGTGCGTGCGGCCGACCACGTTGCCTATGGCGTCGATCTCCGCCCGCAGCCCGGCGTCGCGCATCCAGGCCGCGACCTGCTCCGCCGCCGCCCGGTGCGCGGGCGTGAGAAACAGCCGCGTCAGGGATCCCGGCGTGGAAGTAAACGCCGCCAGGTGCGCGAGCCGGGCCATCAGGGGTTCCCCGAGCCGGAACGCCTCGTGGTCGAACCGGTCGGGCTGCGGCGCGAGCGAGGCCTGCGTCATTCCTCCAGCGCGAAGCGGATGTCCTGCGCCCCCTGCCACAGCACCATCCGGCCCAGTGCGGCCAGGTTCTCCCCCCCGCCGGTGATGGTCAGGAAGTGGTTGCCGGCGAGCTGGCCGAGCTTGCTGGCGAAGTTGACGCTACCGTAGGCCAGCAGGATCTCCGTCTCGCTGAGCCCGCCGGGATAGAGCAGGATTTGCCCCGGCGCCGGGTAGGTCGTCGCGTTCTCGTGCCGCAGCCCCAGGTCCAGGTCGCCCAGGGGAATCCAGCACGCCTCCCCGCTCCAGCGGACGTGGATGATCTTCTGCACGTAGGGCAGCATGCCGCGGAACCGCGCGACGGTCTGCGGCGCGGCGTCCTCGAACTGCGCGTTGAACCGGTAGGGGCCGGCGTCGATCGTGATCATGTCGTGCTCATCCTCTGGCCGGGCCGGCGATGGATGCGCCGTCGTTGCGAGCCGGGCTTGCGGCGTGGCAAGCCGGGGGCTGCAAGGACAGCGCTTGCCGGCCCTGGATTGCCACGTCGCTACGCTCCTCGCAATGACGGGCCTGGGCGCTCCTCGCACTGACGGGTGCGGGCGCGTCCTGTACCGGTCCTAGCCTCGCGTGATGTCGAGGTCGGTCGTGTCGCGCGACGCCAGGGTGGCAACCAGCGTGATCGCCGCCAGCGCGATCAGATATAGCGAGATGGGCCACGTGGCACCCGCCCAGGCCAGCAGGGCGGCCGCGATGATCGGCGCAAAGCCGCCGCTGAGCGCCGCCGACACCTGGCAGCCCAGCGACGCGCCGCTGTAGCGGGTGCGGGTGCCGAACAGCTCCGGCAAGAACGCCGCCTGCGGGGCGAACATCAGGCCATGCGTCAGGCTCATCACCACCACAAGGGTCAGCACAACCACGGTGGGATCGCGCGTCTCCAGCAGCGAGAACACCGGGAAGGCGAGCGCTGCCGACAGCACGGCGCCTGCGACATACAGCGCCCTGCGGCCGACCCGGTCCGACAGCGCCCCGAACAGCGGGATGGTGACCAGCTCCGCCAGCGCCCCGAGCAGGATGCCGTCCAGGATCAGGGCGCGCGGCAGCCCGAGCCGGGTGGTGGCATAGACGATGGAGAACACCGTCAGCACATAGACCCAGGCGACCTCGGATACTTTCAATCCGACGGCGATGAGGAAGGTGCGCGGCTGGCGCAGCAGCACGTCCAGCAACGGCGCGCGGGCCACGCCGTCGCGCAGCACCTGCGCGAAGGCCGGGGTCTCCTGCAGGCGCATGCGGATGAACAGCCCGACCCCGATCAGCACGGCGCTGAGCAGGAACGGCAGCCGCCAGCCCCACGCCAGGAAGTCCGCCTCCGCCATGGCCTGCGACATGTATAGGAAGGTGCCCGTGCTGGCGGCGATGCCGAGCGGGAAGCCGACCTGCACCAGGCTGCCGTAGAAGCCACGCCGGCCGGCGGGGGCGTGCTCGATCACCATCAGCACGGCGCCGCCCCACTCGCCGCCGATGCCGATGCCCTGCAGCAGGCGCAGCAGGATCAGCAGGACGGGCGCCCAGACGCCGATGGCCGCGTAGGTGGGCAGGCAGCCAATCAAGAAGGTGCCCGCGCCCATGATGAGCATGGTGAGGGTCAGCATCGTCTTGCGCCCGGTGCGGTCGCCGAAGTGGCCGAACAGCGCGCCGCCGAACGGACGCGCCACGAAGCCCACGGCATAGGTGCCGAACGCGGCCAGGGTGCCGACGAAGGGATCGAAGCTCGGGAAAAACAGCCGGTTGAACACCAGCGCCGCGGCGGTGCCGTAGATCAGGAAGTCGTACCATTCGACCGACGTGCCGATCACGCTGGCCCAGACGATGGCGCGCATCTGCGCCGAGCGTTCCTGCTCGGTCCGGATATCGGCGCCCAGCCCTGCCGCCGCATTTGCCTGCATCGCCGCCTCCGTTGCCAGCGCCATGGTACGCCCGGCGCTTCCATCGCCGTTCCTGCTACACCGTGGCGAGGCAGGGTAGGAAACAACCTGCAACATGCCGGAAACGCAATCAAGGAACAGGGAAAGGTTGCCCATGAGGGACCGGACGGCCGCGGCGCGGATCGGCGTCGTCATCTATGAGGGCGTCGAGCCGATCGACATCGGCGGCACCGTGGGCGTGGTGTCCATGGCGAGCCGTCTGAAGTGGCCCCGGGATTTCGGACAGGGTGATAAGCTGGTCCTGCTTGAGCGAGAGACGGGACGAGATGGGCAGAGTGACGCGCGAGCGCTACGGGGCTGAGTTCAAGGCCTAAGGTGGCGTTGGATGCGATCCGGGGCG
>CAXTFY010000247.1:0-8323 GCA_964243265.1 uncultured Acetobacteraceae bacterium | reverse complement strand
CGCCACCATCGAGCAGCACGACATCGCCATCTGGAACGACTTTTCCGGTCGGGTCGAGGCCATCAGCCGCATCGAGATCCGCCCCCGCGCCGCCGGCGCCATCGTCGCCGCGCACTTCCGCGAGGGCGCGATGGTGCAGCAGAACGACCTGCTGTTCACCATCGACCCGGCCCCCTACGCCGCCGCCGTCCAGCACGCCGACGCCCAGGTCGCCGCCGCCGTCGCTCGCCTGGCGCTGGCGGTCAAGGAGCAGGGGCGCGCCCAGCAGCTCGTCAGCTCCGGCTTCACGCCGCAGCGCGACGTGGACCAGCGGGTGAACGAGGCCCACGCCGCCGAGGCCAACCTACGCGCCACCCAGGCGGACCTGGCGACCGCCCAGCTCAACCTGGACTACACCGAGGTCCGCGCCCCGATCGCCGGCCGGGTCGGCCGCATCGAGGTCACCGCCGGCAACCTGGTCCCCGCCGGCCCCACCGCCCCGGTGCTGACGACGCTGGTCTCGGTGAACCCGATCTACGCCAGCTTCGAGGCGGACGAGCAGTCGCTGTCCCACGCCCTCGCCACCCTCCCCGGCAGCGGCGGCGACCTGGTCAAGGAGATCGGCCGCATCCCGGTCGAGATGGGCACCCTCGGCACCGAGGGCACGCCATACCGCGGCACGCTGCAACTGGTGGACAACGTGGTGGACGCCCGCAGCGGCACGGTTCGCCTGCGCGCCGCGTTCGACAACCCGGACGGCAAGCTGCGGCCGGGCCAGTTCGCCCGCATCCGCCTCGGCCAGGCCCGCACCGAACCCGCGCTGGCCATCGACGAGCGCGCCATCGGCACTGACCAGGACCGCCGCTTCGTGATGGTGGTCGGCGCCGGCAACGTCGTCGCCTACCGCCAGGTCACGCTGGGCGCCGTCGCCGATGGCCTGCGCCTGGTGACCTCGGGCCTGAAGCCCGGCGAGCGCATCGTCGTCAACGGCCTGCAGCGCGTCCGCCCCGGCGCGGTCGTCGCACCGACCGAGGTCGCGATGAGCCAGCCGCCCAAGCTCGCCGCCCAATAGCGCCGCCGACCGGGAACACCGCCATGAACATCTCCAAGTTCTTCATCGACCGCCCGGTGTTTGCCGGCGTGCTCTCCGTCCTGATCTTCGTCTCCGGCCTGCTCGCCCTCGGCGCGCTGCCGATCTCCGAGTACCCGGAGGTCGTCCCGCCGCAGATCGTCGTGCGCGCCAACTACCCCGGCGCCAGCCCGAAGGTCATCGCCGAAACCGTCGCCACCCCCATCGAGGAGCAGATCAACGGCGTCGAGGGCATGCTCTACATGGGCAGCCAGGCGACCACCGACGGCCTGATGACCTTGACCGTCACCTTCCAGCTCGGCACCGACCCGGACAAGGCGCAGCAGCTCGTGCAGAACCGCGTCAGCCAGGCCGAGCCGCGGCTGCCCGACGCCGTGCGCACCCTGGGCATCACGACGATCAAAAGCTCGCCCGACCTGATGATGGTCGTGCACATCCTGTCGCCGAACAACAAGTACGACATCACCTACCTGCGCAACTACGCCGTGCTCAACGTGAAGGACCGCCTCGCCCGCATCTCCGGCGTCGGCGACGTGCAGTTGTTCGGCTCCGGCGACTACGCCATGCGCGTCTGGCTCGACCCGCAGAAGGTCGCCGAGCACGGCCTGTCCGCCGGCGACATCGTATCCGAGATCCGCGCGCAGAACGTGCAGGCGGCGGCCGGCGTCATTGGCGCCTCGCCCAGCATCCCCGGCCTCAACGTGCAGGAGTCGGTGAACGCCCAGGGCCGCCTGCAATCCCCCGAGGAATTCGGCGACATCGTCGTAAAAACCGCCCCCAACGGCGCCGTCACCCGCCTGCGCGACGTGGCGCGGATCGAGCTGGGGGCGGCCGACTACGCCCTCCGCTCGCTGCTGAACAACAAGTCCGCCGTCGCGGTGCCGGTGTTCCAGGCGCCGGGATCGAACGCGATCCAGATCGCCGACGCCGTCCGCGCCACCATGGAGGAAATCAAGCAGAACATGCCCGAGGGCGTGGACTACGCCGTGGTCTACGACACCACGCAGTTCGTCCGCGCCTCGATCGAGGCGGTGGTGCACACCCTGCTCGAAGCCGTGGTGCTGGTGGTGATCGTCGTCGTGCTGTTCCTGCAGACCTGGCGCGCCTCGATCATCCCGCTGGTCGCCGTCCCGGTGTCCATCATCGGCACTTTCGGCGTGATGCACCTGTTCGGCTTCTCCATCAACGCGCTCAGCCTGTTCGGCCTGGTGCTCGCCATCGGCATCGTCGTGGACGACGCCATCGTCGTGGTCGAGAACGTCGAACGCAACATCGAGCAGGGCCTAAGCCCGATCCAGGCGACCTACCGCGCGATGTCCGAGGTGTCCGGCCCCATCGTCGCCATCGCCCTCGTGCTGGTCGCGGTATTCGTGCCGCTGGCGTTCATCAGCGGCCTCACCGGACAGTTCTACCGCCAGTTCGCGTTGACCATCGCCATCTCGACCGTGATCTCGGCGGTGAACTCGCTAACCCTGTCGCCGGCGTTGGCCGCGCTGCTGCTGCGCAGCCACGATGCGCCAAAGGACCTGCTGACCCGGGTGCTCGACCGCCTGCTGGGGTGGCTGTTCCGCGGCTTCAACCGCGGCTTCACCGCCGGGTCGAACGCCTACAGCGGCGGCGTCACCCGCGTCATCGGCCGCAAGTCGGTGATGATGGCGGTGTACCTGGGCCTGGTCGGCGTGGCCGTCCTGCTGTTCCAGGCCGTTCCCGGCGGCTTCGTGCCGGCGCAGGACAAGCAGTACCTCGTCGGCTTCGCGCAGCTTCCCGACGCCGCCAGCCTCGACCGCTCGGAGGACGTCATCAAGCGCATGGGCGACATCGCCGAGAAGCAGCCCGGCGCGGTCAACAACATCGCCTTCCCCGGCCTGTCCATCAACGGCTTCACCAACAGCAGCAACTCCGGCATCGTCTTCGTCTCGCTGGCGGACTTCGACAAGCGCACCACGCCGGACCTGTCGGCCGGGGCCATCGCCGGGTCGCTCAACCGGCAGTTCGGCGCCATCCAGGATGCGTTCATCGCCGTGTTCCCGCCGCCGCCGGTGCAGGGCCTGGGCACCATCGGCGGCTTCAAGCTGCAGATCGAGGACCGCGCCGGCCTCGGCTACGAGGCGCTGAACGACGCCACCAACGCCTTCCTCGCCGCCGCCCGCAAGGCGCCCGAACTCGCCGGGATGTTCACCGGCCTGCGGATCGACGTGCCGCAACTGTATGCCGACATCGACCGCGTGCGCGCCCGGCAGCTCGGCGTGGCCGTGACGGACGTGTTCGACACGCTGCAGATCTACCTGGGGTCGCTGTACGTGAACGACTTCAACGCGTTCGGCCGCACCTACTCCGTGCGGGTGCAGGCCGACGCGCCGTTCCGCGCCCGCGCCGAGGACATCGGCCGGCTGAAGGTGCGGTCCACTTCCGGCGAGATGGTGCCGCTCGCGGCCGTGCTGCACATCAACAGCAGTTCCGGGCCGGAGCGGGCGATGCGCTACAACGGGTTCCTGTCGGCCGACGTGAACGGGGCTGCGGCGCCGGGCTACTCCACGGGGCAGGCGCAGGACGCCATCGCCCGCATCGCCAAGGACACGCTGCCGAAGGGCTTTGGCTATGAGTGGACGGAGCTGACCTACCAGCAGATCATCGCCGGCAACTCCGGCGTGCTGATCTTCCCGCTGGCGATGCTGCTGGTGTTCCTGGTGCTCGCTGCGCAGTACGAGAGCCTGACCCTGCCGCTGGCGATCCTGATGATCGTGCCGATGGGGCTGCTCGCCGCGATGGCCGGGGTTTGGCTGACGCATGGCGACAACAACGTGTTCACCCAGATCGGCCTGATCGTGCTGGTGGGGCTGTCGGCGAAGAACGCCATCCTGATCGTGGAGTTCGCCCGCGAGCTGGAGTTCGCCGGGCGCACCCCGCTCGCCGCGGCGATCGAGGCCAGCCGGCTGCGCCTGCGCCCAATCCTGATGACCTCGATGGCCTTCATCATGGGCGTGCTGCCGCTGGTGCTGTCCACCGGCGCCGGGGCGGAGATGCGGCACGCGATGGGCGTGGCCGTGTTCTCCGGCATGATCGGCGTGACGGCGTTCGGCCTGTTCCTGACCCCGGTGTTCTACGTCGTGCTGCGCCGGATGACGGGCAACCGCCCGCTCAAGCAGCACGGCGCGGCCCCGGTCATCGCGGCCCGGACGCCTGCGGAGGCGCATGTATGACGACCGGTTTGCCTCTTCCACCGCTCGTCATTGCCCCGTCTGCCATTGCGAGGAGCGCTTGCGACGCGGCAATCCAGGGGTCGCAAGCCACCCTAGCCCGTCCCGCCCTGGATTGCCGCGCCGAAGCCGGCTCGCAATGACGGTGCCGGATTCGATGCAGCATCATCAGGGTCAGGGCGGACGGCCGTAGGTATGACACCAACGACCGAAAACCGTCAGCCTCCATCACGCCTGGGCATAATTCACCGGCACGCTGTACTCAAACGGCGGCAGGCCGGCGAGCGCCTCCCGCCGGTCGCCGCCGGGATTGCTGGCCACCGTGCTCTCACGCGACAGCAGCATGGTGCTCCGTTGCGTCGCCTCGTAGCGAGGCCAGGCAGGCAGGTGGGGATTGGCCGGATTGCCGGTATGCGCGAAGGCGGACCAGGCCGCGACCATCATCTGCGTCAACGGTGCGATGTCCGGCCCGGCGCCGAGCAGGGCCTCGGCGGCCGGCGCAGTGCCAAACACGAACGGCACCTCCACGGTATGCGGAGACTGCAACACGCCGCCGCGCACCGGGGTGCGCCAGTCGAACACGTAGGCATAGACCGGCGCCCGCGCCGTGGCTGATTGCAGCGCCGCCTCCCTCGTGGTGTTGCGGCGGTAGGTGTAGTCGGTCGTGACAGCAGCCATGACCTGGCTCGGCGTCGCCCCCGGCATGGCGGTGCGATAAGCATCCATGATCGCAGCGATGGCCCCCGCGCCGGTGCGCAGGAAGCGGGCAAGGCGGCGCTCCACCTCCGGGCTGTCCAGCGAGAAGTTCGCCATGTTCGCCGCCATGTAAAGCGTGCACTCGGTGGCGGCGTTGCCGAACATGGTGGGGATGTCCCCGGCGCCGGCGGGAGCCGCCGGGTCGAACGGGTTGGCCGGGAAGGTCACGCCGTCCAGCACGGGACGGAACACGGGCGGCATCCCCTGCATCTGCGCGGCCAGACGGTCCATCGGAACGGCTTGCAGCGCGGCCCCGGTCGGGCGGGCGATCCCCAGCCGCTGCGCCAGGCCGTGCGCCTGCGCGGCCGCCTCCTCCGGCGGAGCCAGCCGCAGGCTGCCCGAGCAGCTCTGGGCAATCGCCTTGTGGAACAGGCCGCGTGCGGCGGGACAAGCGAGCAGTGCGCTGACCTTCGCGCCGCCGCCGGACTGGCCGAAGATGGTGACGTTGCCCGGATCGCCGCCAAATGCCGCCGCGTTGTCCTGCACCCAGCGCAGCGCCGCCACCATGTCCAGCACGCCGGCATTCCCCGACTGGGCGAACTGCTCGTCCGGGTCATCGAGCTTGATATAGCCGAACACGTTCAGCCGGTGGTTGATCGTGACGACGACCACGCCGCCGTCGCGTGCCAGCACCGTGCCGTCGAACCCTGGGGCCGAGCCGGCGCAACTGACCCAGGCGCCGCCGTGCAGCCAAACCATCACCGGCCGCCGGCCCGCTGCTCCCGTGGTCCAGACGTTCAGCATGAGGCAGTCCTCGGACATCGGCTGCAGTTCGTTGTACCAGGCGCCCAGCCGGTCGGTCGAAGCCGGCAACTGCGGCGCCGAGGGGCCGAACGCCACGGCGTCCCGCACGCCGGGCCAGGGTGCCGCCGGCGCCGGCGGCAGGAACCGGTTCGACCCGGCGGTGGAGGCGGCATAAGGGATGCCCTTGAAGCAACTGACCCCGCCAGCCGCCGAACCGCGCAACTTGCCGCCGGTCGTTTCCACGACCACCGGCGCGGCGTCCTGCGCCCGCGCTCCGGAGCAGGCGGCGAGGCCGGCGCTCAGCAGGGCCATGCGGCGGCCGATAGGGGTGGGCATGGCGTCTTGCTCCCTGGCATCTTACCGGAAGTGAGCGGCGGCAGCCGCTCCGTGTCAACCGCACGGTCCAAGTTCGATGAGCAGGGGCGGTCCGTCCTGAACATTCCCGCCGCGGTGATTTGGCATTGCCGTGCCAGCCGCCGTTGACTTCGACCTGTGCCGGCCGAAACGCGCAGCGTCGTTGCAAGCCGGCTTCGGCGCGGCAGTCCAGGAGAAGGACTGCGCTTGCCCCCCTGGATCGCCACGCCGCAAATGCGCCTCACGATGACGCTGCCTCCACCACCGGGCACCCAACACGGGTCAGGCCAATGGACGGTCATGCTTGCTGCAGAAGCAGCGCTTGCCATCCCGCTCGGGCAGACACAGGGGCGGAGCCACCCGACCCAAGCTCCACCTCAAGGTTCTAAGTTCGACCGTGCCAGGCAATCGTTCGCGTTCACGAAAAGCGCGGCACAGCCACCATCGCGGGGAATGGCGGCTCAACCCGGATCGCCGAGCCGGTTGGCATCCTTGGAACGTGCGTGGCGAATTCCGATATGACGGCTTATAGAACGTCGGGGAAGCGGACAGCGACGATGGCAAGCGGTTGGGCCCCGGACGGGGCAGTCCAGGACCAGATCGATGACACCGTCAAGGACGGCGTGTTGCGGGCGAGGGCACGCCTGCGGACGGGCGAGGCGGAACCTAACTGCGTAGAGTGCGGCGACGAAATTCCTGAGGCGCGACGCCGTGCGCTGCCCGGGGTCCGGACCTGCATCGCGTGTCAGTCGGCCCACGACCGCCGTCCGGCGAACATCGGCTTCAACCGCCGGGGCAGCAAAGACAGCCAGCTCAAATAAGGCCCGGCGCCGGGCGTGTGGCGTTGAGGATGCCGCCCTCCCGTAGCCCGCGCCGAGACGGTCGAGGATGCCCGCCACCTCCGCCCCGCCCGCGACGTTCTCCACCCAGCGGCGGTCCCGCATCGCCCGGCTGAACGCCTCCAGCGACGACTTCTCGTTGAAGCCGGTCATCGCGCCGATGCGGGCAAAGGCCCAGTTGGCCGAGGCGCCGTAGTTCAGGATGCGCCCTTGCGCCGCCTGCCACCGGTACCAGGCCACAACCGGCATCACCCCCGCCTCCAGGTCGAGCGTCGTCGTCACCCCGTCGAACGCCTGCATGCAGTCGGCAGGGATCGACTGCCCGTGCGCGTGCAGGTCGATGAAGCCCGGCGCCACCACCAGCCCGGCGGCGTCGATCACCCGCTCGGCGCCGCCCAGCCCCGTCCCCACCGCCGCGATCCTGCCGTCCAGCAACGCCACGTCGCCCACGGCGTCCATTCCGCTCGCCGGGTCCACCACCCGCCCGCCGCTGATTACCAAACCCGCCATGTGGCCATTCCATGCGCGAGAAGCCGATGCCCCCCGCAAGCCCGCAACCATCCAAAGCCGCGTTCGACCTGCAACAGGCGCGCAGTCCCCGCCATAAAGGCAGTTCAGATGCCCGCCAATCACCGGGGCCGGTGCAGCGGCATCGCAAGTCCCGCACGCGCACGCCCGCAGTACTGCAAACGTCATCTGCGGCGGCCGCCGGCCGGCACCGGCTGGCCTTGCACCTCCCCCGCTGCGGTCTCAGCCGGTGAGCGACGCGTCCAGCGTCACGGCCGCATTCAGCAGCTTCGACACGGGACACCCGGCCTTGGCCTTCGCGGCAAGCTCCTGAAACGTCGCGTCATCCGTGCCGGGTATCTTCGCCTTCAGGGTCAGGTGCACGGCCGTGATCGCATAGCCGTCGGCAACCTTGTCGAGCGTGACCTCCGCCGTCGTCTCCATGCTGTCCGCGGTCAAATGAGCCTCGCCCAAGATCAGCGACAGCGCCATCGTGAAGCACCCAGCGTGGGCCGCGCCGATCAACTCCTCCGGATTGGTGCCGGGCTTGCCTTCAAACCGGCTGGCGAAGCCATACGGATAAGCCTTGAGCGCACCGCTCGCAGAGGAGATGGCGCCGGTGCCGTCCTTGATCCCGCCCTTCCAGGCAGCCGAACCGTGTGTCTTCATGATGCTGTCTCCCGCGGATGTTCCGGCCCCTACGTCGGACGCGCGCGCGGCGCCTTCAACCTCCAAACGTTCTGGTGCGCGCAGGTGCGCTCACCCGCGCACAGCGCCGGCGGCAGGCCTGTCCACGCGCGCGTTGCGGCGCATGGTCTGCGGCGGCTGGCCATAGGCCCGCAGGAAGGCGCGCCGCA
>CAXTFY010000246.1:0-8343 GCA_964243265.1 uncultured Acetobacteraceae bacterium | reverse complement strand
TGGGCCAAGATGGAGCCGTTGCTGCCCGCGCATCCCCTGGGCTGCCACAACCCGCGGGTGCCGGACCGGGCGGCGATGGACGCGATCTTCTTCGTGCTGAGGACAGGCTGCCAGTGGAACGCGCTGCGCGAGACCGGGCTGTGCCCGTCGTCCTCGGCGCACCGGCGCTTCCAGGAGTGAGTGCAAGCCGGGGTGTTCACGGCGTTTTGGCACCGCGGCCTGCTGGCCTATGACGCGGTGGGCGGCATCGACTGGACCTGGCTGGCGCTGGATGGAGCCATGGGCAAGGCGCCCTTGGGGGGGAACCGGCCCCAACCCGACCGACCCGCTGCGATGCGAAGCATCGTCAGCCGGGCCAAGCGCGGGATGAAGCGCTCGGTGCTCACCGACGGCCGCGGCGTGCCGGTGGCGGGCGTGCTCGACGGTGCCAACCGCAACGACCACACCCTGATGCGCGAGACGCTGGATGCGATCGCGCTGCCGCGTCCCAAGACGATGCCGGACCGCCCGCAGCACCTGTGCCTGGACAAGGGCTACGACCCTGCCGAACCGCGTGAGATCGCAGCCGGGTTCGGCTCCACCCTGCACCTGCGCACCAGGGGCGAGGAGGTCGCGGCCAAGCGCCACGCTGGCACCTGGGCGCGCCGCTGGGTGGTCGAGCGCACACATTCCTGGCTCAACCGCTTCTGCGCCATCCTGATCCGCTGGAACAAGAAGCCCGAAAACTACCTCGCCCTGCTCCACTTCGCCTTTGGCATCATCGCGTGGCGACGTGCTCTACCGGGATAGGCTCTAAGTTGAAAGATATCCCTATTGCCACGCGTCTCATCCTCCAGCCTTGGTAAAAAAAGCTAAAGTTGAATGCAACGCAGAGAATGGAAAACAGCTTGAGAGTATATCTGGACATATGACTATCTTTCAGGATGTCGGTGACTGCTCAACTCGATATGGCTGTAAATCGATCGCATGGCACGGCCTGGACGGCCGTGTAGGCGACGGTGCCACGGCGCTTGGCGGTGCCGATGGTGATGCTCGGTTGAGGTCAGAGGCACCCCGACAAGAGGGCACATCACCCGACAGTTGATGACTGGCACGGCGCGTCCGGCGCATGGGATGAGTCAGGTTTGCAGGGGAGGCCCGCCATGCCCGTAATGCCCATCGGCCACCTGGCCAGCCCCGCCCCGCTTGCCGGCGGGCCGTCGGCAATCCGTCACGCTTGCGTCGTGGTGTCCGCATGAACGGCGTGGACGCGCTGCGGGCCACCATCCTGCGCGACGATGCGCCGCCGCTTGGGCTCAGGGTGATGGCGCCTGCCGTGGCCGGGTTGGTCCGCCGCAACTTCGCCACCCTGTCGATGCTGGGTTTGCTGATCGCCGGCCTGCCCTCCGCATTGAACGCAGCCCTGCCCATCGCTGCGATGCTGGCCATGCGGGCGGCGGGCCCCGGCCACGCCCTGAGTGCAGCCGCCATGGCGCAGCTGGGCGCCCTGCAGAGCCTGTCCGGCCTTATTCTATTCGTGATCCATCCCGTGCTCCTGGCAGGTGTGACGCACGTTGCCGCTGCGGACCGGGACGGATGGCGGGCCAGCTTCGGCGCAAGCCTGTGGGCGGGCCTACGGGTGATGTTTCCTATCGTTGGCCTATCGATGGTGGCGGGCCTGGGAGCCCTCTGCGGCGCCGTCCTGCTGGTCGTGCCAGGGGTGGTGATGTACCTGAACTGGATCGTCGCGGTCCCGGTGCGCGTGATGGAGGGGCCGGGCACACGCCGCGCGCTGGACCGCAGCCGCGCGCTGATGCGGGGCAACCGGTGGCGCTGCCTGGGCCTACTCGTCCTGACCTCCCTGGCCGCCATCGCTGCCCACGGCGCAGCCGGCCTGGCGTCCCGCTTGATCACGGGCGGTTGGCACCCCGGGTGGCTGGGCGTGGATGGCCTGACGTCGGTGTGCCTGACCGCCGCGGCGACAATGATCAGCAGCCTGCTGTTCGCGGTGATGACCGCCGTCATGTACACGCAGCTCAGCCGCGCAAAGCAGGTTGCAGGCGTGGAGCGCTTGGCCGCGGTGTTCGGCTGACCGCAGGCCCCGGGCTGCCCGCAGGCCTCAACCCCGGCCGGGCTGCTCGTCTCGGCCTAGCAGCAGACCCCGTTCCAGGTGGGCGCGCAGCCCGGCATAGTAGGCCGGCAGGAACGCCGCTGCCGTCCCGCAACGGCACCCGGTCTTGGCGGCGATCCGGCTGGCCACGGCGTCCATCGTCGCGGCATCCTGCGTCTGCAGCACCTCCTCAAGCGCATGCAGCTCCGTGATCCCATAGGCCGCGAACTGCGCCGTGGTGAAGACGGGCGCCGGGGCGTGCGGCCCCGCCAGGGGCACCCCGCCGGCCAGCACGTCCGCAAGCAGCCGTGGCTTGGGCGCCTGGACCACCCAGGTCCCGGCCAGCAGGTCGCCGATCCGCAGCCGGTCCCGGTTGAGCAGCGGCGCCAGCAGGAAGGTGCCGGTCCAGCCCAGGCCCAGCAGCAGCAACCACCCGTTCACCGCCGTCCCCTGCATCCCAAGCACTGTCAGCGGCATGAACAGCTCCAGTTCCCGGACCAGGTTGCGGGCCAGCACCGCATCGGCGCCCAGCCGCCCGCCGCCCCGCGTCGCAACCCGCAGCCCCAGCATCCGCTTGCCCGGCGTGTCCCCCCGTGGCCGCAACTCGAACAGCACGAAGTAGAAGTTCCGTAGCAAGAACAACCCAACCAGCCAGATCATCCCCTGGACGCCAAGCCCCGCGTCGGCCAGCACGTCGCCCATAGGCCGCGCCCCGCCCGCCAGCACGAGGGTGAGCACCACCAGCACCAGCAGCCCGATGAAGATGAACATGAGATCCAGCATGAACGCCGCCGCCCGGTCCCCGAGCTTCGCCAGGCGGAAGCGCAGCGCAATGCCCTCCGGCGTCCGCAGCAGGCGCGTCGGGTCGGGTGCCCCGCTCATGCCCGGCCCCGCCGCGGACCATACAAGTAAAGCAGCCATGCCAGCGCCGACAGCCCCGCAAGGGCGTAGCGTTGGGCATCGCCCCGCACGGCCTGCCGCACGACCCCCTCCAGCACCCCCGCGCACAGCAGCATCACCAACACCCCCGCCATGAGCGTCGCCGCCTGCCGCCCGGCAGCGGCCATGGCGGCGGTCCGCGGCATGGGGCCGGGCATGGCCACCGCGGCACCGATGCGGAACCCGGCCGCCCCCGCCAGCACCACCGCCGTCAGACCCGTCACGCCGTGCACCAGCAGCCAGCCGCCCAGCCCCACCCCCAGCCCGTGCTGATGGAACAGGGCGCCAAGCGCCCCGATGGTCGCGCCGGTGTAGGCCAGCAGCAGCGCCGTCGGCAGGCAGAACAGGAAGCCCAGCGCAAAGGCGGCGATGGCAATCTGCGCGTTGTGGGTGAACAAGTAGGTCGAGAGCAGGCCGAACTGCCGGTCCCCCGCGCCATACAAGGTGTCGCGCAGGGCCTGCGTCGTGGCCGAGGGATCGCGCCCGCCGGCCAGGCTGTCGGGCACGAAGGCGTAGAACCAGTCGGCGTCGCCCATCACCAGCACCGCCGCCAGCACTGCCCCGCCAGCCAGCAATGCCCAGGCCACCAGCGTCTCCCGCCACACCGCCTGCGCCGCCCGCGGCCAGTCCTCGGCGAAGAAGCGGTGCAGCCGCCGGCCCAGTGGGATGCTGGTGCCGTACACCTGGAAATAGGCGCGGGCCGACAGCCCCTCCAAGTACTCCACCATGTTGCGGTCCAGGGAGGTCGCGCGGGCAACGGACAGGGCGGCCAGGGCGGACCGGTACAGCCCCGGCAGCGCCACCAGGTCCGCATCCGACAGCCGCGACAGCGATCCCTGCTCCATGTGCGCCACCAGGCCCTCCAGGCGGGTCCAGCCTGCCTCCCGCCCGGCCCGGAACCGGTCGCCGTGCGGCTCCCCGGTCATGCCGCCACCTGCGGCATCAGGTCGAGATAGCGGCTGACCAGCGCCAGGCCAGCCTGCCGGGCCGGTGTCTCGATCACCGTGGCGCCCAGGCGGCGCAGACGGGCCAGGACCTCCGCACGCCCGGCCAGCAGCGTGCCGGCGACCACGGCGCGGGACACGTCGTCAACCGTGGCCGGCTCGGCCTCCGCCATCGCGTGCAGCAGGTCGTCGCGGAAGGTGACGAACAGCACGGCATGGCGTTGCAGCAGCCGCCGGACATTCTCCAGCATCAGGTCCGCCCCGGTCGCGCTGGCCGTGGCCGCGTCGTCGAAGTCGGTGAACACGACCACCAGCGCCCGCTTGTCCAGTGTCCGCCCGCCCAACGCCGCATCCAGGCCAGACAGGCCCAGGGTGAAGTTCGTCTCCGCCTCCGAGTAGTCCAGTGCCGCCGCCCCGGCCTGCAACGCGGCAAAGGCCGCCGTGCCGCCCAGGGCGCCCGTCGCCAGCACCGGGCGGGCGCCGAAGGCGAACAGGCCGACGCGGTCTCCCATCTTCAGCCCCACGAAGGCCAGCACGAGCGCGGCATTCAGCGCATGGTCCAGCCGGGGCAGGCCGCCGGCCAGCGGCGCGCTCATCAGCCGGCCGGTGTCCAGGCCGAGCATGATCGTCCGGTTGCGCTCGGCCTGCGTGTCGCGCACCAGCAGCGCGGCGTGGCGGGCGGACTGGCGCCAGTGGACGCGACGCGGGTCGTCGCCGCGCTGGAACCCGCGCAGCGCATGGAACGCGCCGTCGTCCGACCGCTCCCGCTGCACCGCCTGCCCGGCGCTGCGGCTGCCGGAGAGCAGGCGCAACGCCTCCTCCCGCGCCAGGCTGATGGCGGGGATGACCGGGATGTCGCGGCCCACCGGGCGGGCCTGCACGCGGCTGACCAGGCCCAGCGGACCGGCCCAGCGCAGGTGGACGCGCGCCACCGCGGCGGTCCCGCGGCGGCGCGGCGCCAGGCTGAAGGCCACGGCCGCCCCGCCGCGGGGCAGCACCTGCCGGGCCGGGCTGGCGTCCAGCGGACCCTGGACTTCCAATGCCGCCTCCAGCCGCGGCGGCGGCCGTCCGGTGAAGCGCAGCACGGCCTCCGCCACGCCCCCAGTCTCGACGGCGGCGGGCAGGACGGCATCGGCGCCAAAGGTCCGGGCGGGACGGAGGGCCAGCGCGTCCGCCGCCATCGCCGCCAGCACGGCCAGCACCCAGGCCGGCCCCGCAACCCACAGCCCCTCCGCTGCCATCCCGCACGCCAGCGCCGCCGGCACGCCCGCGGCCATGGCGCCGACCGCCCGCCAGGTCGGCACGATGGCGGAGGTGGCGCGGGGGCCGCCGGGGCTGGCTGCGGGACGCCAAGCAGCTGCGAGCCTCACCGCGGTGCCTCCACCTGCGCCACCAGCCCCGCCAGCACGTCCGCCACCGTGCGCCCGTCGATCTCCGCCGCGGCGGACAGGGCCACGCGGTGGCGCAGCGCCGGCAGCGCCAGGACCTTCACGTCGTCTGGGATCACGTAGGCCCGCCCATGCATCGCCGCCCGCGCCTGGCTTGCGGCGGCGAGCATCGCGGCGGCACGGGGGGAGGCGCCGGCCTGCAGCTCGCCACAGGCGCGGGTGGCCCGGACCAGGGCGACGACGTAGGCCACCACCGGCGCCGCGACCACGACTTGCGACACCGCCGCCACCGCGTGCCCGATGCCTGCGGCGTCCGTCGCCGGCCGCACGCCCATCGCCGCCGGGTCGCGCAGCCCGGTGCGGGCGCCATGGCCGGCGACGATGGCCTGCTCCTCGGCCTCGCTGGGATAGTCCAGCACGTGCTTGAACAGGAAGCGGTCCAACTGTGCCTCTGGCAAGGCGTAGGTGCCGTGCTGCTCGATGGGGTTCTGCGTGGCGATCACGGTGAAGCGCGCGCCGAGGTCGTGGCGCACGCCGTCCAGCGTGACCTGGCGCTCCTGCATCGCCTCCAGCAGGGCGGCCTGGGTCTTGGGCGGGGTGCGGTTCACTTCGTCGGCCAGCAGCACCTCACAGAACACGGGGCCGCGGACGGTGGTGAACTGGCTGGTCTGGAAGTTGAAGATGCTGCCGCCCAGGATGTCGCCGGGCATCAGGTCGGGGGTGAACTGGATGCGGCCGAACTGCAGGCCGAGCGCCCGTGCGAAGCACTGGGCCAGCAGGGTCTTGGCGGTGCCCGGCGGGCCTTCCAGCAGGGTGTGGCCGCCCGCCAGCAGCGCGGTGATGAGCAGGTCCACCGTGGCCGCCTGCCCCACCACGGCGCGTCCGACCTCGGCCCGCAGGCGCACGGCCAGGCCCCGCACCTTAGAGATGTCCATGCAGCATTCCCAATCTGAAGCGGTGGAGGCGCCGGGCCACGCGCAGCAGCCCCGCCCGGGTGTGGACCCCGCTCGCGGCGGCAAGCAGGGCGGTCATGGTGTCCGGCAGGCCGCGGCGTACGGCGTCGCGGTCCAGGATGGCGTCAAGCCCTGCCCCAGCCTCAACCAGGTGCCGCGGCGCGGCGGCGCGGCCGGCCAGCAGGCGCGTCAGCTCGGCATAGGGCAGCGCCATGCACGGCTCGCGCCCGGCCAGCGTGATCAGCGCGGCGGCGTTGTCGGCCAGCCCGCGCGGGCCGGGGTCCTGGCCCGCCGCCGCCTGTATGGGGCCAAAACGGCGCAGG
Source organism: uncultured Acetobacteraceae bacterium (assembly GCA_964243265.1). Classification (GTDB taxonomy): domain Bacteria; phylum Pseudomonadota; class Alphaproteobacteria; order Acetobacterales; family Acetobacteraceae; genus DASWOJ01. Next base: position 1,707 of record CAXTFY010000246.1, on the reverse strand, counting down.
GACAGCAGGCCGGCCAGCACGGCTGCGGCCACGGCGCACAGCGTCGCGCCGAGCAGCGGCGGCTCCAGCACCCGGCTCAGCAGGTCGTGGGTGCGGCCGTAGCCGGTCAGGGACGTGTCAAACGCGACGGAGCCGCCCGCCGCGATGGCGCCGACCAGGCCGGCGGCGACCTCCGCCCCGTCCGCCTCGGCCAAGGCCATGTCGTTCAGCAGGTCCGGGTCGGCGAGCACGTAGGGGCCGGACGCGCCGGCCCGGCCCAGCACGATCCCGCCGTCGCCGTCGCGCAGCACGGCCGTCCAGCCTGACCCGGCGTCCGCCCCGGCCCCGGAATATGCCGCAGCAGGTGTTTCGGCGAGCGTCTGCAGGCGATGCACGACGGGCGCGGGGACACGGAGGATTGCGCCAATGCCGTGCAGCTCCGGTCGCGCCGTGTCGGTTCGCCGGTTCAGGCGCAACCCGCGCCACGCGCCGGGCAACACGCCCAGCACCCGGCTCTCAGGCAGCAACCCCTCCGGCCAGACCCAGCCGGGGTGCCCCTGCATCACGCTGGTCCGCCACTTGGGAAGCACGATCAGCACGGCTTTGGCAGCGTAATCCGGCATGTCCTGGGGGCCGCTGACATCCGGCCCGGGCGTCAGCACCAGCAGCGCCGGGCCGCCGTTACCGTCCTGCGGCGCGGCGGCGCGGCGCACTGGGCGGCGCAGCACAACCTGCGTGCCGGTGGCGCGCAGCAAGTGCGTCACCCCGGCAAAGCCGATCGCCGAGCGCGATGCCGCATGACCGCCGCCATCCCGGGCGTTCGGGGCGCGCGCAAACGCCAACAGCAGCACCAGGCCCACGAAGCAGGCCAGACCGGCGCCGACCAGTCCCACCACCGCCAGCCTCGGGAAGACGGGCGTCGAGGCAGCGGGCGTCAAGGCAGCGGGCATCGGGGTGGTGGGCAGCGCGGCGCCGCGGCTCATGCCGCGGCCGGGGCTGACAGGCCGGCATACAGTGCCCGGCAGGCATCCCACTCCTCCACGCCCAGCGGCGCCTGGGCGAACACCGCCCGCTCCGTGTGCACGGCGATGCCGGAGAATGCCACCCGGAGCGCCAGGGGCAGGGTGTCGAGGGCAGCGATCTCCCGGCTGGTATGCGCCGGGGCAACCGCCTGGGGATGCGCGTCCTGGATGGCGCCGAGGCCGCGCAGCAGCAGCGCGTGCACGGCCGCGCCATACAGCCCGGCGCCAGCCAGCGCGTCCGCATCTGCAAGGGCGGCACGCGGCAGCGGCCTCGGAGGCGGCGCAGGAACGGCGGCTGGGACAGCCTGGGCGGGGCGGGGCGCACGCAGCCACAGCACCGCCAGCCAGGCCAGGGCCGCCACGATGACCGCAGCGACGACCCAGAACAGTCCACCCGCCCCGTCCAGCAGCGATCCGCCCGCCCAAGGCTCCCCGCCAACCCCATACCCCCGCGGGGACCGGAACTGGAAATTCGGGTCCTGGATCAACCGCGCATGGGCCTGCCTGATGTCTGTCACGACCCACCTGGTCCTATGGTGGCAGTGTTAGGTCCGCAGCCACCCTCGCGCATAGGCGTCGCAGCACTTGATGACATGACTGAACGGACCCTGAACCCGGCAGGGTGAAGTCGAAGTTGGCCCGCTCTGGTGACTCTTCCGCACTTTGCGTGGAGGCGAACGGTCGTCTGGAACAGATAAGACGCTGG
>CAXTFY010000245.1:0-8353 GCA_964243265.1 uncultured Acetobacteraceae bacterium | reverse complement strand
GCCTCCCTCACCCCGGCCCTTTCCCGGAGGGAGGGGGAGCAGCGGTCAGCGCCGTATCCTGTGCGCGATAGCCCTGCCTTAGACCCCAGGATTGTAGATATAAAGATACGCCAGCCCACCCACCGTTCCCGTCGAGGTCTGCAGGCCCGCCGCACGATCCGGGCTGATCCCGTCGAAGCTGACGCTGGCATTCGTCGTGCCGTTGCCCGCCAGGCTGAGCCGCAAGGTCGCACCCTGGTGCCCTGCCGCACCGTCCACGCCATCCCACAGCATCGTGCCCGTGGGGGCCTGGTATCCCCAGACCGTGATCGCGTCGCCCGCATGGAAGTTGCTCAGCGTGTCCCATACCGTCCCGCCGCCGCGCACATCGACGAAGAAGGTGTCGGCCCCGCTGCCGCTGGTGAGGAAGGCGCTGCCGGTGCCGCCGTCCACCACGTTCTGTCCGCTGGTGACGGTGATCGCCTTGGTGCCGCTCCCGGCGTGGATGAACACGTTGGGCACCGCCGCGGCCATGGCGACGGTATCGCCGCCAGTGTCGATGTATTGCCACTGCAAATAGCTGGGCGCCCCGGCCGCGATCGGGTCCATGCTGTGCGACCCGCTGTCGCCCAGCGTCTGGTCGGTGAAGGCCAGCGGCGCCAAGGGTTGCGCGGTGGTGGTTACCAGGGTGCCGAACCCGGCGTCCTGCTGCACCGTCACCACCTGGCCCGGCTGCGCGTCGGTCAGGCGATACGCCGCCTGCACCGTGTTGCCCTTGCTGACCTGCAGCACGCCGCCCTGCATGGCGGCGGTCACGTCGCCGCCCCAGGCCAGCCCGGTCAGGTCCAGCGTGTCCCCGCTGCGGAAGCCGGTCAGGGCCGTGGGCACCGCGCTGGGTCCGAGCAGGCCGGTCAGCCGGATGGTGCCAGTCCCGTCATCGAACGCGGCAGGGCCGGCCAGCACCTGGGTCTGCAGGGTGCCGCCCAGCACGCGTAGGGTGCCTGACCCGGCGAAGGCGACCGGCGCGGACAGGCTGCCGCCCGGCGCGATGTTGATCACGCCCTGGTTGGTGAATCCGCCGCCGCCCTGGCTGCCCTGGGCGATGATCAGCGCACCGATCACATCCAGCGTCGCCGCCGGGCCAAGCTGCAGCGAGCGGGACGTGGCGTTCAGGCTGGCCGCGTTGCCCGACTGCGCCGACCCCGCCAGGATGATGCCGCCGTCCAGGGTGGCCGCGTTGAAGGCGAACAGCGCCGCGCCGGCTCCGGTCAGCAACAGCCCGGCCTGACCCGCCGGTGGCACCAACGTCACCCTGTCGGCCACCCGCAACGTGCCGTACTGGGCGGCGTCCAGGGTGCCGCGCACTACGACGCCGTCGAGGACTGCGCCCTGGACGGTGCCGCCGGCCAGGGTCAGCGTGGTGTTCAGCAGGCTGCTGGAGGAGGCGACCTGCAGCGTGGTGCCCTGGTTCAGCGTGATGCCGTTGGTGGCTGTGAGGCTGCTGCCGCTGAATTGCAGCAGGGTTCCCACGCCAGTCAGCACCAAGGAGTTGACGGCCGTGTCGTCGGACAGCGTGACGGAGGAGGTGCCGGGCTGGCCGCCGATCACCACGTCGTCACCAGGGCCGGGCTGGCCTGGCGGTGACCAGCCGGAGCCGGTTTCCCAGGTGGCAACGCCGCCGACCCAATACTTTGTTGCCATGGATCGCGCCAACCCCTGAACCGCTGATCATCATGGCGGGGAGGAGGGCCGAAGTAACGTCTTGTTAAGTTAATTACTGGTTTAGAAGATGCTTGCCTGTCCCTGTTTCCTCCGGAGGAGGGCAGGGGTGGAGGGTGCTGCGAGACATGGCGGGGTTGGCGCTTGCAGCCTCCCTCACCCTGGCCCTCTCCCGGAGGAAGAGGGAGCAGGCAGGCGGGTTCAGGCCGATGTGGCGACGACGGGCAACACGCCCAGCGGGTCCAGGCGGTAGCCGCCGCCCTCGGTCACCAGCAGGCGGGCATTGCCAGGGTCCGGCTCGATCTTCTGGCGCAGGCGGTAGATGTGGGTCTCCAGCGTGTGTGTGGTGACGGCGGCGTTGTAGCCCCAAACCTCGTTCAGCAGCACTTGGCGGGCCACCGGGCGGGTGCCGGCGCGATACAGGAACTTGAGGATCGCCGCCTCCTTTTCCGTCAGCCGGATGCGGCGGTTCTTCACGGGCTCCTGCAGCAGCTTGGCGCTGGGGCGGAAGGTGTAGGGGCCGATGGTGAAAACGGCGTCCTCGCTGTTCTCGAAGATGCGCATCTGGGCGCGCAACCGGGCCAGCAATTCGGCCAGGCGGAACGGCTTGGCAATGTAGTCGTTCGCCCCGGCGTCCAGCCCGCGCACCACGTCCGCCTCCTCGTCCGAGCCGGTCAGCATGATGATCGGCATTCGCAGGCCCTGCTTGCGGAGCGAGGCGCAGAGGTCCCGCCCATCGCCGTCCGGCAAGGTCACGTCGAGGATCAGCGCGTCGAAGCGGGCATCGCGCGCCGTCACCTTCGCCTCGGCCTCGGAGATCGTGGCGGCCTCGGTGGCCTGGAACTCCCCATCGAGCTGCAGTTGCTCAACCAGGGTCTCCCGCAGGGTCGCGTCGTCGTCAACGATTAGGATGGGACGCTCAGCCGTCATTCGGCAACCTCATCTAAGCCGCGCCTTGGACTGGGCACGGAGCGATTCGTCTGTGAAATATTGTGGAAATTGGCACACAAAACTGTGATACCCCGAAATGTGACCGTAGCAGGAGTTGACCCTCGATGGACAGCACTGTTCCAAACACCCCGCAGCCGGCGCAAGTTGCACACAGCCGCGTGAGTTTTTGTTGCACGAGCTTTCTTGAGCGGTGATCATCCAGAGCTATACGGGGCAGCATCGCCATATCCCCCGCTGGGATCGTTCCCCGGATTGCTATACCCGTGCACCCCATGTCTGCCCATGACAACCTGCACCCCTCCGCCCTCCCGTCGCATGACCTGACGGCTGATCCTGGCCTGCTGCGGCTGCGCGCCGTGCACCGCGCGCTGGCCGACCTGCGCCGCGGCACGCCGGTGCTGCTGCAGGGCGGTCCGGAGCAGCCCGACCTGGTGGTGCTGGCGGCCGACACCACTGGGGCGCGGGGGGTGGCGGAACTGACCGGGCTGGCCGCGGGTCCGCCGGTGCTGCTGCTGGCGCCGGTGCGTGCGGCGGCCCTGCTGCGCCGTCCGGTGCCGCCCGACGCACCGGCCATCGCCGTGCGGACCGGGGCGTTGGCCGACGTAGCGGTGCTGCGCGGCATGGCCGACCCGACAGCAAACCAGTTGCTGGCCGACCCGCCGGAGCCGGCGGCCCTCCCGGCCCTGGCCGGAGCGGCGCTGGCCTTGTTAAAGCTGGCCCGGTTGCTGCCGGCGGCGCTGGTCGCCGCGGCGCGGCCGGATGCCGGCGCCCAGGCGGCCCGGCTGGGATTGCTGACCGTCCCCGCCGCCGATGTGCTCGCGCATCCCGACGCGGCGTCCAAGGGGCTGGTCCGGGTGGCGGAGGCGCGGGTGCCGCTGCAGAATGCGCCGGACGCCCGCGTGGTGGCCTTTCGCGCGCCGGACGCCGGGATCGAGCACCTGGCCATCCTGGTCGGCACGCCCGAGGATGCCAGCCTTGGTAACGGGGAGCCTGGGGCGCCGCTGTGCCGGGTGCACTCCGAATGCTTCACCGGCGACCTGCTGGGCAGCCTGCGTTGCGACTGCGGGCCGCAGTTGCACATGGCGCTGCAACGCATGGCGGCGGAGGGGCGTGGCGTGCTGCTGTATTTGGCGCAGGAGGGGCGGGGCATCGGGTTGTCGGGCAAGCTGCGCGCCTACATGTTGCAGGACCGCGGGCTGGACACCCTGGACGCCAACCGGGCGCTGGGCTGGAACGCCGATGAGCGCAACTTCCTGATCGCCGCCACCATGCTGCAGGGGCTGGGCATCCCGCGGGTGCGCCTGCTGACCAACAACCCCGACAAGCTGGCGGCGCTGGCGGCCTGCGGGGTGGAGATCACCGGGCGGGAGCCGCTGGTGGTGCCGGCCAACGGGGTGGATGACCACTACCTGGCCACCAAGGCGCGGCGGTTCGGCCACCTGCTGGAATAGGCCAGCCTGGTTGCGAATGGGTGGCCTAGGGCTGCAGCGGCTGGCATGGGCCTTGCTGCGTCCTGATTGGGTGGACTGCCATGCTGCCGGGGTTTCTGCAGCCGCCTGCTGCCGGCCTGCGCCTTTGCTGGCCTGGCCCGCGGCCTTACCGCCCGCGCGATGGCACCGCAGGGGCGGCGCAACAGCCGGGCGTTCAACAAGGGGTTGGCATGAAGGCAATGGTCGGGCTGGACGGCATGGTGGCCATGGGCGGCCTGCAGGTGCGGGCGGCGCTGGGCCATGGCGGCGTGCGGGCGCAGAAGCAGGAGGGCGATGGAGCGACCCCGGCCGGGCTGCTGCCGCTGCGCCGGGTGCTGTACCGGGCCGACCGGGTGGCGCGGCCCCGTGCCTCGGTCCCGGTATCGCCGATGGCGCCGCATGACGGCTGGTGCGACGATCCCGGGGACGCCGCGTACAACCGTCCCGTCCGCCTGCCCTATGCTGGCCGGCACGAGGCGCTGTGGCGGACGGATGAGGTTTACGACATCATCGGCGTGCTCGGCTGGAACGACGCGCCGGTGGTGCGCAACCTTGGCAGCGCTATCTTCCTGCATCTGGCCCGGCCGGACTACGCCCCGACCGAGGGCTGCATCGCCATGGCCCGTGCCGACCTGACGGCGCTGCTTGCGGCGGGCTTGACGGAGATGGAGGTGGCGGCCTGACGCCAAACGGCTGCTCCGGTGCAGCGGCTAGGTTCCAGGTCCATCCTTCCCGAAGCCGGTTGCAGCGTTCGCCGCCGCCGCTCGGCGATGGCATGGGCGCTGCCGAACGTTTGGGTGGCCGCGCCGATGCCGGGTTGCGTTGATCGGCAAGTCCCAGGCGGCCGTCCGTCAGCGTAACCGGCCGGGACCGGGCACGGATGGCTCGTTGCGAAGTTGCCGCAGCAGTCTTGCTGCCGCAGTTTGGCCGCCACGGTCCGCCCGGGTCAGCGATGGAGCAGGATGGCCGCCGCCAGCACCATCCCGGCGCCCGCCAGAAAAAACACCAGCAGAATCCAGAACACCTGCCACAAGGGCGACCGTGCCGGGCTTGGGACGGGCGCTGGCGCCTGCTCCGCTGGCGCAGCGGTTTCCGTGCCGGTGCTCAGCACCTGGAACCAGCTTGCCGGCTCGGCTGGGGCCTCCGCCGGAACGCTGGGCACCCCAGGCGGAAGGAAGGGCGGCACGGGCGCGGACGGTTCCTCATCCACGTCCGGCTCCACCGATCGTATGTCCACCAGGGAAACGGCCGCTGGCGGCTCCGGCAGGGCATCGCGGATCAGCTCCGTATCCGGGGTGGCGAGCACCAGCCCGGCGAAGGCCGGCTCCCCCACGAAGACGATCCGCAGCAGCGCAGCCTGGCTGGCGGACACACGGGCCGGCGCCAGGCGGGCCAGCGCTTGCAGCGCCGCCTGGCTCAGCGTCTCCGCCTGCTCGATGACCAGCAGCGTCCGGGCGCCATCATCCCGGTGGAGGAGCTGCTGCATGGCCTGGCCGGCCTCCTCATCGGTCAGCAGCCCGGCCTCGACCAGGCCGGTCTGGATCAGGATGCGTTCGATGGTCAGCGGCGCCCGCAGAGGATTGCCCACACGGATCACCCGGGCGTCCGGCCCCGCCTCCGCCACCAGGGCGCGCAACGCCGCCTCGTCACCTGGGCCCTCCTGCAACAGGACGGAGAACCTGACCTGGACGGTCTGGCGCGCGGGCAGGGCGGGGGGGTCCAGCGCGGGCAATGGGGTTTCCCTCGTCAGCCAGGCACGATGCCGGACCCGGTGTTGGAGATCAACGGTCCCGGTTGCGCCCGGCCGCGGCGAGGGCGTCGAGGTAGGCCCGCCAGCGTTCCGGCTGCTCCTGGCCCAACTGGCGCAGCAGCGGCCAACTGAAGATGCCGGTGTCGTGGCCGTCGGTGAAGCGGAGGCGGATGGCGTAGTTGCCAACCGGCTCGACGGCAGCGATGTTCACGGCGCGCTTGCCGGAGACCAGCTTGCGCTCGCTGGGGGAGTGGCCCTGCACCTCGGCGCTGGGGCTTTCAACGCGGAGGTATTCGGCGGGCAGCAGGACCTGCGTGCCATCGTCGAACTCGACCTCCAGTTGGGCCGATGCACGGCGGACCCGGATTTCGGTGGGCTGCGGCGGGCCCGGCTCAGTCATCCAGGCTGCGCGCTTCCTCAGGCAGCATGATCGGCACGCCGTCGCGCACGGGGAATGCCAGGCCGGCCTTGCGGCTGATCAGCTCCCCGCCGGCACGGTCGTAGGTCAGCGGCCCCTTCGTCACCGGGCAGACCAGGATGGCCAGCAACCGGGGGTCAAGCTCCGGCAGCACGGCCGTGCGGTCATCCAGACCGGCCATCGCCGGGGCTGGTGTCGAGTGGTTGGGCATTAGCTAGCCTGGCGTCCGCGGCGGCCCGGCTCGGCGGTGTGGGCGCCCATCTGCAGCAGCGTCATCAGGGTCGCGGCCCGGTCTGCGGCGGCAGGTGCTTCCAGAAGAGCCTGCTTCTCCGCCGGGTCGAAGGGGCAGACCATGGCGAGGGTCGTGGTCAGCGCCTCATCCGGCATTTCGTTGATGGCGTCCCAGTTGGCGTCGAAGCCGCGCGCCGTGAAGTAGGCCCGCAATGCGTCGAGCAGGCCGTCGCGGTCGATGTCGTCGGCCGTGGCCGGCTCCTCCAAATCGGAGCGGAAGCGGGCCAGGTCGGCGCGGATTCGGCGGTAGCCGCGGCGCATCTCCAATTCCACCCTGACGGCGAAACGGATCATGCCGGTCAGGGTCACCAGCACACGGCCATCCTCGGTCTCGCTGAACGACGACAGGCGGCCGAGGCAGCCGACGCGGTACAGCGCGGGACCGCTGGGGGTGGCCGGGCGCAGCTCATCCGGCTGGATCATGCCGATGACGCGGCCGCTGGACAGCGCGTCCTCGACCATCGCCAAGTAGCGGCGCTCGAAGATGTTGAGCGGCAGCTTGCCATGCGGCAGCAGCAGCGCGCCGGGCAAGGGGAAGATGGCGAACTCGGTCGGAAGGTCGTCGAGGCGCGGCGGGTCGCCCATGGCGGCTACCTGAACAGCACGGCCGACAGCTTGCGCCGCGCAGCCAGGGTGGCGGGATCGGACAGGCCCCAGGCCTCAAAGAACTTAAGCAGTTGCAGGCGGGCGCCGTCGTCGTTCCAGGCGCGGTCCTGTTTGACGATGGCGAGCAGGGCGTCGGCGGCGTCGGCCCGGCGGTCGGTGGCGTTGAGCGCGGTGGCGAGGTCGTAACGTGCCTGGTGATCGAGCGGGTCGGCGGCGACACGGCGCTCCAGCTCGGTGAGCTGACCCGTCGCCCTACGGCCCTCGGCGGCGAGGGCCAGAGCGCTGCGGGCGCCGCTGACCTCCGGGTGGTCAGCGATCTTGGCGGGGACCTGCTCCAGCGCGGCCTCCGCCTGGTCGTCCTGCCCAAGCGCCATCAGCACGCGGATCAGGCCGGCCCAGGCTTCGGGGCTTTCGGGCTCGTCTTGCAGCAGGGTGCTGAACAGGGCGCCGGCGTCCTCGAACTGGCCGGCCTCCATGGCTGTCTTGGCCTCGGCAAGCAGGTCGGCGGCGGGCATGGCGCCGCCGGCGAGCTTCAGCAGGTTCTCGACGAAGCGCTTGATCTCGGATTCCGGCAGTGCGCCCTGGAACACGTCGGCGATCTGGCCCTGCCAGAAGGCGGCGACGGTGGGGACGGACTGTAGGGGAAGGCCGACCTGCGTCAGTTGCTGGACCAGGGCCCGGTTGGCGTCGATGTCGATCTTGACCAGCTTGACCCGGCCGCCGGCAGCGCGCGTGACCTTCTCCAGCGCGGGGGTGAGCTGCTTGCAGGGGCCGCACCAGGTGGCCCAGAAATCGACCAGGACGGGAACACTGCGGGATGCCTCGATGACGTCCTGCATGAAGGTCTGCTGCGTGCCGTCGATGATCATGGCATCGGGGCCGCCGGCCGGGGCGCTGGCGGGGGCGCCGGGGCGGGGAGCGGGTGTCCGGGGCTTTTGCCCGATCAGGGTGTCCATGGGGTTGGCCTCGTGCAGGGTGCGGTGTTGGTGCATAGATGTTACGGGCGGGCGGATTGTGCAAGCGGGCGTTCGGGGCGGAGGAAAGGGCCTTGCGCGGGAAGGCGGAGGTCAGTAGAACCGCGGCTCGCTGGTGCGCGGGCGTAGCTCAGGGGTAGAGCACAACCTTGCCAAGGTTGGGGTCGAGGGTTCGAATCCCTTCGCCCGCTCCAGT
>CAXTFY010000244.1:0-8409 GCA_964243265.1 uncultured Acetobacteraceae bacterium | reverse complement strand
TGCCATAGGATCAGCCGTAATTCACCATGATGGTCTTCTTGTGCATGAAGTGCTCCAGCATGGATTCCAGGCTGGCCTCCTTGCCGAGTCCGCTGCTCTTAACCCCGCCGTAGGATAGGTTGGCCTGCACGACGAGGTTCTGGTTGATCTGCACCAACCCTGCCTCAAGCCGGTGCGCCAAGTCCAAGCCAATCCGCAAGTTGTTCGTCCACAGCGACGCTGCAAGCCCGTACTCGGTGCCGTTCGCCGCCGCCAGCACGGTTTCCACGTCGTCGAACGGGAACACGCAGGTGACGGGGCCGAAAATCTCCTCCTGCACCAGGCGGCTGTCGTTGGGCAGGTTGGTGAAGATATACGGCCGGATGAACAGCCCCTTGCTCAGGGCCGGGTCGGTCGGCATGGCGCTGCCGGCGCGGCCGGTGGCGCCGGGGGTCGCCAGGCCCTCCTTGATGAAGCCGCTGACCTTGTCGAACTGGTCGGTGCTGATAATGGTGCCGATGTCGGTCGCCTCATCCAGGGGATCGCCCATCACCATGGCGTCCACCTTGGCGGCCAGCGCCTCCACAAACCGCTCGAACACCGGCCGCTCGACGTAGATGCGGCTGGCGGCGGTACAGCTCTGTCCCTGCCGGGTAAAGCGCATCGAGGTGACCGCGCCCAGCACGGTCTTCTCAAAATCGCAGTCGGCGAACACGATCATCGGCGACTTACCGCCCAACTCCAGCGTAACCGGGATCAACTTCTCCGCGGCAGCCTTGGAAACGATGCGCCCGACCTCGACGCTGCCGGTGAACGTCACCTTCCGCACCTTGGGGTGGGCCACCAGCGGCGCCCCGCACTCCGGCCCGAACCCAGACACCATGTTGAAGCAGCCCGGCGGCAGCACCCGGTTCATCAGCTCGCAGATCCGCAGCACCGCGAGCGGCGCCTCCTCGGCGGACTTCACGACAACGGTGTTGCCGGCCACCAGCGCCGGCGCAACTTTCAGCGCCATCAGCAGCATCGGCACGTTCCAGGGAATGATCGCCCCCACCACGCCCAGCGGCTCGCGCACCGTCACCGACAGCACATTGGGCGCAAATGGCACGGTCTCACCCTTCAGCTCGCCACCCAGGCCGCCATAGAACTCGAAGATGTCGGCGACGACCTGCGCCTCAACCCGGCTCTCGGTGCGCAGCGCCTTGCCGGTCTCCAGCGCGATCAGCCGGGCCAGCTCCTCGACATGCTCGCGCAGCACGGCGGCGCACTGCGCGACCAGGGCGCCGCGCTTGCGGGACGGCATCCCGGCCCAAGCCTTCTGCGCGGCATCGGCATCCTGCACCGCGGCCTCGACATCGGCGGCGTCGCCGTCCGCCGCACGCGCGACCTCCTGCCCAGTGGCCGGGTTCACCACCGCAAACGTTCGCCCGGTGCGCGCCGGCACGAACCGCCCGCCAATGAAGTGCTGCCCGGACAGCGCAGTGGCCAGCGCCTGCTGGTCCAACGTCGGTTCACTAGGCGTTAAAGCGCCATTTGTCGGTTGCGGACGGTCGAGCATCGGGTTTGCCTCAGGGCCATGGGTGCATATAACGCTCGGGCGACAATGGACCCGGCGGGTAGGCCGGACAAGGGCAGGGAAACGGACCAACGCATGAGTGACGCATGACCCAAGCAACGCCGACCGGCCCCCTCACGGGCCTGACCGTGTTCGACCTGACCCGCGTGCTCGCGGGTCCGACCTGCGTGCAGATGCTGGGCGACCTCGGCGCCGACGTCATCAAGATCGAGAAGCCCGGCAGCGGCGACGACACCCGCGGCTTCGCCCCGCCCTTCATGCCCGGCACGCAGGAGAGCGCCTACTTCGTCGGCGTAAACCGCAACAAGCGGTCGGTGACCCTGGACATCGCCACGCCCGAGGGTCAGGAGATCGCCCTGGCGCTGATCGAGAAATCGGACATTCTGGCCGAGAACTTTAAGGTCGGCGCGCTGGCGAAGTACGGCCTGGGCTACAAGCAACTGCACAAGCGGTTCCCCGGCCTGATCTACTGCTCCATCACCGGGTTCGGGCAGACCGGTCCCTACGCGCCGCGTCCGGGCTACGACAGCCTGATCCAGGCGATGGGCGGCATCATGAGCCTGACCGGCGAGCCGGACGGCCTGCCGCAGAAGGTGGGCGTTCCGGTGGCGGACCTGTTCGCCGGGCTGTACGGCTGCATCGGCATCTTGGCGGCGCTGCGGCACAAGACGGCGACGGGGCAGGGCCAGCAGGTCGATATCGGCATGCTGGACACCCACGCCGCCTGGCTGGCGAACCAGGGCATGAACTACCTGGCGACGGGCGAGAACCCGGTGCGCCTAGGCAACCAGCACCCCAACATCGTGCCCTACCAGGTGTTCCCGACCGAGGACGGCTACGTCGTGCTGTCCGTCGGCAACGACCCGACGTTCAAGCGGTTCTGCGAGGGCTTCGGCCTGGAGCACATGCTGGCCGACCCGCGCTTCGCCACCAACGCAGACCGCGTCGGCAACCGCCAGCTTGTGACGGACATGCTGACCCCGATACTGCGCGGCCATCCGACGGCATGGTGGGTGGAGCGGCTGGAGGCCATGAAGATCGGCTGCGGTCCCATCAACACGCTGAAGGAAGTGTTCGCCGACCCGCAGGTGCAGGCGCGCGGCACGGTGGTATCCATGCCACACTCCGCCACGCCGGACGGCGTGAAGGTGATCGCCAACCCGGTGCGCCTATCGGAGACGCCGGCCGACTACCGCAGGCCGCCGCCGGTGCTGGGCGAGCATACCAACGAGGTGCTGGAGGGGGTGCTAGGCCTCTCCACAACTCGGCTCGGCGAACTGCGGGCAAAAGGCGTCATATAAAACGCCTGCCTTCTCCCTCTCCCTCCGGGAGAGGGCCGGGGTGAGGGACGCGGCAAGGGCTGAACCTGCCCCCTTCAAGCATGAAATCCGCTTCCAAACACGCCGGACTCAGCGCTTGCCGTGTCCCTCACCCCGGCCCTTTCCCATAGGGAGCAGTGGGCACGCCCCCCGACCGCAATAGCCGAACCCACACCAACCCAGCCGCCCGCGCCGAAGCCATGCGTCGCATGCCCGCATTCCTGGACGCCCTGCCATAACCCCCAATTGGTTCTTCGCCGCGTCTCCCTATGCTATGCAAACCCACCCCGCACGGACCCAAAGGCCGCACCCCATGAACGAGCAGAGCGCCACCCCCAGCCTGACCCGCTTCTTCTCCGCCTCCCTCGCCGACTCCGATCCCGAGCTGGCCGCCGCCATCACCGGCGAGCTGACCCGCCAGCAGGACGGCATCGAGCTGATCGCCAGCGAGAACATCGTCTCCGCCGCCGTCCTGGAGGCGCAAGGCTCGGTGCTGACCAACAAGTACGCCGAGGGCTACCCCGGCCGCCGCTACTACGGCGGCTGCGGCGAGGTGGACCGCGCCGAAATCCTGGCCATCGACCGCGCCAAGGAGCTGTTCGGCTGCACCTACGCCAACGTGCAGCCGCACAGCGGCGCCCAGGCCAACCAGGCGGTGTTCCTGGCCCTGCTTCAACCCGGCGACACCATCCTGGGCATGAGCCTAGCCGCCGGCGGCCACCTGACCCACGGCGCCGCGCCGAACTTGTCGGGCAAGTGGTTCCGCGCCATCCAGTACGGCGTCGTCGAGGGCACGGGCCTGCTGGACTACGAGGAACTCGAACGCCTCGCCCGCACCGAGCACCCGAAGCTCATCATCGCCGGCGGCTCCGCCTACCCCCGCGTCATCGACTTCGCCCGCATCCGCCGCGTGGCGGACGAAGTGGGCGCGACCTTCATGGTCGACATGGCGCACTTCTCCGGCCTGGTCGCCGCCGGGGTCTATCCCTCGCCGGTGCCGCACGCCCACGTCACCACCACCACCACGCACAAGACCCTGCGCGGCCCCCGCGGCGGCATGATCCTGTCCAACGACGACGCCCTGGGCAAGCGCTTCAACTCGGCGGTTTTCCCCGGCCTGCAGGGCGGCCCGCTGATGCACGTCATCGCCGCCAAGGCCGTCGCCTTCGGCGAGGCGCTGCGCCCGGAGTTCCGCACCTACCAGCGCGCGGTGATCGACAACGCCCGAATGCTGGCCGAGACCCTGATCGAGCAGGGCTGCGACATCGTCACCGGCGGCACCGACAGCCACCTGATGCTGGTCGACCTGCGGCCCAAGCGCGTCACCGGCAAGCTGGCCGAGGCCAGCCTGGAGCGGGCGCACATCACCACCAACAAGAACGCCATCCCGTTCGACCCGGAGAAGCCCGCCATCACCTCCGGCATCCGCCTGGGCACCCCGGCCGCCACCACCCGCGGCTTCGGCACGGCGGAGTTCCGCGAGATCGGCGTGATGATCGGCGAGGTGCTGGAGGGCCTGACCCGCTCCAACGACGGCGGCAACGCCGCAGCCGAGCAGGCGGTGGCCGCCCGCGTCCTGGAGATGTGCGCCCGCTTTCCGATCTACACCGGCGCGCAGGTCGGCGGCGGGGCGCTTATCGGGGCTTAAGCGGAGGCCTAACCCCGCGTGCGCTGCCCGTTCTGCGGCCACGACGACAGCCAGGTCAAGGACAGCCGGCCCACCGACGACGGGTCGGCCATCCGCCGCCGCCGGTTCTGCGGCGGCTGCGGCCAGCGCTTCACCACCATCGAGCGCGTGCAACTGCGCGAGCTGACGGTGCTGAAGAACGATGGCCGCCGGGTGCCGTTCGACCGCGACAAGTTGGGCCGCTCCATCCGCATCGCGCTGCGCAAGCGCCCGGTGAACGAGGAGCGGCTGGAGCGCATCGTGAACGGCATCGTCCGCCAGCTCGAAGCCTCCGGCGAAAACGACATCCCAAGCAAGCAGTTGGGCGAACTGGTGATGGAGACGCTGAAGGAGGTGGACGCCGTCGCCTACGTCCGCTTCGCCAGCGTATACCGCGACTTCCGCGAGGCCAAGGACTTCGAGGCCTTCCTCGGCTCGCTCGACGAGCCTACATAGGCCGCATGGACATGGGCCTCATGGACGACGAGCAGCACATGCGCGCCGCGCTGGCCCTGGCGCGGCGCGGCTTGGGCAGCACCTGGCCCAACCCGGCCGTCGGATGCGTGCTGGTGCGGGGTGGCCGCGTAGTCGGCCGCGGCACGACGGCGCCGGCCGGGCGGCCCCACGCAGAGGCGGCCGCACTGTCAATGGCAGGCGACGCGGCACGCGGCGCCACGGCCTACGTCACCCTGGAGCCATGCAGCCACCACGGGCAGACCCCGCCCTGTGCGGATGCGCTGATCGCCGCGGGCGTGGTCCGTGTCGTGGTCGCCGGCGACGACCCGGACCCGCGCGTGAACGGCAACGGCCTCGCCCGGCTGCGGGCGGCGGGCGTGGACGTGACGACCGGCCTGCTGGCGGCGGAGGCGAACGAGCAGCAGGCCGGGTTCCTCTCCCGCATCCGGACCGGTCGGCCCATGGTGACCTTAAAGCTGGCGACGACGCTGGACGGCCGCATCGCAACCGCCGCCGGCGAAAGCCGCTGGATCACCGGACCAGAGGCCCGCCGCGCCGGCCACGCCCTACGCGGCCGGCACGACGCCATCCTGGTCGGCATCGGCACCGTGCTGGCCGACGACCCGGACCTGACCTGCCGCATCCCCGGATGCCGCAAGACGCCGCTGGTCCGCATCGTCGTGGACAGCGCCCTGCGCACGCCGCTACCCGCCCGCCTGGTCGCAACCGCGGGGCAGGCGCCGACCTGGATCGTGCACGGCAACGCCGCCTCGCCCGAACGTCAGGCGGCGCTGGCAGCGGCCGGGGTGCGGCTGTTTGCAACCGCTGGCCCGGTCGCTACGGATAGCCCGCGGGTTGACCTTGCGGCAGCCCTGCACCTTCTGGGAAAGGCAGGCTTGACGCGGGTCATGGTGGAGGGCGGGGCAGGGGTCGCGGCCGCCCTGCTCCGGGCCGGGCTGGTGGACTGCGTGGCCTGGTTCCATGCGCCGGCCATCATGGGCGGCGACGGCCTGGCGGCGGTTCAGCCGTTCGGCGTTGCAGGGTTGGACGGGATGCCGCGCTTCGTGCGAACGGCGGAGCGAACGATGGGGGATGACATGCTGACCGAACTACGCCGGCTTGCAACAGAAAGCCTGGCCGCCTGATGTTCACGGGGATCGTCACCGGCATGGGCCAAGTCCGCCGCCTGGCACCGCTCGGCGGCGGGCAGGACATGCGGATCGTTATCGGCACGCCATGGCCGGACACCGCCGCCATCCCCATCGGCGCCTCCGTCGCCTGCGGCGGCTGTTGCCTGACCGCGGTGGAGGTCGGACCCGACTGGTTCGCCGTGGACGTATCGGGCGAAACCCTCTCCAAGACCAAGCTCGGCGCCTGGGCGGAAGGCAGCCCGATGAACCTCGAACGCTCCCTTCGCATGGGCGACGAGCTGGGCGGCCACCTGGTCTCCGGCCACGTGGACGGCGTCGGCCAGGTCGCCTCCGTCATCCAGGAAAATGGATCCTGGCGCGTCACCATCGAGGCCCCCCCAGACCTGGCCCGCTTCATCGCCCAAAAAGGCAGCGTCGCCCTGGACGGCGTATCCCTCACGGTGAACGAAGTGGCCGACACCCCGTCCGGCCCCTCCCGCTTCGGCGTCAACATCATCCCGCACACCTGGACCGTCACCACGCTCGGCCAACTGCAGCCCGGCGACCGCATCCACATCGAGATCGACATGCTCGCCCGCTACGTCGCGCGCCTGCAGGAGGTGCCCGCATGAAGACCGCCGTGCTGTCCGACTACCTGGCCCCCGCCGCCGACCTGATCGAGGAGGCCCGCGCCGGCCGCATGTTCATCCTGGTGGACGACGAGGACCGCGAGAACGAGGGCGACCTGGTCATCCCCGCGCAGTTCGCCACCGCCGATGCCGTCAACTTCATGGCCCGCCACGCCCGCGGCCTGATCTGCCTCGCCATGACCCGGCAGCGCGTCGAGGCCCTCGGCCTCCCGCTGATGAGCCAGTCCAACCGCAGCCGCCTGCAAACCGCCTTCACCGTCAGCATCGAAGCCAAGGAGGGCGTCACCACCGGCATCAGCGCCGCCGACCGCGCCCGCACCATCGGCGTCGCCATCAACCCCGAGACCGGGCGCGACAGCATCGCCACCCCCGGCCACGTGTTCCCCCTGGTGGCGCGCGAGGGCGGCACCCTGGTCCGCGCCGGCCACACCGAGGCGGCGGTGGACATCGCCCGCCTGGCCGGGCTGAATCCCTCCGGCGTAATCTGCGAGATCATGAACGACGACGGCTCCATGGCCCGGCTGCCGGACCTGTGCGCCTTCGCCCAGCACCACAACCTGAAGCTCGGCACCATCGCCGACCTGATCGCCCACCGCCGCCGCACCGAGAAGCTGGTGCGCCGCGTCGAGGCCGGCACCATGCACCACGCCGTCGGCGGCGACTGGCGGCTGCTGGTGTACGGCACCACGATGGACTACGCCGAGCATGTCGTGCTGACCAAGGGCGACCTGTCGGGTCCGCTGCCGCCACTGGTCCGCATGCACGCCGTCGATATCGTGAACGACATCCTCGGCGGACCCTCCTGGTCTGCGCTATACGGCGCCATGCGGATGATTGCGGACGAGGGCAGGGGAGCCGTCGTGCTGATCCGGGACACGCGGGCGACCGCCGTATCCGACCGGGTCCGCGCCATGGCGAACAGCCCGCGTCCGCAGCACTTCCTGCGGGATTACGGCATCGGCGCGCAGATCCTGACCGACCTCGGGGTGCGCGACATGATCCTGCTGTCGAACACGCGCCGCACCATGGTGGGGCTGGAGGGCTATGGCTTGAACATCATCGAACACCGCGCCATCGAGGGCGCCCCGCCCGACGCCACCCACGAATGAGCACCGCCGACGCGCCGCTGCCGGCCGCGCCCCAGGTACCCGGCCCGCCACCCCGCGTCCTGCTGGTGCGCGCGCCGTACTACCGCGATGTCGTGGACGGCATGACCCGGGGCGCGCAGCGCATCCTGGGCGCCGCCGGGGCCACCTACGAGTCGCTGGACGTGGCCGGCGCGTTCGAGCTGGCGCAGGCCATCCGCATCGTCCTGCGCGGGGCCGGGCGCTTTGACGGCTTCGTGGCCCTCGGCTGCATCGTGCGCGGCGAGACCGACCATTACGACCACATCTGCCGCGAGAGCATGGCCGGCCTGATGCACGTCGCCCTGCAGTACGGCATCGCCCTCGGCACCGGCCTGCTGACGGTGCACGACATCGCCCAGGCCACCGCACGGTCGCGCGACGACGGCCACAACAAGGGCGCCGAGGCGGCCGCCGCCGCGCTGACCCAGATTTCGATCATGCGCGGGCTGGGCGCGCACTGATGGGCCGCCGTCCCCATCCCAACGGCCGCCCGCGCACCGCTTCCC
>CAXTFY010000243.1:0-8410 GCA_964243265.1 uncultured Acetobacteraceae bacterium | reverse complement strand
GCCTACGAAGCAACCATGCAGGTGGCCGAAGCCAAACCGTAGTCGCCGAAGCCCATCAACACTCCACGAGGGCGGGCCAACTTCATCGCTGATCCAGGCTGTCTTGCCCGCTACGCGACCACGCGGGGGCGTTGGGTCTATGCGACCGAGATCAGGGAGCAGCACGGCTACCGCGATTTCACCGGCCCGCTCGCGCGATCCTGCCTGGTGCGCTGGCTCCACGCCCTATGCTGGACCGGTACCCACCGGCCGAGCGTGCTGTTCGGCCATGCAACGGCGTGGCTGGTGACCGAGGAGGTGCTGCGGCCGTCTGATCAGGAACCGAACACCGCCCGTTCGGTGAAGGCGGCGTCTCCGAGGCGGGGGCGGTTTGCTCCACGATAGTATTTCGGCTTCATCGCTTGATACCGCCCCGGCACGCCCGCGAGCGGTCCATTCGAGTCCACGACCACGAGCGGGAAGCCGCGCCGGGCCAGGTAGCGGCCGAGCGGGCCGGCGCAGCGCTCGAAATCGGCGAGATCCCTGCAGTAGGTCAGCACGGCGAGGCCGACGAGGCCCGCGCGGACGCGTGGCGCGAAGACGAAGGGAAGGCGCCGGCCGCCTTCGGTGCAGACGACGACCATGCAGCCCCAGGCCGCATGGTCGCGCAGCAAGGCGATCTCAGCCGGGTCGATGTCGTCCCCGGGTTCGGCCGTGGCCGCCGGCGTGACCGTGCCCCGCCCGCGCAACGAGAGCATCGGCAGGGCGACGACGCGGCCTTCGCAAAAGCGGATGAAGCCCTGGGCGGCAAGGATGGGCCAGGTGTGCGGCGCCGGCGTGATGTTGACATAGGTTGCCTCGCGGTGCCGCAGGGCGCGCGATATGAGCATCGATCCGAACGCCCGGAATGGCTCGGTCACATACCAACTGGAAAGGTTGCAGCGTAGGACCACGCCGCCGGGTCCCGGCACCTGTGCGAAGATCAGCAGGATCACGCCGACCACCGCGCCGTCGCTCTCCAGCAGGTAGCCGAAGCGTGGATACCCCGCGATCGCCGGGCGTGCGACGAGGCGGGCCAGCGCTCGTTCCCAATAGGCACCGTCGCGCTGGTCACGATAGCCATTCGTGAGTACCGCAACGACGGCCGGTATGTCGGTTGTCTCTATGATGCGGCATTCCAAGATTGTGATTCAGCCTTTTCGGAATTCTCGTTTCTTGCGCCAAGGTTCGTGTTTGCAGCCGGGCATGGCCGGTGTACTCACGTATCAGTAGCAGAAAACGCCGCGCCATGGCTGTTCGCGACAAGGCCGTTGCCGAGTTCGAAGGCGTGGCAGCCCAACAAGGGAGATTGTTGCGCCCGCCGACGGACGCGCTGCCGCTGCTCGACCCCTTCTGTTCCGCGAGCGTCGTGGCCCGGCTCGGGGATCGGCTTGGGAGTCGGCGCAGGCGTGATCCGTTCAGCGATGGTGAGGGACTGGCGTTCCCTGTCCCCTTCGCAGGCTTCGTGTCCCTCCATGAAACCGCCGGCGCCTGATTGCGGGGCGCTACGGGCGCATCGCCGCCAGCACCGGATGGGGGATGCCCGTGTCCTCGCCGGTGCAATGCAGGCGTGCGGACTTCGTGACGTGTCTTGGTTGCGGCATTGTGCCGCCTTGCGGCGGGCTGGGACGGTCAACCATCTAGACCTGGTGACCAAAACAGAACCGGCATCGCGCCACCCTCCACGGCCTGCCGCCCTATGCAGTGAGGCATCCCATGACACGGTTCCTCAAACTCGGCCTGCGGCCCCAGCCACCCCGGCCCTGCTGCGGGCTGCTTCCTGATCAGGCGCGCAGCGACGCAACGCGAGCGGCGGCGGCGAACCAGGCACGATGCCGGGGCCGGGTCATTCCATGCCGTCGCGCACCTCGATCGGCTGACGCCTTTGGATGCTCTGGCTCCGATAGGCTGCGGCGTGCTCCATGGGCTGGCGCAACGGCCTGAAGTGGCCGATAGCGGACTGGCAGCGTTGGCGTCACGAACAGCGATCGGCGGACACCCTGCCGCTGGGCCTGCCGTCCGCCATACGTGCCCGACACCATGCGAAGCGGCGCCCGCGTCCTGCACGCCGGGTGACAGCGCAACAACGGCATGGCAAGCGCGGGAGAACCAGAATTGCACCGGCGGCTACAGCGCAGCTTGGCCCGGAACCTTCCAATCCCAGTCCGAGCCGCTACGTGACCCCCATACAATCGAGACCGCTGGCGATGGGCGCAGCTTACCTTGTAACTCTGGTGTCGCCGGTGCGTTACACCGGCGCAGATAGGCCTGTCTGAAATGGCGAGCCCGTCGAGCAGGCTGGACCGTCCTGTCCCGATGACTCGCACGTTCAGGGATGCTTGGCGCAAACAGGCTTCGTGGTGAGGGCAGTGATGAAAGCTAAGGTCGTCGCCGATCCGAAAGATCGGATGAAGCTGCTTGCGGCCGAGCGCAACCGCAAGATGGCGGCCTCGGCCCACGCCTACGTGCGCGGCAGCACGACGCGGTTCTACGAATGGCTCGAAGCCTCCAGCGGCCTCGCAGTGCCGCAGGGTCCGCAGACCTGGATCTGCGGTGACTGCCATGTCGGCAACCTCGGACCGGTGGCGAGCACCGATGGCGCGCTCGCCATCCAAGTCCGCGACCTCGACCAGACTGTCATCGGCAACCCGGCGCACGACCTTATCCGGCTTGGCCTGTCGCTGGCCATGGCGGCGCGTGGCTCCGACCTTCCCGGCGTCACCACGGCCTGCATGCTCGAACGCATGGTCGGCGGCTACGAGTCCGCCTTCGCGCCGCAAGCGCAAGGCGAGACGTTGGACGCAAGCGACGCCATGCCGAAGACGGTCAAGCTGGTGATGAAGGAGGCGAGGGGCCGGTCCTGGAAGCACCTTGCGGACGAACGCATCGAAGGCGTCGAACCCGTCATACCACTCGGGCAGCGGTTTTGGCCGCTGATGCGGGACGAGCGTGCGGGCGTGGACGAACTCTTTGCCAGCGACGACCTGCGGCGGCTCGTGGTGTCCCTGCACTCACGCGACGAGGACGCGTCCGTGCGCGTGCTGGACGCCGCCTACTGGCGCAAGGGGTGCAGTTCGCTCGGGCGTTTGCGCCTGGCCGTGCTGGTCGCTGTCAGCACTGGCAGGGCGGAGCGTCACTGCCTGATGGACGTCAAGGAGGCGATCGCCGCGGCGGCCCCTTGCAGCAAGACGGCGGACATGCCGCACGACAATGCCGAGCGGGTGGTGACGGGTGCGCGCAACCTGTCGCCGTTTCTCGGCGGGCGCATGATTGCCGCGCGGTTGCTGGGCAAGGCGGTGTTCATCCGGGAGCTCCTGCCCCAAGACCTGAAGCTTGAGGTCGAACACCTGTCCCATGACGAGGCGATGAGCGTGGCGGAGTTCCTGGCGCGCGTCGTCGGCCGCGGACATGCCCGGCAGTTGGATGCATCCGACCGGAAGCGATGGTTGGGCGAGTTGAAGCGCAATCGGCCAAAGTCGCTGGATGCACCCTCTTGGCTGTGGAACAGCGTTGTGGAGCTGGTTGGCACGCACGAGTCGGCCTACCTCGAGCATTGCCGCCGCTATGCCCTGGCGGAAGCCGCCTGAGCTTCGGCAAAGGCTTGTCCGAGCGTGCCTGTCCTGCGGTGTCGGCCGTGGCAGCGGATGGCGATATGGTGCGCCATGCAAGGACGACCTGCTCACCGCCCCAGCCCGGCAGCCCGGCGTCCTGTTCGGTGCGGCCACCACCGCCGGGCAGGTCCGGTGCTGCAAGCCGGATCGGGCCATCTTCGGGAAGGCTCCTTGGCGCGGAACCGGGACCGGTCGTGCAAATCGCCGGGGGCATGACCGGGATCGCACCCATGGAGCGGCTCGGGCGGCGGCCTGGGTGCGCCAGGATGGGCGCGCCGCACGGCGGCTCACCGCGGCTCCGGCGCTTGGGGCGCCGGGCCTGATGTCCTTGCTGATCTGTATGGGCGGCGCAAGCGACGGCTGTGATGCAGGCGTCATGGCCGGCGGCCGCGTGCCGCGTCGCCGGAAGTGTTGGATGGCGCCGCGGATCGACCGTCTTGCGCATGGGTTGCGGGGCCTGTTGGCATGGGGCGTCGTGCTCGTGTGCGCGCTGGCGCCGCCCGGTGCCCGGGCGCAGTCCCTGTCGAACATGGCCGCCTTGCAGGGGTTGGCGCCCTTCAGCGCGCTGCCCAACACCGCGGCGGGCCGGGCGGCCCTGGCGGCGAACCTGGCCGTCACGGGGGCGATCCAGGCCGGCACCCGCAAGCAGCCGACCTTGCTGGCGTTCCCCGACCAGCGGCAGCAGGCGCTCCGGGACGCCTTCATCACCAGCGGGGATGCTGCGGAGCTTGCCGACGGCCTGGGGACGAGGCTCGGGTCCGCCTACCAGGCCCTGGCGCACTATGAGGACGCCGGGTCCTTCACCAACGTCTCCCCCGCGGTCGCGAACCTGTTCGCCTACACCAACGAGACCACGGCCTCGGACTCCAACGCCGGGAAATACTTCCTCGCCAATGCGACCACCGACGGCAGGACGCCCGTCTCGCCGGCCGCCGCAGCCATCCTCACCGCCGCGGGCGGCGTCACCGACGTCCTCGGCCGGGCGTATGGCGTGGTGGCGGGCAGTCCCGGCGCCGACGCCTACGGCAACTCCCGGCCGTTCCAGACCGAGCCGAGCCTGGCGCCGATCACCGGCGCCGACTACTTCGGTGCGCCGTCCGGCAACGCCGCCTACCTGCGCGGACCCGCGCAGGACCTGACCGACAGCCCCTCGTTCCCCAGCGGCCACGCCACCTACGGCACCATGGAGGCCGTGCTGCTCGCCCTGCTCGTGCCGGAGCGCTACGAGCAGGAGGTCACGCGCGCGGCCGAGTATGGCAACAGCCGGGTCATCCTCGGCGCGCACTATGCGATGGACGTGATCGCCGGGCGGGCCTTGGCCCTGCACGACGTCGCGCACCTGCTTGCCAACGACCCGGCCTACGTGGGCCAGCCCCGGCGCCAGGCGGCGGTCATCACCGACTACCGCGCGGCCCTGGCGTCCGCCCGGGCCGACCTGACCGCCGCCCTGCAGGCGGGTTGCGGCGGCACCGTGGCCGCCTGCGCCAAGGAGGATGCCAGCCGGTTCAGCAACCCGGCGGCCAACCAGGCCCTCATCGAGGCCACCCAGACCTATGGACTGCCGGTGGTCCATCCGGAGACCGCCGGCCGGTTGGAGGACGTGGGCAAGGCCGCCCCGGAGGCCGGCGCCCTGCTGACGGCCGCCTTTCCCGGCCTGACGCTGGCGCAGGCCGACGACATCCTGACCTCGACCGAGGGGCCGGGCGGCGGCTTCCTGGACGACGGGTCCTCGTTCGGCGTGTACTCCCGCCTCGACCTGTCCGCGGCGGCAAGGAAGGCGGCGGCGCTCGCCCCCGTGAAGTAAGGCCGTGACGTGATCCAACGGCCCTCCGCTCTGACGCTTACGATGCTGCACCCAATCCGCAACCGTCATTGCGAGCCGGCTTCGGCGCGGCAATCCAGGGGGCATGAATTGCTCTCCGGTCTGGCGGCCCCTGGATTGCCGCGTCGCAATGACAGAGGGGGCAACGACAGGCGGGTACAGGGGCAGAACGGTCATCGCGAAGGGCCGTTGGTATAAGGCCGGAGAGGCTTCGGCCGTTCAGCCACATGCTGCCCTAAAGACGCTCGTGTGGTCGCGTGCAACGGCCGCAACGCCCGGGTACTGCTGCAAGCCAGGCGGTGACGGGTCCGGTGCGGCGGCCGGCACGCAGGTCGGCGACACGCCCGCGTTCCCAGTCGCACGCGACGGTGCCGTGGCTCGGCCTGCGCCGCCAGGCCCACTTGTCGATGCCGGCCGCCCGCGGCGGGGGCTGGGGCGGGCAGCCCGGCCGTACGCACCAGCCGCAGCAGCGCGTCGCCGCTCACCGGCATTGAGAGGCGGGCAGCCGATGTGGCGCTGGATGCCGCCCAGCTGGGCCGTCCGGCACGCCCATGACGCCGCCACGCCGGGCAGGCATTCGTCCGCGTGCGGCTGGCGGGCATGGCGGGCGGAGTCAGCGGCTGCATCAGCCGGCACTGGTCAGATGACGGCCAAACTTGTAACCGCCTAGCAACGCATAATCATCAGGTGGCCACGTCATAGGCCCCAAGGCAGCCAGGCCGTCTGGAACGCAGCCAGGACGCCCCCAAGTCAAACCATCATGCCAGTTTCATTACCATCCTGAAGCGGGACTTCAAGGCACAACATGACCGCAAGCAATACTAGCACCGTCACCTGACGGCTTTATTGGGTGCGGTAGCATACCGAGCAGCCGTCTGTTGCAGAGATCCACCGTTGCTGCCTCAATTCATATGTTGCCTGGCATGACATACAGGCTAGAGAGGTATGACTGATGACGGTATTGCTGAAGGGCGGGACGCGCCGATGTCTGCCGCCGTCCGAACGTGGCATGATGTGGCAGAAGGTAGGTTCGCGTTGTCAACCGGAGTTCCCATTCGCAATAAGCTGCTCGCCGGCCTGCCCCCTGCCGAGCTGTCCGGACTTCGTCCGCACCTGATCCGGGTCCGCATGGTCAATGGCCAGGGCCTGCACGAACCCGGCGAACGCATCGACAACGTGTTCTTCTTCGAGCAGGGCATGGCCTCGATGGTCGCCGTCACCCACGATCAGAGCAGCGGCGTCGAGGTCGGGGTGATCGGGCACGAGGGCATGGTCGGCCTGACCGTGCTGCTCGACCCGCAGGCGACCTCGTTCAACCGGGCCATGGTGCAGATGCCCGGCATCGCCAACCGGATGTCGTCCGCAGCCTTGCTGGACTGCCTGGGCCGGATGCCGGTGCTGCGGCGCAAGCTGATGCGGCAGTTGGAGGTTTACATGGCCATGGTGGCGCAGACCGCCGCCTGCAACAGCCGCCATAGCGTGACGCAGCGGTGCGCGCGCTGGCTGCTGCTGGCGCATGACGTGGTGGACGGCGACGAGGTGGCGCTGACGCAGGAGTTCCTGGCGATCATGCTGGCCGTGCGGCGGTCCGGGGTGACGATTGCGCTGGGGTCCCTGCGGGAGGCCGGGCTGGTCCGCAACGGCCGCGGACGCATCATGGTCGCCGACCGGCCGGGGCTGGAGGCGGCGGCCTGCGACTGCTACGCGCGGGTGCAGGCGTTCGCCGCGACGGTTGCAGCGCGGGAAGCCGTTCCGGTAGCCTAAACAGGGCCGATGGGGGTTCGGACCGGTGGTCCCGGGCACCTGTTCAGTCCTCAGGCTTCGGTGGCCTGGGGTTACCATGGCGCAGGCGCACCGAAGCGTTCCCCGGCGGCAGGCAACTCCACGTCGCGGCCCGCAGACGCTGCACGCGGCTGACCCAGAACCCACTATCCAAAATTTCCAGTCAGCAAGTCGCCCGTTCGGACCACCGCCGGAGACGCGCGACCCGGCAGCCGGGCATCACGGGCGTCAACCCAGGCCAGGTGCGGGGCGCTTTGACCGGACATGCCGGGGACCGTCATTGCGAGCCGTGCCTGCGGCGCGGCGATCGAGGCGGGCACGGGCGCAGTCCTCTCGGCCCTCATGCCGCGTCGCAGGCGTTCCTTGCAATGACGGCGGCGCTCGGGGCCTATGACGGCCGCCCTGGCGATGTCGCCCCGTTCGGCGCCGGTGACCGCGAACGCCCTGCGGTTTAGGGAGGCCCAGACATGAACCAACCGAGGTTTGACATGATGCACCGTTTCAAGTCCGCCCTTGCAGCCGGGATGCTGGCCGTCCTGTCCAACGGCGCCCCTGCCCGGGCGCAGCAGGCGCCTCCGGCGCCAATGCCGGGCATGGCGATGCCGTCGGGCGGCAACGCCGCGGCGCGGGCGCCGATGATGGCGGCGATGGACAAGATGTCGAGGGACATGGCCGCCGCGCCGGTGACCGGCGACGCCGACCAGGATTTCGTGGCGATGATGATCCCGCATCATCAGGGCGCCATCGACATGGCCCGCTACGAGCTTGCGAACGGCAAGGACCCGGCGATGCGCAAGCTGGCCCGGGACATCGTCGCCGCGCAGGACCGGGAGATCGCCGCGATGAAGGCCTGGCAAGCGAAGCACCCCGGCCCGCGCTGACAGCCGGGGGCGCTGCAGCAGCGGCGGCCTTCCCTGACCGGTCCCGTCCCTGCTGTTGCGAGCCGGCTTCGGCGCGGCGATCCAGCAGGCGCGCGGACTGCACTGGCTGCTGGATCGCCGCGCCGCAAGGGCGGCTCGCAATGGCGGCACCTGCTGACAGGAGCTTGAGCGTCAGGATGGGCGAGAGTTGGCATATGGCTTCGACGGTTGCACCGCACCTGCGGGGCAACCTGCAAAGGGGGTGTCCGCGGCGGGATTCGAACCCACGGCCCCAGGATTCATCCCACTTCGGCTTT
>CAXTFY010000242.1:1289-8428 GCA_964243265.1 uncultured Acetobacteraceae bacterium | reverse complement strand
AGGTCGGTCTGGCTGCACAGCCCCAGGATCACCGGATCGCGCGGCTTGATGTTGGCGCTGTTCCAGTGGCTGCGCTCACGCACCTTCTGGATGGTGTCCTTGGTGGTGCCCAGCAGCTTGATCACCTGCGCCTCGCTAAGCTGCGGAAAATTGCGCAACACAAAGGCGATGCCGTCCGGCCGGTCATTGCGCTTGGCAACCGGCGTGTACCGGGCGCCGCGGCCGCGCTTGTTGATCGGGTTGTTCGGCGGGATCAGCTTCAGCCGTGCCGCCGGGTCCTTCTCGCAACGGGCAATCTCCTCGGCAGTCACCTGCATGTTGGCGACCGGATCATAGCCGACGATGCCCTGTGCGACCTCGCCATCGGCGATGGCCTGCACTTCCAGCGGATGCATGCCGCAGAACTCGGCGACCTGGGTAAAGGTCAGGGCGGTCTTCTCGATCAGCCACACGGCTGTGGCCTTGGGCATCAGGGGCAGGGTCATGGAGATATGTCCTTCGGCGCCGCGCGCCGGGCCGGCGTGCAGGGCGCTCGATTGCGAGGAGGATCGGCGATATGGACCCTTGGCGTCGCAAGGGTCAAGAACGATCATGATACGAACTCAGGAGGAGACGCCCATGCCGCCAGGCAACGGAGACGAGGACGGCCCACGTCCGCAACCCAAGTTGGCGGCGCCACCGCTCGATCCGCTCGGAGTCGCGGAGCTACAAAGCTACATCACCGAACTCCGTGCCGAAATCGCGCGGGCGGAGGCGACCATTGCGCGCAAGCAGGATCACCGAAGCACCGCCGACAGCGTCTTCCGGCGGCCCTAGCCTAAACATGAAAAGGGGCCAGGTTGCCCCAGCCCCTTCCGTCTCCCGATGCCGTCAGGACCGCTCGCGCGGCAATCCCATCAAGCAGCCTGCGCGGCGTCCGTCACCGGCTGAGCATCGTTCGCAATCGCCGGCACAGCCGCGGCATTGCCGATGGTGATGCGGCGGGGCTTCAGCGCCTCTGGCACGACGCGCTTCAGGCCAACATGCAGCAAGCCATTCAGCAACTCGGCGCCATCCACGACGATGTGGTCAGCCAGCACGAACCGGCGTTCGAACGCCCGGCCGGCGATCCCACGATGCAGGATTTCGCCCTTGGCGGTCTCGGGCTTAACCCGTCCGGCGATAATCAAGGTGTTCTCCTTGACCGTCATCTCCAGGTCATCCTGGCCAAAGCCCGCGACGGCCATGGTCAACCGGTAGCTCTCATCACCGGTGCGCTCGATATTGTAAGGGGGATAGGACGGCGCCGCAGGGCTTTCCTGCGCGGCATCCATCAAACGAGCCAGCCGGTCAAAGCCGATGGCAGTACGGAACAGTGGTGCAAAATCGTAAGTCACAGTAAACCTCCAATGAAGCAAGGTCAGTCTAAAAGGTTGCCCAAACGGGCCAACCCGATCCAGCCCCCGACGCCTCGCATGAGCGCATCGGACAACTTAGAAATAAGCAGCGCCGCCCCTTGGATCAAGAGGGGGCGGCGCTTCCTGCTTGCAGATAGTAACGTTGCGGTGCGGCTTACTTCCGCATCCCCAGCCCGGCGAACTTCTTGTTGAACTTGGCGACCTGGCCGCCGGTATCCATCATGCGCTGCACGCCGGTCCAGGCCGGGTGGGACTTCGGGTCGATGTCCAGCCGCATGGTGTCCCCAGCCTTGCCGGCGCAGGTCTTGGTCTTGAACGTGGTGCCATCGGTCATAATGACGGTGATCTCGTGGTACTCGGGATGGATGCCGGGCTTCATGGCGTGTCCTCGCTGCTGCCGCCGATACCGACCGGCGGCCAAAGCCTGGGGTATAGGCGTCCGCCGCCGCCGCCTGCAAGCTGTCTCAACGCGACGGCAGGCAACGGCGAGCCGAACCTCCCCTCACGCCAGCACGACGACCGCACCCTCCGCCTCGTTTGCAGCCAGCGCGGCGCGTGCGGCCAGGATGCCGCCGACCTGGCTCACCGGCACCGGCCGGCTGATCAGGTAGCCCTGCGCCTCTGTGCAGCCGTCCCGTCGCAGGGCGGCCATCTGCGCCGGGGTCTCGACCCCCTCGGCCGTCGTGGCAATGCCGAGGCTCGCCCCCAGGCCAGCGATGGCGCGCACGATGGCGCCCGCACTCGCCCGCTCCTGGGCGTCTTGGACGAAGCTGCGGTCGATCTTGATCTTGTCGAACGGAAAGCTGTTGAGGTAGCTGAGCGACGAATACCCAGTGCCGAAATCGTCCATCGCAATGCGTACGCCAAGCGAGCGCAGGGCATGCAGTGCCGCCACCGTGCTCTCGGTGTTGTGCAGCAGTACAGATTCCGTGATCTCCAGCTCCAGCCGGGACGCCGCCAGCCCCGATGACCGCAACGCCGCCCGCACGCCCTCGACCAGGCCAGGAATGCGGAACTGCACCGCCGACAGGTTGACGGCGACGCCGATCCTCTCCGGCCAAGCCGCCGCGTCATGGCACGCCTGGTGCACCGCCCAGGCGCCGACCGCCACGATCAGCCCCATCTCCTCCAGCACGGGGATGAAATCCAACGGCGGAACCAAGCCGCGGACCGGGTGCCGCCAGCGCATCAACGCCTCGAACACCGTCACCAGTCCGGTCCGCAGGCTGATCAGCGGCTGGTAGAACAACTCGAACTCGCCGTGTTCCAGCGCCAGGCGCAGGTCGTTCTCCGCGACGCGCCGGGCGAGGTGGCTGGCGTCCACGCCATGTTCGAAGAACCGGGCAGTGCCGCAATGGTCGGCCTTGGCGCGCCGCAGCGCCATGTCGGCGTGACGCAGCAGGGCGTCGGGGGTCGTGCCGTCCCCAGGCGCCAGCGCGATGCCAATGCTGACCCCGGCGGTCACCCGCCGCGCGCAGTGGATCGCCGGCAGCCCGCGCGCATCGAGACCCGGCACCTCCAAACCGCGCGCATCCAAACTGGGCGCATCCACATCGAACGGCGCGCCAAACGCGGCGATGATGCGTTCCGCCACCTGTCCGGCGCTGCCGGGCAGCGCGGACTCGACGATGACCAGGGCGAACTCGTCCGCACCCAGATGGGCAACCAGGTCCACCTCCCGCACGCACGCCTGCAGCCGCTCCCCCACCAACCGCAGCAAGCGGTCCCCGCCGGGACGGCCCAGCGCATCGTTCACGCCCTTGAACCGGTCGAGGTTCAGCAGCATCACGGCAAACGGACGCCCGCGCGACAGCTTCGCCAAGTCCTGCTCCAACCGCTCGCGCAGCGCCGCGTGGCTGGGCAGGCCGGTCAGCGTATCGTGCCCGGCCAGGAACGCCGCCTGCTGCTCGGCCCGGCGGTGCTCGGAGATGTCCTCGATGACTGCCATCCAGCCGCCATCGGGCAGGGGATCAACGCCGATCCGCAGCGTCACCCCGGGACATGGCTCCTTGACCAAGACGGTGCCGGCGCCGCTGCGGACGGCGTTCATGCCGGTGGCATACAGTTCGGCGACCGACGTCCCAGCGAAGCAGCCGGCGGCCTTCAATCGTTGGATCACATCCCAGAACATCAGACCCGGCCGGATGTCGTCCTGCGCCACGCCGTACAACTCGCAATATCGGCCGTTGGCGATCACCAGCCGTTCAGACGCGTCATAGATCGCCACACCCTCGACGATGTGCCCCAGCGCCGCGTGGAACCGGGCTTCAACCTGGTCCAGCAAGGTCTGGTCCGCGATGTTCGGCACGCGGCGGAGGGTCGCCCCGCCCATGCGGGGTTCGCCAATCCCAGCAGGCATGGCCCCAGCACCCGGGCGGAGGACAGGAAGCGCGCGTTTACGCATGGATACCTCTGCTGCCGCGCTGGAGGGAGGCCGCACCTGCCGCCTTGGTCCGGCCTGACCTGCGTGCAGACTACCGGGCAGTGGTTACCGCCGCCCTAATCGACCGATCCCTTAATCGGCAGATCCGGCATCGGCCCCGGTCGGTGCCGCCTCGCGCCCGGCCCGCCGCCCCCCAAGCTGCGCATCATGCAGCCGCCGGTAGGCGCCGCCCTGCGCCATCAGCTCGGCATGGCCGCCCTGCTCGGCCACGCCCGCCCCGCCGCTCCCCAGCCGGTCCACCACCACGATGCGGTCCGCCCCCTGGATCGTCGCCAGCCGGTGCGCGATCACCAGCGTCGTGCGCCCCTGCGACAGCTCGGCCAGCGACGCCTGGATCGCCTGCTCCGTCTCGCTGTCCAGCGCCGAGGTCGCCTCGTCCAGGATCAGGATCGCCGGGTCCTTCAGGAACATCCGCGCGATCGCCAGCCGCTGCTTCTGCCCGCCCGACAGCCGCACGCCGCGCTCTCCCACCACGGTGTCCATGCCCTCCGGCATCGCCGCGATGGTCTCGGCCAGCCGGGCGCGGCGGGCGGCGTCGGCCACCTCGGCATCCGTGGCCCCCAGCCGGCCATAGCGGATGTTGTCCCCGATGCTGCCGCCGAACAGGAACGGGTCCTGCTGCACGATGCCGATGTTGGCCCGGAGCGACGCCAGGGTCATCGCCCGCACGTCAATGCCGTCGATGGTGATGCGCCCCCCGTCCACGTCATAGAACCGCGGCAGCAGCGAGCACAGCGTCGTCTTGCCCGCTCCGGACGGCCCCACGAACGCCACCGTCTGCCCGGCCGGGATCACCAGGTCCACCGCATCCAGCACCGGCCGCCCAGCGCCATAGCCGAACGTCACCGCCTCATACCGGATGTCGCCGCGCAGCGGACCCACGGTCACCGCCCCAGCCCGGTCCTGCACGTCCGGCGCCACGGCCAGCAGCGCCATGTACCGCCCGAACCCGGCGATCCCCTTGGGATACGTCTCCATCACCGAGGCGATCTTCTCCACCGGCCGGAAGAACACCGCCACCAGCAGCAGGAAACCGACGAACCCGCCATTGGACAACTGCCCGTGCAGCACGAACCAGGTGCCCGCCACCATCACCAGCAACTGCGTCAACCGCATCGACAGGTAGTTCAGCGACGTGCTGGCCGCCATGATCCGGTACGCGTCGAGCTTGGTCGCGCGATACCGGGCGTTGTCGCCGGCGAACAAGCGGCTCTCGTGCGCTTCCCGCCCGAATGCCTGCACGACCCGTATGCCGCCGACCGTCTCCTCGATCCGTGCGTTGAACTCCCCCACGCGCCGGAACAGCGACTGCCAGTTGCGGGTCATCCGCGCGCCATACCGGCTGGACAGCCCGGCGGTGACCGGCACGACCACCGTCGTCAGCAGCGCCAGCCGAGGCTGCACGGCGAACATCAGCAGGAACGCGCCAAGGAACGTCATCACCGCGATGAACAGGTCCTCCGGCCCGTGGTGCGCGACCTCGCCAACCTCCTCCAAATCCTTGGTCAGCCGGGCCACCAGGTGCCCGGTCTTCTGCCCGTCGAAGAAGCGGAACGACAGCCGCTGCAGGTGGTCGAACGCCCGGCGCCGCATCTCCGTCTCGATGTTGATGCCGAGCATGTGGCCCCAGTACGTCACCACCCCCATCAGCGCGGTATTGACCAGGTAAACCGCCAGCAGCCCGGCCGACGCGAGCACGATCAGCCCCCAATCGCCGCCGGGCAGCAGGTCGTCCACAAACGCCCGCACCGCCATCGGAAAGCCAAGCTCCAACAGCCCCGACACCACGGCGCAGCCGAAGTCGATCAGGAACAGCCGCCGGTGCGGCCGGTAATACGCAAGGAACTGGCGGAGCATCGGCCTAACCCACTATCACTGTCGTCTCCCTCTCCCTTCGGGAGAGGGCCGGGGTGAGGGGGTCTTGCAGCGCCGGCCCCCTCGGTCCGCACATCCCGGATACGACAACGCCCAGCCCGCATGGACGCGAGCAAGACCCCTCTGACCCCACCCCGCTCCCGGCAGGCGCAGGAATGTCAGTCCGTCAGCGCCGCATAGGTCAGCACCCGCAGCTCCTTGCGGATCGGATACGTCGAGGACGGCGTGAGCTGGGTCAGCATCACCACCGCCATGTCCTCCACCGGATCGATCCAGAACGCCGTGCTGGCCGCCCCGCCCCAGGCATACTCGCCGGGACTGCCGACAATCTGCGCCCGCGCGGGATCGAGCATGACCGAGAACCCCAAGCCAAAGCCGATGCCCTCGAAGCTGCTCTCGCTGAACCGCGCCTGCCCCATGGCCGCCATGTCGCCGCGCAGGTGGTTGCTGGTCATCAGCGCGACCGTCTTGCGCCCCAGCAGCCGCTCCCCGGCCAGCGCACCGCCCCCCAGCATCATCCGGCAGAACCGCAGGTAATCCCCGGCGGTGGACACCAGCCCGCCGCCGCCCGACTGGATGGCGCGCGGCTGCGCGAACCGTCCGGTCAGCGGGTCGTCGATCAGCGTCATCCCACCTTCCGCCGTGGGGGCATAGTTGGCGGCAAACCGCGGCATCTGCCGCGGACCCGCATGGAACGCGGTGTCCGCCATCCCCAGCGGCTCCAGCACCCGGCTATGCAGGAACTCCCCGAACCCCTGGCCAGACAGCACCGCGACCAGGTGCCCCACCACGTCGGTGGCGATGCTATAATTCCAGGCCGCCCCAGGCTGCGCCAGCAGCGGCATCGCGGCTGCGAGGTCAACGACTTCCCCCAGGGTCTTGTCGGCAGTCTGGAAATCGACGCCGCCCTCCCGGTACATGGCATCGACCGGCGTAGCGTTCATGAATCCGTACGTCAGCCCGCTGGTATGCGTCAGCAGGTCGCGATAGGTGATGCCCCGCTCGGCCGGCACGGGATCACGGCCCTCGCCGTCCCAGACATGCATCCGGGCAAACGCCGGCAGCACGGCGCTGATCGGGTCGTCAAGCTGGAACCGCCCCTCCTCATAAAGCATCATCAGCGCCACGCTCGCCAGCGGCTTGGTCATCGAGTAGATGCGCACCACGCTGTCCCACGCCATCGGCAGGCCGCGCTCCAGGTCGGCCTGGCCGCGGCAGCCATGGTAGGCGATGCGCCCCTGCCGCATCACCGTCACCGACAGGCCCGGCAGCCGGCCGCTGTCCACCCAGCGCCCCATCCACCCGTCGATCCGCGACAGCCGCGCGCCGGACAGGCCGACCTCCTCAGGCGATCCGGCATCCACGGCCGGGTTAACGGTAGCGCCATCCATGCGGTGTCCTCCATTGCAGGCCCATCCAAGCCT
>CAXTFY010000242.1:0-1189 GCA_964243265.1 uncultured Acetobacteraceae bacterium | reverse complement strand
CCTGGCCTATCCAACCCTGGCATCCTAGCCGGGTTCGCCCCGGCGTGGGATGCTGCGCCATCATATTTGGAGCCTGCCATGATCCACGTCATCGCCATCATCACGACACAGCCAGGCATGCGCGACGCCGTGCTCCACGAGTTCCGCGCCAACGTGCCGAACGTGCTGGCCGAGGCCGGGTGCATCGAGTACGGCCCCGTCATCGACGCGCCCATCCCGCCCGGCGACGGCGCCGCCATGCAGGCGAAGCTCGGCCCCGACACCTTCGTCGTCGTCGAGAAGTGGGCCGACCTGCCGGCCTTGCAGGCGCACGCCGCCGCGCCACACATGCAGGCCTATGGCGCCAAGGTGCGGCCCATGCTGGCCAACCGCGCCGTCCACATCCTATCTCCGGCGTAGGACCGCGGGCGGGCTAGGCGCGATCAGGCTGGGCCACCGGTAGTGTCCCAGTTTGAATATCGGCTTCTGATGGTTTCCGGTCGGTCCGCTTTTAGGCACATGCGTCCGCATACCTGCCGTTCGCTCAGCGGACCCCCTATGCGTTAGCCGTGCGATATGGACAGGCCCGCGAGAAGCGGAGCGTATGCGGCGAGTTTGCGGGATACGAACTCACTAAAGAGCCGCACGCGCTTCGTCTTGCGTGTCTCCCCCTGTGTGAGGAGCCAAACCGTTCCGTACATGTGCAGCTCGGTGCCCGGCACCCTCACCAGCAAGGGGTCGGCATCTCCGATGAAGCACGGCAGTGCCGTGACTCCGAGTCCTTGCCGTACAGCGGCGATCTGCGCCTCGGCGTCCGTGGTCCTGAATGGAACCCCTGTGGTCCGAACCTCCCCCTCGCTGGCCCATCCCGGAATTCCATGAATGCTTATGACGATCCACCTGATGGGATCAGGCGCGCCCGCACGCCACGCGGCTAGTCGATCGCGGGACATGTAGACGCCGCCGAATAGCTCCGGTCCCTTAAGGCCGTGGAGATTGGGCGGCAGGGTTTTGCGATCGTAGACGACGCGGATCGCGACGTCGGCCTCTCGGTTGGTCAGATTTGCCAGCTCGCCGGACGACAAGATTTCCATTTCGATGTCCGGATGCAGACGCGCGAAATCGGCGAAGTCCGGCATGAGCAGGTGGCTCGCGAGGGGCGGCGTCAGCGTCACCCGCAGAAGCCCGCGCACGCTCTGGTCGCGACCGA
>CAXTFY010000241.1:0-8464 GCA_964243265.1 uncultured Acetobacteraceae bacterium | reverse complement strand
GGGCTGAACAGCGTCGTCCAGGCCATAGCCGGAGCGCGCGCCGACCTGGCTGCAGGTGGCGGTGCCGGAGGGGTCGTCGTCCGCAGCGCCGGTGATCGGCCCGGGGCCGGACCGCCGGACCAGGCTGGAGGGATGGGGGGCGGTCCGTGACGGAGGGACTGCGCCAGCTGCGGGAGAACTGGCGTCGTGGACCTTGGGCACGCTGTTGCCGAGCCTATCCAGGACCAGCCGCTCCGGTTGGTCCCATGGTCATCCCTGGCAGATTCCTGCACGGGCAGTGCTCCGGCCCGCTCGATCCCTTTTGCTAGGGGCATACGCCCAGCGGTAGGGAGCCTCGGAGACGCCCCGCCAAGTGCCTCAGCTCGATGGCTTCGCAGGACGCCACCCACGTCGAAGACCGCGGCGGCCAGGATCATGTCGCCGCCGGGACGGCAAGGGCGCTGGGCCGCACGGCGACGGGCTGTTCGCCGAGCAGCCGGGCGTAGAACAGCCGCTTGGCCAGCTCGGTCACCACCAGGAACCCGGCGGCCACCGGCAGCAGGGCGGCGAAGTAGCCCGCCGGCGGCACGACCAGGCCGAACCAGGCGCCGAACGGCAGCACTGGCAGGGCCAGCGTGAACGCCACCGCCCCGACCGCCAGCACCGCAACGCCCAGGCCGGGCCGGCTGGCGAACAGGCGGCGGCGGGTGCGGACGGCAAAGATCATCAGGATCTGCGTCACCAGCGACTCCACGAACCAGCCGGTGCGGAACAGCTCCTCCCCGGCATGGAACAGCAAGATCAGCAGGCCGAAGGTCAGCATGTCGAACAGGGTGCTGACCGGCGTCATCACCAGCATGAAGCGCCGGATCAGCCGAATGTCCCAGTGCACCGGCTGCGCCACCCGCTCCGGATCGACCCGGTCCAGCGGCAGGCCCATCTGCGCCAGGTCGTACACCAGGTTGGTCAGCAGCACCTGGATCGGCAGCAGCGGCAGGAACGGCAGCACCAGCCCGGCCAGCACCATGCTGAAGATGTTGCCCAGGTTGGCGCTGCCGGCCATCAGGATGTACTTGTCCACGTTCACCACGGTGCGCCGGCCCTCCACGACGCCCTCGTGCAGCACACCCAGGTCCGGCTGCATCAGGATCACCGGCGCCGCTGCCTTCGCCACGTCCGCCCCGCCATCGACGGAGATGCCCACGTCCGCCGCGTGCAGCGCCGGGGCGTCGTTGATGCCGTCACCCAGGTAGCCCACCGTGCGCCCGGCCCGCTTCAGCGCCAGCAGCACTCGCAGCTTCTGCTGCGGCGTCACCCGGCAGAACAGGTCCGCGCGCTCCACCCGGGCCAGCAGCGCCGCGTCGTCCATGCCCGCCAGCTCCGCGCCGGTCACGCCGTCCGGCTCGGGCAGCCCCAGCTCGGCGCAGACGTGGCGCGCGACCCGCTCGCCGTCGCCGGTCAGCACCTTCACTGCGACGCCTGCGGCGGCCAACGCGCGCAGGGCCGGGCCGGCGGACGCCTTGGGCGGGTCGAGGAACACGGCGAACCCGGCGAAGGTCAGGCCGGCCTCGTCCGCCACCGCCGCGCCCTCCTGGCCAGCCGGCATCGCCCGCGTCGCCAGGCCGAGCGCCCGCATGCCGTCCGCGCCGATGGCCTCGAACCGCTGCGTCAGCGCGGCGCGCAGGGCGGGCGTCATGGGCGCCGGGCCGTCCGGGGTGTCGGCCTGGGTGGATAGGCGCAGCAAGTCCTCCGGCGCGCCCTTCACGATCAGCGTGCGCCCGCCCGTGCCCTGCTGCTCCAGCAGCACCGAGACGCGGCGGCGCTCGAAGTCGAACGGCACCTCATCGATCCGCCGCCAGGCGCCGAGGTCCAGGCCGTCCGGGCTGGCGTGGGCCAGGATCGCCTCGTCCAGCGGGCTGCGCCGCCCCGTCTCGAAGTGGCTGTTCAGGAACGCCAGCTCGAGCACCCGTGCGCTGCCCGGCCCGGCGCCGTCCGGCTGCACCCCTTCCTGGCGAACCCCCTCCTGACGCACGAGGCTGATGCGCGCCTCCGTCAGGGTGCCGGTCTTGTCGGTGCACAGCACGTCCATCGCGCCGAGGTTGTGGATGGCCGGCAACCGCTTCACGACCACGCCATGCCGGGCCAGCCGGGTGGCGCCGTGCGCCAGCGTGACGGTGACGATCATCGGCAGCAGCTCCGGCGTCAGCCCGACCGCGAGCGCCAGCGCGAACATCAGCGATTGCAGCCAGGGCCGGTGAAAGGCCAGGCTCTCGGCCAGCACCAGCAGCACCAGCACGGCGGTGATGCGTAGGATCAGGCCGCTGAACCGACGCAGCCCGGCCTCAAACGCGGTCGGCGGCGGCGGGGCGGCCAATGCGCCGGCCAGCCCGCCCAGCGCAGTCGCGCGCCCGGTGCGGCAGACCAGCATCGCCGCATCGCCGCTGACGACAGAGGTGCCGGCCAGCACGGCGTTCGCGGCGTCGCCTGCCTCGGCCACCGGCGTAGGCAGGTCGGCAGCGGCCTTTTCCACGGGGTAGGACTCGCCCGTCAGCAGTGCCTGGTTCACCACCAGGTCCCGCCCGGCCAGCAGCCGCCCGTCCGCCGGCACGACGTCCCCCGCGGTGAGCAGCACCACGTCGCCGGGCACCAGGGCCGTGAACGGCAGCGTCACCACCGCCCCGTCCCGCCGCACCTCCGCCCGCAGCGCCACCTTGCCCTGCAGGGCGGCCACGGCGTCCTGCGCCCGCCCCTCCTGCACCACGTCCAGCAGCACGCTCAAAAGGACGATGGTGACGACGATGGCGAAGCTCGCGAGGTCCCCGGCCACGGCCGACAATGCGCTTGCCGCGAGCAGGATCAGAATCAGCGGGTTGGCGAACCGTCCGGCGAACCGCCGCCATGCCGGAGGGCGATGCACCTCGGCAGCGTTGTTCGGGCCGTGCTGCCGCAGCCGCCGATCGGCCTCTGGCGAGGCTAGGCCCCCGGCGGTGGCGCCCGCATTTGCAAGTGCGGCGGCAAGCGGCTGGTTCCAGAACGCCGCTGCGTCGGCCGGCCGGGGCGGCATGGTATCCAAGGTGGCTCAGCCTGGCAGGGCATCGATGCGGCTGGCAGACGGCAGCGGATCAGCGAGGACGAGGGAACGACGCATCATGCTCAGGTCCAATCCAGGTTGCCGGCCGATGGGGGAGGCATTGGCCGGAGGCAGACCTGGAGCTAGGCCCGCATGGCCCGCCGGCCATGATGCGGGCCGGCGCCCGTTGCGGCCCATACCTGAAGGCATAGTAGCTTTACCCGACATCGGGTTCATGGCGGCAGGCTCGGAAACTACGCAGTTGCGGCGGCTGCTGCGCTTGTTGCGCCAGCGTGGAAACGGCGCAGAGGGTGCGAATAGGTAGTTTCCGAGCCTGCCTGGCGATCCCAGCGACGGGCATATCGCCTGCAGGCGGTCGAGCTGTGGACGATGGGCTGCTGCCCGATCAGAGGCTTGCATCGCGCAGCCCAGATTTGCGGACTGGCCAAGTTGCCCCCTTGAAGGAGAACCGAGATGACCTGTGCGACCTTTATGGTGCATCTCCAGCTTGGGCGTCCGAACACCAACTCGCTGTTTGCCGTGCGGGAACTGGCTGAGCGGTTCCAGGCTGGCGTGGTTGGCGTTGCAGTCTGCAGGCCAGTCCAACTCGTCTATAGCGAGGGCTGGATGGGTGGCGGCCTCTTCGAACGGGATCACGAGGAGAAGGACCGGGAAATCCGGGAGGCCGAGGCAGAGTTCCGCGCCGCCTTCCATGAAAGGACCAATGCCTTGGAGTGGCGCTCGGCAGTGACGCTCGCCGCCACCTCGGAGTGGGTGGCCAACCAGGCACGCTGCGCCGACCTTGTCGTCACGAGTGCCACCACCGCCGACATGCTCGACACTGGGCGCCGAGTGGACCTTGGCGAGGTCGTGATGCAGGCCGGCCGGCCCGTCCTTGTCGTACCCCAAACAGCCTGCGCGCCGCGGCTGCAGCATGCCCTGGTCGCCTGGAAGGACACGCACGAGACCCGGCGCGCGGTCGCCGACGCCCTGCCGCTGCTCAAGAAGATCGCGCGCGTCAGCGTCGTCGAGGTCGCCGCCGAGGCTGACCTCGACGATGCCCGCGCGCGCGTTGCGGACGTCGTAGGCTGGCTCGGCCGGCATGGCATTGCCGCGGAAGGTCTCGCAGCCGCCCAGGAAGGCGACAACTCGACGCAGCTCGACTTCATCGCGGAGCGGCGGGACGCGGACCTCGTCGTCGCCGGCGCCTACGGGCACAGCCGCGTGCGCGAGTGGGCGCTGGGCGGCGTGACGCGCAGCCTGCTGATGCACGGCGGCCGCTGCTCGCTGCTGTCGCACTAGCCGCGACGGCGCAGCAAGATGCAGGCAATGGTGTTGCGGCGCCTCGGCAGCGCCCTGGAATGGACCGAGCTGCCCGACCGGGCGCCGGGGCCGGGCATGATCCGGGTCAAGGTCGCTGCCTGCGGGGTGTGCCGCACCGACCTGCATGTCGTCGATGGCGAGCTGCCCAACCCGGTCCTGCCGATCATCCCCGGCCACGAGATCGTCGGACGCATCGACGCCGTGGGGTCTGGCGTCGAGGGCCTGCGCCTGGGCGAGCGGGTCGGCATCCCCTGGCTCGGCCACACCTGCGGCACCTGCCCGTATTGCCGGGAGCAGCGGGAGAACCTGTGCGACAGCCCGGGGTTCACCGGGTTCACGCGTGACGGCGGCTTCGCGACGGCCACGCTCGCCGATGCGCGCTTCGCGTTCCCGCTGGGCGAGGCCGGCGACGACGCGGCGCTGGCGCCGCTGCTGTGCGCCGGGCTGATCGGCTGGCGCTCGCTGGGGATCGCCGGGCCAGGCAAGGCGCTGGGCCTGTATGGCTTCGGCGCGGCGGCCCATATCATCG
The DNA here is from genome assembly GCA_964243265.1 of uncultured Acetobacteraceae bacterium. Lineage (GTDB taxonomy): Bacteria > Pseudomonadota > Alphaproteobacteria > Acetobacterales > Acetobacteraceae > DASWOJ01. The sequence continues at coordinate 3,563 of CAXTFY010000241.1, read as the reverse complement.
CCCAGGTCGCGCGCTGGCAGGGCCGGTCCGTCTATGCCTTCACCCGGCCGGGGGACCTGGCCACCCAGGCGTTCGCCCGCAGCCTCGGCGCGGTGTGGGCGGGCGGCTCGGACGAGGCGGCGCCGCAGCCGCTCGATGCCGCGATCATCTTCGCCACCGTGGGCGACCTGGTGCCGGTGGCGCTGCAGGCCGTGCGCAAGGGCGGCCGCGTGGTCTGCGCGGGCATCCACATGTCGGACATCCCCGGCTTTCCCTACCGGCTGCTATGGGAGGAGCGGCAACTCCTGTCCGTCGCCAACCTGACGCGGCAGGACGGCCTCGACTTCCTGCGCCGCGTGCCGGACATGGGCATCACGACCCAGGTCACGCGCTACCCGCTGGCCCAGGCCAACCAGGCGCTGGCCGACCTGCGCGCCGGACGGTTCGAGGGCGCCGCGGTCCTGGTGCCCTGAGGCGGGGGCGCCTTGACGCCGGCGCGGCGCGGCTAGACCAGCCGCCACCGGCCCGCGACGAGGCAGGTTTGCAGGAGGACGCTCCGGTCGGCGCCGGACTTGAACACGTCGTGCCACTGCACTTCCCGGCAGTCGCGTCCCTTGCTCTGGTAGGCGCGCTGCACCGTCAGCGTGCCGCTGTCGCCCGACGACGGCTCGGCCCAGGTCTCGGACACGCCGACCGCCGCCGGGTGCGGACGCAGCAGCCGGCGGGCGGCGTTGTCGGCCTGCACCAGGTCAGCCCGGTCCAGGAACGGCCCTTGGTCGCCGAAGAACCCGGTGACCTGCGCGCGTGCGCCAGCGCCGGACCCGAGCAGGACCAGCCCGTCCAGCAAGAGGCCCATCAAAAGGCAGCGTAAGCTTGGCATGGCGGCGGTGCTCCTGGACGGCAACCGTAGCTGCCGTTCTTTCGGGGTTGTAGGCAGCCGGCGGGCAGCCTCCGGACCATGGTTGCGCGCCCGGCTGGGTAGGGCGGCCGGACACCGTCCAGCCGCCCGCTTCAGGCGCCCGCTGTCAGTCCACGGTGATCAGGTTCTGCACGTCGGTCGCGCCACGCGCGGCCCAGGCCGTCTCGGCCGCAACCTGGCGGTCGTGCTGCGAGTGCACGGTGCCGGTCAGACGCACCCGCCCGTGCTCGGCCGTGACCTGGACCATCTGGGGATCGAAGAACCACGAGCGGTACAGCGCGTGGGTGATGTCGTCGCTGAGCGACGCGGTATCGACCGAGGGCTTGATCGTCGTTGCGTTCGACACGCCGACCACGCCCAGCATGTGCTGGATGGCGTGCTGGGCGGCCTGGCCCTGGAACCACCAATCGACCTCGCCAGTGAGCGTCACCCAGCCCTGCTCGACGCGGACCTGCACGGCGTCGCGCGGGATGGCGACGTCCCAGCCCAACCGGGCCACGGCAGCGGCGGCGATCTCCTCGTCGCCACGCTTCACATCATAGGGCAGCTTGACTTGCAGCTCCTCCGCGACCGCCTCCACGCCCTTGACCCGGCTGGCCGCAGTCTCGGCCGCGTGCTTTTGCATGTAGTCCTCGACGTGGCCGGTCAGCGTGACCACGCCCGCGTTGGCGGCGACGCCGATGTGGGCCGGGTTGACGCTCGGCTCCCACTCCAGCGCGTCGAGCACGGCCTGTTGCAGTTGAGTGTCTTGGGACTGGGCAGGTGAATTGGTGCGTGACATGGCGGGCCTCCCGGCTTGCATGAGAGTACCAGGGCGGCGTCGCCCCTTGTGGCTCCCACAGATCGGCTGATGCAACGCCCAGCGCCAGGTTCGGAAACTACTTAACCGGCTTTCCTTGGGTGTGATGCCCAAGCGGGTAGCAGGGCACCGCGCGCCAAAGGGGCCCTGCGGCAAGAACGTGGCGCATGGCGTCTGCCAGGCCATGCGTAGTCTCCGGTCTTTGCGTTGCGGGCCAGCGGAGGGGCACCTGCGGCGTTATGCCGTCCCCTATCCAGGACCTCATGATGCCCGAACCGCTTCCCGATCTGACACAGCGCATCCGCGAGCGCGCCTATGTCCTATGGCAGCGAAGTGGCTGCCCCGCTGGCCTGGCTGACTGACCGGCACGGGCAATGCGCCAGCGACGACGAGCACGCCGCGGCCAAACTGCTCGTCAGCCAGCGGCGGGGGTGTCCAGGCGGTCACACACCTTGGTCCCCAACCCGGTGCGGGTCAGGCTCTCCTCTACGCGCGCGTCCATCTCGGCCTTGCACAGCGTCTCGTGCAGCGAAGTGCCGAATGCGAAGTTGCCATAAATTGACATTGGGAATGGCGCCAAGTCCTGGAACACCATGCCGATCCGGCTGCGCAGCAGGCAAACGTCCAAATCCGGGCGAAGGATGTCCTCGCCGTCCATCTGCATCTACCCGGTGACCCGCTGGTCCGGATACAGGTCATGCAGCCGGTCCAGCACCCGCAGCAGGAAGCTCTTGCCGCAGCCGGAGGGACCGATCAGGCCCGTCACCTGCCGCGCCGGCAAATAGAGCGACACGCCATGCAGCGCCTGCTTGCTGCCGTGGAAGAGGTCCAGGTCCCGAATGGTGATCTTGGCCGGGTTCAATGCGGCGGCGCTGCGGGCGTGCAGGCTGCGGGGAGGCCCCGACCGGCCAGCAAGTCCGCGGCGCGCCGCCTTGCCGTCGTCCGCAGCCTTGCCGTCGTCCACCGTCCCGTTCGTGATCACCCGGGGCCTTCGTGCCGCAATGCAAGTCGGGGAGGAGTGGTCCCGCTGGGCAGCGTCGGAACACCCTCAAGCCGGAGGCTTGGTGCGGGCTGCGCCATGGCCTGCAGGAGCGCCTCGGGTGTCGTGCCGGCCTGCTCGGCCCAGAAGTTCAACTGCTCCGGGGAGAATGTGCGTTCCAGCTCCTCGACCGTGAGCGGGACGCTTCTGTCGCGGCCCACCCAGGGGCCGACGTGCCCTGCCAGCCCGGACTCCAACTGGGCCAGCAGCGCCGGCAGGCTGCCACCCGCGGCGCCCTGCGCCAGGCCGACGGCCTGGGACAGCGGCGCCCAGAGCTGGCCAGTGTATCCGCTCATCTGCCCGCTGTTGCCGGCGATGACCAGGTCCCGCACCTGCTCGATCCCAGGCCGGTCGGTGACGAGGGCGAGATTGACCCCGGGCACCACGGCGGCGGCGAGGCTCCGCAGGTCGGCAGTGCTGACCGGCCTGCCGTCGTAGTCGGCGCGCGTCGACTGCCGGCCCGGTATCGCCGCGAACAGGCCGGGGTCGAGGGGGCTGGGATCGAGGGACTCGGGGTCTGCCGCCGGGCCGGCGTCGAATGTGAGCACGACGGAGCCGCCCGCCGCCGCATCGAAGCTGACCGTGTCGGGGCGACCGCGTGCACCTGCTGTGAGACTCAGGTTTTCCATCGCTGCGCCGAGGCCCACGAACAGGTGGTGGTCATCGGGATCGACCACCGGCGTCCTTCGCGAGAGGTCAGGCAGGATGGCGATGCGGTCTCCGAGGACCTGGAACCGCCAGGGCTGGGTGTTGTGACCGTTCGGCGCCAGGATCGCATAACGAATGAGGTCCTTTGCGTCGGGGCGGGTCGGAAGCACCCTCCGCAC
>CAXTFY010000240.1:0-8511 GCA_964243265.1 uncultured Acetobacteraceae bacterium | reverse complement strand
CGTCAGTTTCAGCGACACGACAGTTGAAATTGGCGGCATTTTGCTGGGCCTTGGCCTGCTGATTTGGCGCGCACCAGGGCGACAGTTCCAAGCCGGGGAGGCATACGGATACGGCGCCGGCCGGTTCACCGGGTCCACTGGTGGTTGAAGCCTCCGTGCCCTTGCCGCCGCCAAAGGAAGGCGAGACGCTAACCGACGTGTTGAGGCCTGAGGGAAGGTTTGTCGGTCAGCCCGGCACAAGCCCCTACATCCGATTACTGCCTGGAGAGAACGATGGCGCCCTTGGGTTGTTCGGCCGATTGACCAAGGACGGCGGGACTGACATCACCCCACCAGGGCGCGACGGCAAAATCGTCAGGACACCAAGTGGGAACGGCATAGGTTATCGTTCCACGTCTACGAGCGATTCCCCGACCATAGATGTGCAAATCCCTGGCTTGAGGATCAGAAAGCTGAAGTCCCCAAAGGCGCAACAATGATATCCCTGACAGGCGACGGACTTGCCGAAACCCTCAAGGCGTCCCTGCCGGCGGTGGATGACGGGGACCTGATCGGCCTGTGGTGGATTGCCAAGCTGGTCGAGGAGGAAGTTGGCGGTGGCGCCATGGTGCGGGAGGAAACCCTACGGGTTGTCGGCACCATCCTAGCCATGGGCGTCCGTGCAGGGACCACGCCGTATCATCCTGAAGGATGGCAAGCCTGGCCGGACCAGGAACCAGGTGCTGTCCTGGCCCGCATCCGGCAAGACTGGATGGAGGCCGGAGAGGCGCCCAACATTCCTGATAGTCCCTGGTTTGGCTGGTAGAGCTAACAAACAGTATTTTTGCCCTCGAAAGAAAATATTCTGAGAAACGGAAAATAATCCTTGCCCGGACGCCCCGGGAAATGGATACCGCATCGGCATGATGGCAGCGCAGACGCAGCGGGCCATCCCGGCCAGCGAGCGAGCCCACTCCACCCTAGCATTCCACCCCAGCCCGGCCCTCGCCGCGCCGGGCTTTCGGCGTTTTCCCCAACGGAGCACCCCCATGGGCATCCAGAACTTTCCCGCCGCCTTGCAGCCGATCCTGCAGCAGGGCTTCCTGGAGCGCGAGTTCCAGCAGAGCATGGCGTCGCGGCTTGGCTACCGCGCGTGTGCGGACCGGCAGGACTTCGCGGTCGGCATCGGCGAGACGCTGACCAAGACGCGGGCGGGGCTGAAGCCCAGCGTCACCAGCCCGGTGCCGCCGAGCACCAACGTCAACCTCGACAACGGGCTGGTGCCGACCAACTGGGGCGTCGAGCAGTACACTATCACGCTGAACCACTATGCCGCGACGACGGATCTCAACGTGGTCACCAGCCGGGTCGGCATCGCCAGCCAGTTCCTGCAAAACGCCGCCATCAACGGCGAGCAGGCGGCGCGCAGCCTAGACGAGCTGGCGCGCAATGCGCTGTTCGCGCCGTACTTCGGCGGCAACACGCGGGTGCGGGTGGCGCTGGGCGCGGCGGGGCCGCAGGTGTCGGTGGATGACCTGCGCGGGTTCACCAGCGCGTTCACCAATGGGGTGCAGGCACCGGTTGGCGCCATGACGACGCTGACCGTCACCATCGGCGGCGACGTTTACGTGGTCGTGGGCGCCAGCATGGACGCGGTGAACGTCAGCACGGCGCCGGGCGGGGTGTCGGGGGTGCTGACCTTGTCCAGCAACGTCAGCGCGGCGGACGGGGCGCAGGGCAGCCAGGTGCAGGCGGCCAATGCCAGCGTCGTGCAGCGGCCAAACGGGCGCGGCACCACGGCGGCGCTGCAAGGCGGGGACACGCTGGCGATGGCCTCGCTGCTGGATGCCGTCAGCAAGCTGCGAATGAACGCGGTGCCGGAGATCGATGGGGCCTATAATTGCTATCTCGATCCCGTCAGCGCGCGGCAGTTGTTCGCCGACCAGGATTTCCAGCGGCTGTTCGTCGGGGCGACCAGCGCCAACCAGGTGTTCCGCCGGGGCATGGTGAACGACTTCCTGGGGCTGCGGTTCGTGCCGACGACGGAAGCGTTCGTGCAGCCGCATCCGACGCTGGCGGGCGTGGTGGTGCGCCGTCCGATCGTGGTCGGGCAGGGAGCGCTGATCGAGGGCGACTTTGCCGGCATGACCGCGCCGGACGTGGCGCCGCCGGACAGCATCGTGAGCCTGGTCGATGGCATCGCCATGGTGACGCGCGAGCCGATCGACCGGCTGCAGCAGATCATCGCGCAGAGCTGGTACTGGATCGGCGGCTTCTGCGCGCCGAGCGACACGCTGACCAACCCGAGCGTGGTGCCGACGGCGACCAATGCCGCGTTCAAGCGCGCGGTCATCATCGAGCACGTCGGTTAGTGACCCATGGTGAACGTGGGGCTGACCGAGGCCGACAAGACCGATGCGCGGCGGTTCATGGGCTATCCGGCCTATGGCGCGGCGGTGGGGGCGCATAGCGGCTGGTGGTTCTATCAGGACAGCGCGGCGGTGGATGTGCGGCTGGCGGGTCTGTCGGATAGCGAAACGGTGGTGCTGCAGGGGTACCTGCGGACGCTGCGCGGGCTGGAGGCGGCGATCCCCGAGGTCGGGGCCGGGCTGGATACCAGCTCGGCCGGCGGTTGGGTGCGCAACTCGCAGGAGTTGGATGAGCGCGACCGGCTGTTCGACAACTGGCGGCGGCGGATGTGCGGGTTCCTTGGCGTGCAGCCGGGGCCGGACCTGCGGCGCGGCGGCGGCAGCGTGCAACTGGTGATTTGAGCGCTGCCTGCTCCCTCTCCCTGCGGGAGAGGGCTGGGGTGAGGGAAGCCGCGAGGGCCGCCCTCGGGTGGGACAAGGACCTTAAGACGGGCGGGGTTGGTGCGTGGGGCCTCCCTCACCCCGGCCCTCTCCCGAAGGGAGAGGGAGCAGGACGGATGATGGACGGGACGGTTTTGCAGGATCGGCTTAGCCGGGGCATGGGCGCGGCAGCCCGGGTGTTTGGTCTGCCGTATGATGCGCTGCGTCCGAATGGGCCGGTGGACCCACTGCGGCCGGAGGGGCGGTTCCTGCGGCTGCCGGCGGCGTTCGATGGGGGCGACCCCGGGTACCGGCGGCCCATGGGGTATGAACGCGCCCTGCGCGGCACCTTTGACAGCGCGTACCTGCGCGTCGGCGACCTGCTGCGCGGGCCGCGCGGGACGCTGTTCGTGGCGCTGCTGCCGCCGCTGTACCGGCCGCTTTGCGTGCTGGCGAATGCGACCGTGGCGGTCATGCGCCCGGCTGGGCCTGGAGGCGCCGGGTTGGGGGAGTATGGCGGCGCGGCTCCGGCCGACCCGGTGCTGCTCGGCTGGCCGGCGCAGGTGCTGTCGGGTGGTGCGGGGCGCGGCTTCGGGTTGCCGGACGATGGTGCGCTGGCGGGGTTCCATGTGCTGCTGCCGCTTGGGGCGCCGGCCGTGCGCACGGGCGATGCGATGACCGACGATGCCGGGCACGCCTACACCGTGGGCGCCGTGGAGCTGTCGGAGCTGGGATGGCGGCTGCATGTGCGCCAAGTGGGGACCTGATGCCGGACCAGTCGGACATCGAGCAGGCCCTGGCCGCCCTTGCCGTCGATGCGCTGGCGGGTGATCCGGCGGGCGTGCGCGTCTATCGCGGCTGGCCGCGTGCGGCTGCGTTGGAGGCCGATCTAAAGGTTGGCCGCGCCCACCTGACCGTGACGCCCGGCGGCAGCCCGCGCAACACCACGCGCTATCCGGCGGAGTGGCAGGGCGCCGTGCCGGTGCCGACGCTGCAGGCGGCCGTGCTGGGTGAGCTGGTGGTGTTCACCGGCCAGGGTGGACCGGGGCAGGTGGCGGGGCTGCGGGTAGACGGGCAGGAGTACGCCTATCGGCTGCGCGACGGCGACACGCCGGGGCTGGTGGCGGCGGTGCTGGCGGCGCAGGTGCGCGTGGACCGGCCGGCGCTGCTGCAGGGCACTTCGGTGACGTTGCTGGACGGCCGGGGCATCGTGGCGCGGGTGGTCGCGGATGGCGCGGGCGGGACGGAGCTGCGGCGGCAGGTGCAGACGATGCGCCTGACGCTGTGGTGCCCGGCGCCCGACGTGCGGGACCGGCTGGCGGCGGCGGTCGATCTGGCGCTGGCGTGGACGGTGTTCCTGGATGTCGGCGGCTGGGGCTGCCGGATGCGGGCGGCCGGCGGGTCGGTGACGGATGAGGGCGCCGCGGCCGGGGTTTGGCGGCGGGACCTGGTTGTGGCCGTGGAATACCCGACCGTGGCCGACGCCGCGCTGCCCACGATGCTGTGGGGCACGGCGTCGGTGGCGTAGGCCGCGACCGGTACTGCGGTTGGGCCGCTATTCCCCGACGGCGCGGGTCGTCTGTGTCTTGGCGTTCCAGAACAGGCTGATGGCCGTGTACTGGCAAAGGTCCACGTCGCCCCACTCGGCCGTGCTGTCGTCGTTGTGGTACTTGACCTTGATGTCGAACTTGCAGGCATTGCCCCCATGCGGGAAGGCGATGTCCACCGTCTCGCCATTGGCAAGAGCGTCGCTGCCCATGTGGTCGGGACCCCAGCTCTTGCTGGTGTGCGATGACACATAGACCTCGTCGATCTGAGAGCCGGTCTTGTTCTTCAAGGTGAAATCCGCGTCCGACGCGCAGGCAAGCCCGGCGGAGGACAGCAGCAAGGCGGCGGCAAGCGGCAGAAACATGGGGCGCATGACAGCCCTCCGGTTGTGAAGCCCCAGACCCTGCCAGCCCGCTGCGCTGCCGACCATAACCATTCTGGTTATGAAACATCATCCTTTGTTGGAGGCCACCATGCAGCACCTCGTCGTCGTGCGGCCGTTCGGGCCGTATGCGGTCGGACAGAGCATCACCGACCCCGCCGCCATCGAGCAAGTCCTCGCCGGCGAGCACGCGGGCCACGTCGTCCGCATCAATCCTTCGCAGGAGATCTAGTCATGCCGGTCGTGCAAGCGGGGGCGCTGAACACCACGGCGCTGGTGGTGCCGGACCTGTACGTGCAGATCGTGCCGCCGCAGAACCTGGTGCTGAACGGGGTGCCGACCAACGTGGTCGGCGTTGTCGGCACCGCCGCCTGGGGGCCGGTCAACCAGCCGGTCGTGGTGGGGACCATGGCGGACTATGCGCGGGGATTTGGCCCGCTGCAGCCGCGGCGGTTCGACATGGGGACGCAGGTGGCCACCGCGGTCCAGCAGGGCGCGCAGGGGTTCCGCTGCGTGCGGGTGACGGACGGGACGGACGCGGCGGCGAACTACGCGCTGTTCTATGCCAATGCCGGGTATCCCGTGCTGCTGGCGGCGCGGTATTCGGGCAGCCTGGGCAACCAGGTGGCGCTGGCGCTGACGCCGGGGTCGGCGGCGGGGACGTGGCGGTTCACGCTGGGGTTGCCGGGGCAGGTGGCGGAGACGTTCGACAACCTGGCGGCACCGACGCCGGCGGCGCTGTGGGGCAACCTGGTCAATGCGGTGAACCTCGGGCTGGGGGCGCTGCGCGGACCCAGCCAGTTGTGCGTGGCGAGCCTGGGCAATGCCACGACGACCCAGCCGGCGCAGCTTCTTGGGCAGACCTTGCTCAACGGCAGCGACGGGGCGGCGGGTGTGTCGGTGGTGGCGCTGGTGGGGCAGGACGGGTTGCCGCGCACGGGGATGTATGCGCTGCGCGGGCAAGGATGCAGCCTGCTGCTGCTGGCCGACGCCGATGATCCCACGCACTGGTCGGGCCAGGCCGGGTTCGCGCAGCAGGAGGGGCTGTATGCCATCCTGACGGGGCCGTCCGGGGACGGTATCCCGGCGGCGGTCGCGGTGAAGCAGGGGGCGGGGCTGGACAGCTATTCGGCCAAGCTGATGTTCGGCGACTGGGTTTACTGGAACGATCCCGTCAGCGGCACCGTCCGGCTGGTCAGCCCGCAGGGGTTCGTGGCGGGGCGGCTGGCGAACCTCAGCCCGGAGCAGAGCAGCCTGAACAAGCCGCTGTACGGCGTGGTGGGGACGCAGCGCGCGGGGGTGCCCGGCAGCGCGCAGACCACCGGCTACAGCACGGCCGAGCTGGCGGCGCTGCTGGGCAACGGGATCGACGTGATCGCCAATCCGCAGCCGGCGGGCAGCTTCTGGGGGGTGCGGGGCGGGCATAACTCGTCCAGCGGCGCGGCGGTGAACGGGGACAACTACACGCGGCTGACCAACTACATCGCGGCGACGCTGGCGGCGGGGATGGGGCAGTACGTGGGGCAGGTGATCAGCGCCGGGCTGTTCCAGCGCATCCGCAGCACGCAGTTGAGCTTCCTGCAGGGGATGCTGGGGCAGGGCATCCTGGGCAGCATCGACGGCAGCGTGCCGTTCAGCGTGGTGTGCGACGCGAGCAACAACCCGCCGATGCGGGTGGGGCTGGGGTATGTGCAGTCGGACGCGCAGGTGCGGTACCAGGCGATCAATGAGCGGTTCATCGTGAACCTCGAGGGCGGGCAGACCGTGCAGGTCACGCGGCAGACGCTGCCGACCGGGCAAGTGGTTTAAGGGAGGGCCTGGGCGATGCCAGCAAACACGTTTTCGACTGGGCGGGACTGCCAGCTTGTGGTGATCGCTCCGGGTGTGGGGGGGCAAGCGGGGTCCCGGGTGGACCTCACGCATGTCACGGGGTTCGAGAGCCGGCAGATGACGCATCCGATCCGGATCGACCGGCTGGATGGGGTGCACCTGGCGGCCGAGCTGCCGAAAGGGTGGGAGGGGCACTTCGACCTCGAGCGCGGCAGCTCGGCGGCGGATGACTTCATCAATGGGCTGGAGCAGGCTTGGATCACGCAGGGGGTGCTGCTGGGGGCGACGCTGTACCAGTACATCGCCGAGCCTGATGGCAGCACGAGCACGTATCAGTTCGAGGCGGCGGTGTTCAAGCTGTCCAATGCTGGGGCGTGGAAGGGCGATGCGCCGGTGCGGCAGCGGCTGGAGTTCTTCGCTAGCCGGCGCAAGCGGATTTAGGTTGCCTGCTGCTCCCTCTCCCTTCGGGCTTGGGCCGTGAAACGGACCAAGGCCGGGGTGAGGAAGGCCGCGAGGACCGACCTTGGCCTGGATGGGCGTGCTATTTTTGGCAGCGGACGTGCTTGCCGCTTCCCTCACCCCGGCCCTCTCCCGGAGGGAGAGGGGGAAGAAGAAAGAACTCATGGACACTCCATCGGAACGCATCATCGCCGAGGCGGGGCGGCCCCTGCAGGCCACCGACGCCGCCGGGCGCACGCTGGAGCTGCGCCGGCCCGGGGCGCTGGACCGGCTGCGGCTGTTCAAGGCGCTCGGGCCGGTGCTGTCGGGCAATGACCGCTATGTCGGGTATGCGATGCTGGCGTACTGCGTGCAGGCCATCGACGGCGTGCCAGTGCCGGCCGCTATGAGCGAGGCGCAGCTTGAGGCGCTGGTGGGCCGGTTGGGCGACGCCGGGCTGGCGGCGGTCGGGGAGGCGCTTTCCAACCCAAACTGATCGGCGCCGCCGGGGCGCCTGACCCGGCGGCGCTGCGAGGAATGGTGGGGCAGGCGGACCTGGTCGATTGCCTGTTCCTGGTCCGCAACGGGGTGCCGCTGGATGTGGCGTTCTCGCTTGATGCGCAGGAGCGGACGGCATGGGTGATCGCGATCGGCCAGATGGACGGCCTGACATGGGACTGGGCGGCGATGGGTTGGACGGTCCAGTGAGTGCCGGGCCGGCCTACGGCGTGGATACCCTGGTGCTACGCTTGGAGGGGATGCCTTCGCCCCCCCGCCCGGCCGCTGGGCGCATGGCCCGGCTGCGGCCGAAGGGGAACCCGCGATGATCGACGCCTATGAGGTTGGCATCAACCTGGCCCTGCAGGACGGCGTCAGCGCCGGGCTGCAGGTGATCATGCGGGAGCTGCAGGCGCTGGATGCCGCCGCGGCTGCAAGTTCTGGGCGGCTGAAGGCGCTGATGGGCCAGGCTGGGGCCGCGGTGCGCGCGGCGGGGCGGGTCTCGGGTACGCCAGGGCCTGTTGCGGCTGTGGCCGCCTCGTCCGGCGCGATGGCGGCGGCAGCTCCGTCCGATGGGCCGGAGCCGCTGCCCGGCGTGCCTGACCGTGCGGCCCCGGCGACCTTGGCGGCTTCGGCGGCAGCCTCGCCTGCGCCGCGTGCGCCCGCCTCTATGGAGCCTCGGGCGCCTCAGGCCGCGTTGGATGTTGCGCCAGGCGCTGCTCCTGCAGCCCCGCGCCCGGCTGCGCCTACGGGGGAGATCCTTGCAGCCGCGTTCGCGGCGCCTGCGGCGTTGTCACCGCTGGCGGACCCGCTGCGGGCGGCTCCTTCGCTGCCTGCCGCCCCGGCATCGGCAATCCCGGCAATAGGCGCAACGGCGGCGCCCTCCGGCTGGAGTGCTCCGCCGGCGTCGCTGCGCCCGGCCCCTGCCGCGGCGACGCCCCCACCGGTTCAGGACGGGCCGCGGATCGAGCTGGCGATGCTGTTGCCGCCGCTGCCTGCCATGGCGGCGCCGGACCCTCTGCGGCCTAGCCCGCGCGTCGCGGCGCC
>CAXTFY010000239.1:0-8537 GCA_964243265.1 uncultured Acetobacteraceae bacterium | reverse complement strand
CCACCGCGTTGTAGCGCCCGTCCAGGTCCGGCCGGTCGAGCAGGTGCAGCAACACGCCCACCATGTCGTCGATATGGATCCAGGGAAACATCTGCCGCCCGCTGCCGATGCTTGCCCCAAGCCCCAGGCAGAACGGCAGGCGGACCAGGGGCAACAAGCCGCGGGCCCGGCCGATGCGCCAAAGCCTGCCCAGCCGGGTGGACCGGCTGACCGACCCGAGCACCACGCCGATCCGCACCCGAGCATGCCGGACCCGGCTGGCGTCCATGCCCTCCGCCGCCTGCTCCCACAGGCCGACCAGCTCGGCCGGGAAATCCATGCCTTGCGGCGGGCTGTCCTCGTCCAGCTCCAGGTGGCTACCCGTGTCCGACTTCTAGGTGCCATAGAAGCACTTGCCGGCGGTGGACACGAACACCGCCGGCGGCTGCGCGCTGCGGTTGATGGCGGCGACCAGGGTGCGCGTGGTCTCGACGCGGGAGCCGATGACCTCGGCGCGGTAGGCGTCGTTCCAACGCCGCCCCAGGCTGAGAATGTGCATCCCGGCAAGGTTCACCACGCCGTCGCAGGGCGGCAGGCCATCCTGCGCCAGCGCCGCCCAGGTGATCCGGTCCGGTCCGGCGGTGCGCGAGATCCAGGTGACACGGTCGCCGCGGTGGTGCAGCGCCGCCGTCAGCGCGCTGCCGATGAAGCCGCTGCCGCCACCGATCACGTAATGACGCCCTGGCACCCTGGCCTCCTCACACCGCGGCGCATCCTACGCGGGGTTTGGCCGGCAATGTGGTGGCAAGGGTCAGGAACCGTCCGGTTTCCTTGCCGGGTCGGGACTTCCGCCTACTCGGCGTCGAGCCAGTCCGGCAGCGTCCGCCGGAACACCGGGTTCCCATGCCCGCCCGGCGCTTCCAGCGGTGCAGCAGGTCCGCCTGCCGCCACCGGCCGCTCGGCGAACCGACCGTGCTGCAGCAGCCGGTCGTACAGCACCAGCGCCCCCGCCACCGCCAAGTTCAGGGCAAACCGCGTCGGGATGCGGACCACATGCCGGCACCGCGCCCGCAACGGCGCCGACAACCCCGACCGCTCCGGCCCCAGCACGTAGGCGGCGTTCAACGGGTGCCGGAAGCTCGGCAGGTCCACCGCGTCGTCCAGCAGTTCGATCCCCACCAGCGCGCACTCCCGCGGCAGGTGCAGCGCGTCGAGGTCCGGGAAGCGCCACAGCGGCACATGCGCCGGGGTGTCGGCGGTATCGGCCTGGCGCCCGGCCCGCGCGTCCCACCCTGCGCCGATGCTGAAGCAGAACGCCGCCCCGAACGCATGCCCGGTCCGCAGCAGCGCGCCGACGTTGGCGGCCTTGGACACCCCCTCCGCCCCGATGCCGAAATAGCCGCGCGTGGGGTGATTGCGTGTCCTGGCAGAGTGCATCGGGCCGGGATATGCCTTCGCCATGCCAGAGACAATACACGACGCGACCGACGGCACGCTGGCCGCCCAGTACGAAGCCTACCCCTACCCCAAGCGCGACCCGCGCGACGAGGCCAAGCGCCTGGTGATCGGCAGCCCCAGCCACCTGCGGGAAATCGACCACTGGGTGTTCGGCGCCGCCCGCCCCCGGTCGCAGCCGCTGCGGGCGCTGGTGGCCGGCGGCGGCACCGGGGATGGCGCGATCATGCTGGCACAGCAGATGGCGACCGTGGGGCAACCGGGGTGCGTCACCTACCTGGACCGCTCGGCCGCGGCGATGGCAGTGGCGCGGGCGCGGGCGGACGCGCGCGGCCTGGTGATGGAGTGGCATCCCGGGTCTCTGCTGGACTTGCCGGCATCCGGCCTTGGCCCCTTCGACTACATCGACTGCTGCGGCGTGCTGCACCACCTGCCCGACCCGGCGGCGGGATTGGCAGCGCTGCTGTCGGTGCTGGCGCCGGGTGGCGGGCTGGGGTTGATGGTCTATGCCCCGCATGGCCGCACCGGCGTCTATATGCTGCAGGACGCCCTGCGCCTGCTGGCCCCTGCCGACGAGCCGCCCCCTGCCCGGCTGGACGTGGCCCGCCGGGTGATGCGCCACCTGCCGGACAGCGCCTGGCTGCGCCGCAACACCAACTTCGGCGACCACATCGATGGCGGCGACGCCGGGCTGTATGACCTGCTGCTGAACCCCCGGGACCGCGCCTACACCGTGCCGGACCTGATGGCGCTGCTGCAGGGCGCCGGCCTGCACGCGGCGGCGCTGATGGAGCCGCTGCGCTACGACCCTGCCGCCTACCTGCCCGATCCCAAGCTGCGCGCCCGCATCGCCGGCCTGGACCCGGTTGACCGCGCCGCCTTGGCGGAGGCGCTGACCGGCAACATGAGCACCCACGTCGCCTATGCCGTCCGCGCCGCCGAGGCGCGCCCGGCGCCCGATCCCATGCACCCCGGTGCCGTGCCGGTGGCACGCGAGCTGCCGGCCGCCGAGCTGGCGCGCAACATCCGGCCAGACGGCACCTTGGGCTTCCTGTTCGACGGGCTGCGCGTCGCCGTGCCGCTGCCGCCGCTGGCCCGCGCCATCCTGGGGCTGATCGACGGGCAGCGCAGCGTCGGCGTCATCGCCGCCGCCCTGCAGGACCGCGGGGCCAGCCCGGACGCCGTCGCCCGTGCGTGGCGCGCGACCTATGAGGCGCTGGTGTCGGTCAACCGCGTCCTGCTCGCCCCGCCGCCATAGATGGTCGCGCCCGTCATCATCATCTTCGGCGCCGCGGTGCGCCCCGACGGCACCCCCAGCCGCGCGTTGCGGGACCGCGTCGAGGCCGCCCTGCGCCTGGGTGCGCGGCTGGACGACCCGCTGTACATGCCCACCGGGGGCATCGGCCGCCACGGCCCGGCGGAGGCCGAGGTCATGGCCGCGCTGCTGCACGACAGTGGCGTGCCGCCGGACCGCATCCAGCCGGAGCCGACCGCGCGCAACACCCTCGGCTCCGTCCGGGCCTGCGCGGCGCTGCTGCCCGGCTTCCGCGGCCGGGTCTATGCCGCCACCAGCGCATACCACCTGCCGCGCTGCGTGCTGCTGCTGCGGATGGCGGGGCTGCGCGCCCTGCCCTGCCCGCCGCCGCGCACCGTCGCTGCGGGTAGCCTGAACCGCCGCTGGTGGTGGCGGTTGCGGGAGGTGCCCGCCGTACCGGTCGATGCCGCCATCCTGGCCTGGCTGCGCGTGCGTGGCCGGGTGCCTGCTCCCTCTCCCTCCCGGCCGGGGTGAGGGAAGCGGTACGAGCCTAAACAAGCCCCTGTCCCCCTATTCGGCTGGCACGATGACCTCCAGCGGTTCCACTAGCCGAGATGCCAACAGACGAGACAAAGGAGTGTGACAAACATGCGCATCGCACGCGGCGGCAAGGCGGTCTATGGGGCGCCGCTGGGCATCCTGATGCTCGACGCCCGGTTCCCGCGCATCCCCGGCGACATGGGCCACGCCGGCACCTGGCCGTTTCCGGTGCTGTATCGCGTCGTTCCCGGCGCCACCCCGGCGCGGGTGGTGCTGGACGGCGCCGCCGGGCTGCTGCCGCGCTTCCTGGATGCGGCGGCGGAGCTTGTGGCGACGGGCGCGGAGGCGATCACCACCAACTGCGGCTTCCTGTCGCTGTTCCAGCGCGAGCTGGCCGAGCACGTGGGCGTGCCGGTGATGACCTCGTCGCTGATGCAGGCGCCGTGGGTGCAGGCGACGCTGCCCGCGGGCCGCCGGGTCGGGCTGGTGACGGTCTGCGCCGGGTCGCTGACGCCCGCTCACCTGCATGCCGCCGGGGTTGCGCCCGATGCCCCCGTTGCCGGAACGGAGGGCGGGCGGGAGTTCTTCCGAGTGCTGATCCGCGCCGAGTCCACCGACATGGACGTAGACCTGGCCCGGCAGGATGTGCTGGACGCCGGGCGGGACCTGGTGCGCCGCCATCCAGAGGTCGGCGCCATCGTGCTGGAGTGCACCAACATGCCGCCCTATGCGGCGGCGATGCAGGCGGACCTGGGACGGCCGGTTTACGACATCTTCTCCATGGTGTCCTGGTTCCACGCGGGCCTGCGCCCCCGGGCGTGGCACGCATGAGCCTCCCGCAAACGGAGGAACGGTTCACCTATTTCTGGCGCCATCGGGAGGGCACGCCCCACGCCGAATGCAGCCAGTTCTACCCGCGCCCGATGCGGCTGGAAGGGTTGCTGTTCACTACCTGCGAGGGCTGGATGCACTGGCGCAAAGCCTTGCTGTTCGAGGACGCGGCAGCGGCGGCGGCGATCCTGGCGGAGCCGGCCCCCTTCAAGCAAAAGGCGCTTGGCCGGGGCGTCGCCAACTTCCGGCCACCCGCCTGGGCCGCCGTGGCGCGGGACGTGGTGTTCCGCGGCAACATGGCGAAGTTCAGCCAGCACCCCGACCTGCTGGACCGCCTGCGCGCGAGCTGCGGCACGACGCTGGTGGAGGCCGCGCCCGATGACACGGTCTGGGGCATCGGCCTGGCCGCCGACGACCCGCTGGCGGCGGCGCGGGCCACCTGGCGCGGGACCAACTGGCTCGGCGAGGTGCTGACGGAGGTGCGGGTGGCGCTCTGCGGCAGCTAGGGTAGCCGAGGGCGGTTCAGGTTGGCGTAGGCGCGCGGCATCGCATCGGTGCGGTCCTAGTACGTCTGCACCGGCAAGGCCAGCAAGGGGAACGCGCTCAGCACTCCAGCCTCCGCCACAGCCTCCACTGCCTGCAGATGCGACCGTCGCAGCCCGGCGAACCCCGTCAGCCCGAGCAGCCCCAGGCACTCCGCCACCTCAAGCTGCAGCAGCTCGACCACCCGCGCGATCCCCGCCGCCCCCGCCGCCGCGAAGCCGTAGCAATACAGCCGCCCGACCCCCACCAGGTCCGCCCCTAGTGCCACCGCCTTCACCACGTCGCTGCCCCGGCTGATGCCGCCGTCCATGATCACCTGCGCCCGCCCAGCCACCGCCTCTACGACCTCCGGCAGCACCTCGACCGCGCCCGCACCGTGGTCCAGTTGCCGGCCGCCGTGGTTGCTGACGTAGATGCCCTCCACGCCCAGGCCGCACGCCCGGTCCGCGTCCTCCGCCGTGGCGATCCCCTTCAGGATCAGCGGCATCCCATGCGTCGCCTTGAACCGCTCGATGTCGCGCCAGCTCAGCGCCGCCTGGTACCCGCCCTGCGCGCTGGCCCGCCACGGCTTGGCGAAGCGGTTGGCGATGTCGCGCTCGCGGCGGCTGTACAGCGCGCTATCGACGGTGATGCAGAACGCGTCGTAGCCCGCTGCCGCCGCACGCCGCACATGCTCGTCCACCCAGGCGTCATCGCCGCGCACATACAACTGGAACACGCGGGGACCGCTCGACGCGGCGGCCACACGCTCCATCGGCTGCTCGGATACGCTGCTCAGGAAGAACGGCACCCCGGCCAGCCCGGCGCCCTGCGCCACCGTCACGCCACCGTCCTGCCCCATGCTGTCCAGCCCGCCCACCGGCGCCAGCGCCACGGGAAGGCGCAGGCGGTGGCCCATCCAGTCCACCCCGGTGTCGATGCGCGACACGTCCTCCAGCACGCGCGGGCGGAAGCCGATGCGGTCCAGCGCGAGGCGGTTGCGGCGCAGCGTGGTTTCGGTGCCGGTGCCGCCGACCAGGTAGTCCCACATGTTGCGGTCCAGCGCGCGGTGCGCCGCCGCGACCACTTCGTGCAGGGTCTGGAAGTCGTTGACGGCCTGGTCCATGCGCGTGCCTCCCGTGGGCCGGCATCTTGGGCGCGCACGGCGCATGACGGCAACCCGGCGGCACGCTAGGTTCATCCGGAACAGGAGAGCTGCATGCCAGACCAAGCCCACAGCGCCACGGCGCTCCGAACCTACGCCGCCGCACTGCTGCAGGCCGCCGGGCTGGCGCCGGACCGGGCGGAGGTGGTGGCCGAGGTGCTGGTGGAGGGCGACCTGCTGGGCCACGACACGCACGGCCTGGCGCAGTTGGCGGGCTACCTGGGGGCGCTGGTCAACGGCAGCATGGCCGCCGCGGGCGAGCCGGAGGTCGTCAGCGACCGCGGCGGCGCAGTGTTGTGGGACGGCCGCCGCCTACCCGGCCCCTGGTTGGTGGTGCAGGCCATTGACCTGGCGCTGGACCGCGCCCGGCAGCACGGCACCGCCACCGTCGTCATCCGCCGCAGCCACCACATCGCTTGCCTGGCGGCCTATCTGCAACGGGTGACACGGCACGGCATGCTGCTGCTGCTGTGCAGCAGCGATCCCTCGGTGGCCAGCGTCGCGCCGCATGGCGGAGTCCGGCCGTTGATGACGCCCAATCCCATCGCGGCGGGCTTTCCGACCGGTGATGCGGCTGGGGAGGGCGACCCGGTGCTGATGGACATCAGCACCAGCACCACCACCAACGGGCTGACCGGTCGGCTGCGGGCGGCGGGGCGTGAACTGGACCACCCCTGGCTGATCGACGCCGCCGGGCAGCCGACGCGCGACCCGGCCGCATTGTTCACCGACCCGCCGGGGAGCATCCTGCCGCTGGGCGGGCTGGACAGCGGTCATAAGGGCTACGCCTTGGGCCTGCTGGTGGAGGCGCTGACGGCGGGCCTCGGCGGCTTCGGCCGCGCTGACCCGGCGGAGGGCTGGGGCGCGGCGGTGTTCCTGCAGGTGATCGACCCGGCGGCGTTCGGCGGCAGCGCGGCCTTCCTGCGCCAGACCGGATGGCTGGCCGAGGCCGCGCTGGCCACGCCGCCACTGCCAGGCGGGGCGGCAGTGCGGCTGCCGGGGTCACGCGGGCTGTCGCTGAAGCGGCAGGGACTGCACGACGGCATACGGCTGCACCCCTCCATCCTGCCGGCGCTGGCGCCCTGGGCAGAGCGGCTGCGGGTTGCGGGACCGGAGGCGGCTTAAGTCCCGCCCGGCCGCACCCGGCGCAGCAGCAGCCGCACCGACCCCTGGTTGGCAGCGTGCGGGTGCGCCGCCGCCAGCACCAGTGGGCGCAGCTCGTGCAGGTTCAGCCACAGCGGGAACTCGCGCCGGATCACCCCGCCGCTCTCACCGCTGCCGCGCCCGGTGATGACCTCGACGCAGCGCAGCCGGTCGGCATGGGCGCTGCCCAAGAAGCCTTGCAACGCAAAGAAGGCGCGCTGGGCCGTGCGCCCATGCAGGTCCAGGGTACGGGCTGCGGGCAGCTTGCCGGCGCGGAAGCGGCCCCAGGTGGCGTTGTCCACGCCCGCAGGCTGCAAACCAACGACCAGCAGCCCCATGCGCTGCACCGTCGCGACCGGGCGCGACGGCGGCAGTCCCACCGATGCGGCACCGGACGGCTCCGGCATTGGCGGGGCCGGCGGCGCCTCGGGCTTCGTCACACCGTCGAGCGGGGCAATGTTCTGCACATAGCCGGCCCAGATTGCCCGGTCCGCCTCCGACAGCGTCCGGCGGCGGGCGGAGGCCCGGTGCACGGACCGGCCGGGGAACGCCGCCGTCATGCGGCGCGGGCGGCCGGGTCGTCCTCGATCAGCACCACATGCAGGCGGCGCGGGCCGTGAGCGCCCAGCTCCAGGGTCTGCTCAATGTCGGCCGAGCGGGACGGGCCGGTGACCAGCATGACGTTGCGCGGCATGAACCCGCCGGTCAGCGCGTCCGCGTTCTCCCGCCGCAGCAGGTCCCAGGCGTCCTCATACGCGCCGACCACGCGGGTGGCGCGCAGCACGACGATGGCGGTGTCGGCCAGCAGGTTCAGCGTGGTCGGGCGAACCGGGGTGCCCGGCAGCATCAGGGTGCCGGTCTCGGCGATGCCCGCGAAGCCGTGCTGCAGGCTGACCAGGTCGGTCGCCTGTGCCCGGCCCTCGCGCACCAGCAGCAGCGGGCGGCTCCCCCACGGCATTGCCTGCAGCTCCGGGTGCGGCGCCATCGCCAGCTCGGACGGCAGGTTCTGCGCGGCGAGGTAGGCGGCGACGGCGTCCGGCACCGCGTCGCCGTCGGGCACGCGGACCAGGGTGCCGAACTCCTTCTCGATGTTGCGGACCAGCAGGGCGATCTGCTCGGGGCGGCCGACCTGGCTGCGCTGCGGGATCAGTTGCCGCGGCGGATGCGCCATGCGGGCGCGCAGCATGGCCTGCTGGTCGCCGGGCAGCTCGCCGCGCTTCAGGCCGCGGCGGATCGCGCCGAGGATGGCCTCCTTGGTCATGCGCCCGCCTTCACAGCATCGCGTTGCTTGGCGGCGTCGCGCTGCTGCTTGGCGTAGCGGGCGAAGAAGGTGTCCCCCTCCGGCGCCGGCAGGTCGCGCCCATCGGTCCAGCCGCCGGCCAGGGGCAACCTGGCGAAGCGCCCGCGGCGGCGCCCCAGCAAGCCCAGGGCAACCGCGCCGGCCCGCGACGCCAGGCGGTATAGCGCCGGGCGGCGGGCAAACCAGGCCCACACGCCGAGGTTGGTGCGGATGCCGCTGGGCTGCAGGTGCCGTTCGAACTCGCGTTCCCGCCAGTGGCGCATCAGCTTGGGCAGCGGGATCTTGACCGGGCAGACGCTCTCGCACTTGCCGCAGAAGGGACTGGCGTTGGGCAGGTGCCCGGCCTG
>CAXTFY010000238.1:0-8573 GCA_964243265.1 uncultured Acetobacteraceae bacterium | reverse complement strand
ACGCGCAGCATGTAGTCCACCTCGCCGGCCATGCGGTAGGCGTCCATCACCTCGGGCATCGCCTCCAAGGCTGCTGCAAAGCTGGCCAGCCAGTCCGGCGTGTGCTCGTGCGCCTCGATGGCGACGAACACGATCAGGCCGACGCCGACCTGCCCGGGGTCCAGCAGGGCGACGCGGCGCTGGATGACGCCGGCCTGCTCCATCTTCTGGATGCGTTTCCACACCGGGGTGGCGGACAGGCCGACCTGCTCGGCCAACTCGGACATGGCAACCGTCGCGTCCTGCTGCAGCAGGGCCAGCAGCTTGCGGTCCACCTCGTCCATTGCATTCCTCGCTGCCGCGGTGTGCGTCCGAAAGGCACAGCAAACCCCGGCGCCGCCAGGCTTGCAACCAGCAACCGGGCCACGTCCCGGGTGCGGGGCGGCGACGGTTGCGCGCTGGCCGCTGGCAGAGACCGGCCGTTCGTCTCAGCCTGCACCCGCGGCGCTCCTTACTTCCGAACCAGGCTTCCAAACTGGTCGCAAACGCCATGGGACGGTGAAACCAGCCGCAGCACCAGGCTTCTAGCCCTTCGCGAGCCCAGGCTGTGACTGGGTTGGCTGATGGGCAGAAGAACCGAATACTGAAAATGGTCGCGTAGGCAAACTTCCATCCTAGCACGCGAGGCTATTTTGCCGAACTCTGCTGTTGAATACAGCGCTGCGGCGCAGCCATGTTTGGCGTCTCACCTCGGACGTTCCAGACTCATGCCTGTCCTCATCCTAGCCCGTCCTGCGGCTGTCGCCGTGCTGCCCGCTCCCTGCCGGGATGAGAGGGCGGAGTTGCGGCGCCTGGCTGGGCCAGCCGGGGCTGGCTCGCTGCGGCCCGGTCAGGTGTGATGATCGCGCGGCGGGCGATGCTGGCCGCCGGGCTGCTGGCCACCCGCCCGGTCCAGGCCCAAACCCGCTCGCAGGGCGTGACGCTGCGCTTGGCCCAGTATAAGGCGGGTGACCAGCTCCTGATGCGCCTGGCCGGGGAGGACGCTGGCTCCTACCGCGCCGAATGGGCGGAGTTCGGGTCGGGGAACCTGATGCTGGAGGCTGTGGCTGCCGGGTCGCTCGACCTCGCCTATGGCAGCGAGGTGCCGCCTACCTTTGCCGCGCTCTCGGGCGCCCGCATCCGTATCGTGGCCTTGGCCCGCGGCGACGTGAACGAGCAGGTGGTGCTGGTGCCCGCTGGCTCCTCCGTGCAGTCCATCGCGGACTTGCGGGGGAAGCGTGTCGGCTACGTGCGCGCCACCACGACGCACTATTACCTGTTCCGGATGCTGGAAGAGGCCGGGATGTCCTGGACGGACATCCAGCCGGTGAACCTGTCGCCCGCCGACGGGCAAGCAGCGTTCCGGGCCGGCAGCCTGGATGCCTGGGCGATCTATGGCTACTCGGTGCCGATGGCAAAGCAGGCCGGGGCGCGCGTGCTGCGGACGGCTGCCGGGGTGTTGTCCGGCAACTATCCCTACTTCGCCTCGCCGGACGCCCTGTCCGATCCGGCCCGCCGCGCCGCCCTCGCCGAGCACCTACGCCGCCTGGCCCGGGCGTTCCGCTGGCTGGACGTGCACCATGCCGAGTATGCCGCCGCGCAGGCACCGCTGATCGGCGTGCCGGCGGCTGCCGTGCAGGAGCTGCTGGACGGGGAAAGCCAGCCCCGCCGCCTGGCCCGGCCCGACGACGCCGCGGTCGCCTCGCACCAGGCGGTGGCCGACACCTTCCTCCGGGCCGGGCTGCTGCCCCGCCCGGTGGACGTGTCGCCGTTGTGGGACCGATCATTCGATTTGGGAGACGTTTGATGGACGGCATGACCCTGCGCGCGCTGGCAGCGGACGCCATTCCGCCCGAGCTTGCCGAGCACGCCGCGGCGGTGGACCGCACCGGCGCCTTCCCGTGGGACAGCCTGGACGCGTTGCACGCGGAGGGCCTGCTGGCGCTGACGGCCCGCGCCGCGGATGGCGGTCAGGAGGCTGGGTTGGCGCGGGTGGCGGACCTGGTGCGCCGGGCCGGCCAGGGCTGCGCCTCCACGGCGCTGATCCTGGCGATGCAGTTGACGCACTTGCGTACCGCGGCGCGCTCGGATTGGCCGGAGCACCTGCGCGCGCAGGTCGGGCGCGGCGCGGGGCGGTTCGGGGCGCTGATCAACGCGCTGCGGGTGGAGCCGGCGCTCGGCACCCCGGCCCGCGGCGGGCTGCCCGCCACCATGGCGCGGCGCACGGCCGAGGGCTGGTCCGTCACCGGCCGCAAGATCTACAGCACCGGCTCGCCTGGCCTGACCTGGATGCTGGTGTTCGCCCGCGTCGAACCCGGAGGCTCGCCGGACGTCGAACCCGGAGGCTCGCCGGACGTCGAAGCCAGCGGTTCGCCGGGCACGGAGGAGGAAGCGCCCCGCACCGGGCTGTTCCTGGTGCCCGCCCATGCCCCCGGCGTCCGGATCGAGGAGACCTGGGACCAGCTTGGCCTGCGCGGGTCCGGCAGCCATGACGTGGTGTTCGAGGCGGTGACGATCCCGCGGGATCACGCCGTGGACCTGCGCGCGCCCTCGGATTGGGCGCGGCCGGACCCGGAGGCCGCGGCCTGGAACGCCTTGCTGATCGCGGCGCTTTATACCGGCGTCGCCGAGGCGGCGCGGGACTGGACCGCCGGCTTCTTGCGGGACCGCGTGCCGGCCAACCTCGGCGCGCCGCTGGCCACCCTGCCCAGGGTGCAGGAGGCGATGGGCCGGATCGAGGCGCTGTTGCTGACCAACCGCCGCCTGGTCGTCGCCGCCGCCGCCGACACCGACGCGGGCCGCCCGCCGGCGCCGGCCGAAAGCGGCCTGCTGAAGACGGTTGCGGCCGAGAACGCCATCGCCGCGGTGCAGGCCGCGATGCAGCTCGCCGGCAACCACGGCCTGTCCCGCGCCAACCCGCTGGAGCGGCACCTGCGCGATGTGCTGTGCGCCCGCGTCCATACGCCGCAGCCCGACGCCGCTTTCGTTGCAGCAGGCCGCGCTACATTAGAGTCCGCCGGGCGCGCGGCGCCCGGCCAATAGCCCGGCCAATAGGAGAACCAACATGACCCTTGAGTTCATCGGCATGATCCAGCCGCGCGAGCAGTCGGAAACCCGCCCGGCGAGCGGCCCGGCGGTTGATCCCGGCTACCTCGCGGCCTCGGCCCAGGCGCACGAGGCCCATGCGGCGGAGGGCGGTGGCTTCGACCGCGTGCTGATCGGCTGGCACAGCAACGGGCCGGACGGCTTCCAGATTGCCGCCCACGCCGCGGCGCACACCAAGCAGGTCGGCTTCCTGGTCGCGCACCGGCCGGGGTTCCAGGCGCCGACCACAGCGGCTCGGGCGTTCGCGACGCTGGACCAGCTCAGCGGCGGGCGGGCGGCGATCCACGTGATCTCGGGCGGGGACGACCAGGACCAGGCGCGCGACGGCGACTGGCTGGGCAAGGACGACCGCTACGCCCGGACCGACGAGTACGTGGACGTGCTGAAGCAGGTCTGGAGCGCAGACGCGCCGGTGGACCACGAGGGCGCGTACTACCGCATCCAGGGCGCCTCGCCCGCGGTGCAGACGGTGCAGCGCCCGCGCATCCCGATATACTTCGGCGGCGCGTCCGACGCCGCCATCCGCGTTGCCGGCCGCCACGCCGACGTTTACGCGCTGTGGGGCGAAACCCGGGCGCAGGTCGCCGAGATCATCAGCCGGGTGCGGGCCGAAGCCGCAAAGCACGGCCGCCAGGTTCGGTTCAGCCTGTCCTTCCGCCCGATCCTGGGCGCCACCGAAGAAGAAGCCTGGGCGCGGGCGGAGTCCATCCTCGCCCGCACCCTGGAGGTGCGCGGGGAGGCCGCACTCGGCCCCGCGGTTGGGGCGCCGGCCAACGCCGGGTCACAGCGCCTGCTGGCCGCCGCGGCGCTGGGGGACCGCCCGGAGGGACGGCTGTACACTGCCATCGCCCGCGTCACCGGGGCGCGCGGCAACACCACGGCACTGGTCGGCACGCCGTTGCAAGTGGCGGAGGCGTTCCTTGACTACCATGCGCTGGGCGTCACCACCTTCCTGATCCGCGGCTTCGACCCGCTGGGGGACGCGCTGGAGTACGGCCGCACCCTGCTGCCGCTGACCCGGCGCCTGCTGGCCGCCCGCATCCCCCAGCAAACCGCAGCGGAGTAATGTCCCATGACGACGCTTGCCGAGTGATTGACCCGCAAGCGCGACGCCTTCCGTGCCCTGCGGCAACGTGTGTTGTCGCCGGGCTATGAGCCGGTCGCCCTTCGTGCCCGCGTGACTGCGGAGGGGCGCAGCGGCGTGCGGCGCGTCCGGATGCGCGACCACCAGGTGCTGACCGATAGCCCGCGCGACTTCGTGGGCTACGACCTCGGCCCCAGCAGCCCGGAGCTGGCGCTGGGCGCGCTGGGGAGTTGCCTGACCCACAGCTACCTGATCCAGGCTGCGGTGCAGAGCATCGTGCTGGACAGCCTGGAGGTGGAAGTCACAGGCCAAATCGACCAGCGCGCCGGGGAGGCGGGCTACGAGGCCGTGCCGCGGGAGCCGCATGGCCTTGCCTACACGGTCCACCTCGAAGCCGACGCATCCGATGAGGCGGTGGACGCGCTGCACGAGGCCGTCTCCCGGTTGTGCCCGGTGCTGAACCTGTTGCGCAACCCGCAGGGGGTGGCGGGGCCGGTGCGCCGAGTTGATGCCCCGGCCGCGTTCCGGGCCTTGTCGCCGGAAGAGGTGGCATGATGAGCATGGCGATCCTGACCCGCCGCGGTGCGTTGCGGGCCGCGGGCGCCGCAGCCGCCCTGATCCCCATGAGCGCGATGGCACCGTGGCGCCGGTCCCCCGAGGTCGCGCCGGGCGACTTCCCGATCTGCCATGTGGCGGACACGCCGGACGCCGCCGCGGGACCGGCGAAGACGCTGAAGCTCACCTGGAACGCCAACGCCATCTGCACCGTGGGCGCCCCGATGGCCGACCTGCGCGGGCGCAGCATCGCCGCCAACCGCGGCTCCATCGCGCACGCCCTGATCCTGGCGGTGGCCGAAGCGCAGGGCTGGAGCGGGCCAGACACTAGGTTCGTGGGGCGTGTACGTGGCGCAGTTACAGTTGGTGGACGGGGTGCGGATCTTGGTGGACGGCGGCAACGGGCTGCTGACCGGCGTGTCGTGTCTGGTCGGCAGTGACGACGCCATTGGCCAGATGCGTTTTGCCCACGCCCTGAGCAGCGTGACGCCCTCCGCCCGCTGATGAAGGCCAAGCTTGCCAGCTCCTGGATTTGTTGGCCCGGCGCCCGGGTGGCGAACCCAAACTCAAACACCCCAACATATTGAGCGCCGGAAACCCTGCCGTCCGCATCAGCATCTCGCACGCAAGCCTCTAGCGGGCTTCTCGCTCGGCTCACAGCGTGTCCTTCAGGAAGTCGTTGAACGAGGCGTCGCGCGCCGCCGCTGCCTGCGCTGTGGCGCCATACAGGTCCGGCACCGCCGGCAGCCGCAACCCGGCGTACAGGGGAGCGATGCGGCCATGCTGCAGCTCGCTTACGCCAGGACCTCCACCCAGCTCGCGGCCGGCAGCATGAGCCTATCGTAAACCGGCAAGGGCTGCGGCAGGCCGACGATGGGCTGCTGCGTCGCACGCGGGCCGGTGCTGCCGTGGTAGGCAGCTTGCGGCAGGGGTAAGGCCGTGGGACCGGGCGCAGGCTTGTGCGCTCCTCGGCCAGCCGCTCGGCCGCCACCCGGCTCGTGGTGGCATGCAGCCGGGCATTGGCCACCCCCCGCACCCAGCGCGCAGCGGCAAGGTTCGCCGCCGCCGCATCAACCACGCCCCGTTCGGCCATCATCTGGCTGGCCAGGCGCACCTAAAAGCTGCCGCGCAGGTAGCGGATGAGCCGATCCACCTTGCCTTTCGTGCAGGCCCAATACCGCCGGCATAGCCTCAGCCGGAAGCCGCAGACCAGGTCCACCCCGGACAGGCCAACGCCGTCCATGCCACCCGACAGGTTACCCTCGATCGCAGCTTCGCCGAACATCCCGAGCGCCTCCTCAAGCAGCCGCCCGCACCGCCCCCGATTCTGCCGCCGTCTGGATCAACCCACCCCAACCCCTAGCCAACCTGACGAGCCCAAGCTGAACGGAAACATCCCTTCAAAGTCGTTGACCCGTTCCGGGGCGCCACGCCGTCCGGTGCGGCTTGTAAAGGTCTATCATCGCCTGGGGAGCCAGATCTCAACCGCTTGGCGCCCCAGCGGCGAGGGGCGGTCGGAGAGGTTCTCAATCCGCCACGCGTAGCCCATCCCAGTGAGACCCTGCCCGAGGCGGCGCGCCAGCGCGTGGTCCCGCGCCGAGTAGAAGCGGATCATCGCCTTGCCTTGTCCCAGGCCACTCGCCGTCCCCGCGCCGATCAGGTCGGGCGCGAGCCCGACCTCCGAGGCTAACTGCCCAGCTTGCACTCCGCCGTCCCTTGACCCGGCAGCCGGGTGCAGGGTGACGAGGACCCGGTCGTCACGCCGTGTACCCTCCAGGTCGTCATTGGTCGCCTGCAAGGGCGGTGGCGGACGGGTTGGTTGCTCGCCGGGGTCTGTTCGCGCAGCTACTGGCGCGGGAGGCGGGGCCGCTGCCGTGGCGGATGGCGCGGGGGCGCTCGGCTCGGCGGCGGACGGGGCGCGCGCCAACGGCTCGGTGCTACCTGGCTGCACCGCGGCGAGAAGCGCCGGAACCGTCCAAGGCTCGGTAGGGTGCTGCGGTTCCGAACGCGCCTGATCGCCACGGGAGCGCTCCGGCAACGGGCCGAGCCGGTGCAGCACCACGCCACCCGCAGCGGCGATGGCCAGGATGGCGAGCCAGAAGCAGAGCAGGGGACGCCACCGCGACGAGGCCCGGGCGACGGTTAGCCGCAACACGTCAAGCACCGCGAACGATGACTGGCTCCGGTCTGGCACCGTCCCGCGTGTCAAAGGCGTCGAAGATAGGCTGCACGTCGAGGGCAGCGTCGCTGGCAATCATCTCATCCCTCCTTGGTCGGTCGCCGCCCACCATGAGGCCGCCCGGGCCACGGCAGGGCGACAAAGTCCTGCCACGCTGGTGTGCCGTTGGTAGGTTTCTCTACTAGCTCGGTGCCGCCCGGGCGGGTCATGCCCATGATTGCTTACCCCGCGCGCGACCGCATCCTTGGTCCAACCCGCACAAGGCATCAAGCGGGCAGGGCGGGGACAACCGCATGTGGTTAGGCCACGACCAATCCGTCGCCCAAGGTACCCTGATCCATGCAGATCGTTTAACTCTGCATGAATCAGGATGTTGGGGTGGCTCTGGGATGCTATCGCTTGCTTGGAGGTTGTCAAATCCCAGGCGGCCCATGGCACCCCTTCAAAGTCCGTAACCTATTGGGGATGTCCAAGGTGTCGGTGTGCACCTGGTCCTAGCCAAGATGGTCCGCCAGGCCCCGCACTGGCGCGAGGCCGCCGCCCATACTGTCCGTGTTCACCACAAGCGTCTCTAGCGTTAGCGCCGGGCGACCAACGCCCGAACCCGCCCGATGTTCCTGATGCCCCGAACGGAAGGGCAGGGCCAACGCAGGAGCGCGGGGCATCCGCGATCCCCTTGCGGCGTTGTCCGTACATGAGTGAACTTGAGACCTACCGCCTCGCGGACGATGGTAGCCGCTTTCCGAACTCGCTGCTGCCGCTGCTCGTCTCCCGCGCGGCCCTTCCGCCCGATCCGGGAGCCATGGAGCGTGCGTTCGCCGCACATAATTGGTCGAATGCCTGGCGCGACGGCATCTTCGGCCACCACCATTTCCATGCCACTGCCCACGAAGTGCTCGGCATTGCCGCGGGCGAGGTGCGGGTGGCGTTTGGTGGACCGTCGGGCCGGGGGGTCACGGTGCGTGCCGGTGACGTGGTCGTGATCCCGGCAGGCGTTGCGCACTGTAATCTGGGCCAGAGCAAGGATTTGCTGGTGGTCGGAGCCTACCCGGGCGGGTCGGACTACGACATCCTCCGCGGCAACCCGGCCGAGTACAATGCGGCGAAGCAGGCCATCGCCGCCGTGCCGCTTCCCAGCCATGACCCCATTCTCGGCCGCGACGGCAGTTTGCGCAGGCTGTGGGCTGAGGATCACACCCGGACCGGATGGAGCAAGCGGCGCTAGTTAAGCGCCTGGAGCTTCCTCTCGGCCTTGATGGCGTGCTGGCCGCCTCCGGCCGCGGCGTGTCCGGCGTTTCGCCTCCCGGACTCGGCTGGGTGATCGGCAAGCGACCCGAGAGACCTTCGTCTCAGGTCAGATGGCCGGCGCTCGCCTCCGGCACAATGCAATGTATCGAGGTCGCGACAGACGCCTCGTTCCTGCGCGGGTCCTCGTAACCTGAGGAGTTCTTCGCCACGGCGGCCCTTGATAATCGCGGTAGGGAACCGGCTTATCCCGGTCCCCCCGCACAGAGCGGTATGGGCGGGCCTCCCGCATACGGCTCCCACCTTGGGTGTTCGACGGCGAAGCGGCTGGACGGCCTGGGATGAAGGATCGCGGTTCGGAGTCACTCGTTGGCCAGCGCCCTCAGC
>CAXTFY010000237.1:0-8577 GCA_964243265.1 uncultured Acetobacteraceae bacterium | reverse complement strand
GCGGTGTGGCAGCCGGCGGTGTTGGGCAGGTAGGTGTAGCGCTTGGGGTCCACGTGGTCCTGCAGCATCGGCGCGCCGGGGTCGGACAGGTTCACCCGGCGGACCGCGACGGTCACCATCTCGGCGCCTGAGGCCTCGATGGCGGCGGCGGTTTCCTGCAGGCTTTTATACTTGCCGGTGCCCACCACCAGCCGGGAGCGAAAGCTGCGGCCGGCGACGGTCCAGGTGTCAGATGCTTGATAGCCGTCCATGGGTCAGCCCCCTCCGATGAAGTGCACGATTTCCAACTGGTCGCCCGGCGTCAGCAGGACCGCCTCGTAGGCCGAGCGCGGCACGATGGCCTCGTTGCGCTCGACGGCGACCTTGCGGCGGTCCAGGCCCAGCGCCGCCAGGAGCCCGGCCACCGTCTGACCCGCCGGCACGTCCCGCGGCTCGCCGTTCACGGTGACTGTCTGCATGGGCAATATATGGAAGTCCCCCGCCGATGGAGCAAGCGCCGCACACGAACGCCAAGACAGCCGCCTGTGGTGCGGGGATGCTGCCTCTCCCCCTCCGCCTCCGGGCAGGGCGGTTGCATATGCATGTATAGCAAGGCCAATTCTGCTGCTCCCTCTCCCCGCTTCGGGAGAGGGAGTTAGTGCGGCACCTGTCCCACGGGTGATCGCCCCAGCACACCGGCCCGGCATTGGACGCCACCCCCTGCGCCATGCTACCGCCCCGCATCGCCCACAGCCCAGGCGCAGCCGGCGGCCCGGTATCGAGGAACCCACGTTGAGCCGCATCAAGTTCGACCCGGAGGCCATCCGCGCCCTGGCGACCATCCTGAGCGACACCGGCCTGACCGAGATCGAGATCGTCGAGGCCGATAGCCGCATCCGCGTCGTCCGCGCCGCCGCGCCCGTCATGGCCCCGGTCAGCTTCGCCCCACCCGCGCCGCCGGCCGCCGCAACGCCGGTTGCTGCGCCGCCGCTGCCGGTCCCAGACCTTGCCGGGACCGTCCCCAGCCCGATGGTCGGAATCGCCTACCTGTCCGCCGAACCCGGCAGCCCCCCCTATGTCACCGTGGGCCAGGCGGTCGCCGCCGGGCAAACGGTCATGCTGATCGAGGCGATGAAGACATTCAACCAGATCAAGGCGCCCCGCGCCGGCACCGTCACCCGCATTCTGGTCAGCAGCGGCGAGCCGGTCGAGTACGACCAGCCGCTGCTGGTCATCGACTGACGTGCTGTTCCACAAGATCCTGATCGCCAACCGCGGCGAGATCGCGCTCCGGGTGCAGCGCGCCTGCCGCGAGCTGGGCATCCCGACGGTTGCGGTCCACTCCACCGCTGACACTGACGCCATGCACGTCCGCCTGGCCGACGAGAGCGTGTGCATCGGACCGCCCTCGGCGCGCGACAGCTACTTGAACACCGCCGCCATCCTGTCCGCCGCCGCCGTCACCGGCGCCGACGCCATCCACCCGGGCTATGGCTTCCTCTCTGAGAACGCCCGCTTCGCTGAGATGGTGGAGGCGCATGGCCTGACCTTCATCGGCCCCGCCGCCGCGCACATCCGCATGATGGGCGACAAGATCAGCGCCAAGACGGCGATGGTGTCGCTCGGCGTGCCGCTGGTGCCCGGCTCGGACGGGGAGGTCAAGGACCTGGACGACGCCCGCGCGGTCGGCGAGCGCATCGGCTATCCCGTGCTGGTGAAGGCGGCGGCCGGCGGCGGCGGGCGCGGCATGAAGGTGGCGCACTCGGCCTACGAGATGGAGGACGCCTGGACGGTCGCCCGCACCGAAGCCCGCACCGCGTTCGGCAACGACGCCGTATACATCGAGAAGTACCTGGACCGCCCCCGCCACATCGAGCTGCAGGTGATGGCCGACGCCCATGGCAACGTCGTCCACTTCGGCGAGCGCGATTGCAGCCTGCAGCGCCGCCACCAGAAGCTGCTGGAGGAGGCTGGCTCCCCGGCGCTGACCGCGACGCAGCGCGACGAGCTGGGTGCGGTGGTGACGGCCGGGCTGCGCAAGCTCGGTTTCCGCAACGCCGGCACGCTGGAGTTCCTGTACCAGGACGGCCAGTTCGCCTTCATCGAGATGAACACGCGGCTGCAGGTCGAGCATCCCGTGACCGAGATGGTCTGCGACGTGGACCTGGTGCGCGAGCAGATTCGCATCGCCGCCGGGCAGGAGCTGGGCTACACGCAGGCGGACGTGCGCTTCCGCGGCCACGCCATCGAGTGCCGGGTGACGGCGGAGGACCCGGAGACGTTCATGCCCACGCCGGGGCGCGTCGATGTGTTCCATGCGCCCGGCGGCCTGGGGGTGCGGGTGGATAGCGCGCTGTATGCCGGCTATGTCGTGCCGCCGTACTACGACAGCATGGTCGCCAAGCTGATCGTCCACGCGCCGACCCGGCCCGAAGCCATCGCCCGTATGCGCCGCGCCCTGGGCGAGTTTGCCATCCAGGGCATCAAGACCACCCTGCCGCTGCACCGCCGCATTCTGGAGGCGCCGGAATTCGTGGCCGGCGACTACACGATTCACTGGCTTGAGCGCTTCGTGAGCGCCGCCTAGCGGGAACCGCTTGGCAACGGGGCAGCGCCACGCCACGTTGCCCGCATGTCCCGACGCACCGTCGAAGTCACCCCTGACCTGCTCCTCCGCGCCTATCGCGCCGGGCTGTTTCCGATGGCGGAAACCCGGCAGGGGTCGCGGCTGTACTGGCTCGACCCGGAGTTGCGGGGGGTGCTGCCGCTCGACGGCTTCCACCTGCCGAAGCGGCTGCTGCGGACCGTGCTGTCGGGGCAATACGAAGTGTCGTCCGACCGGGACTTCGCCGCCGTGGTCGCCGGTTGCGCGGCGGCGGGGCCGGGCCGGCAGGACACCTGGATCAATGCGGACATCGAGCGGCTGTTCGGCGCGCTGCACCGCCTGGGCCACGCGCACAGCGTCGAGTGCCGGCGGGATGGCGTGCTGGTCGGCGGCCTGTATGGCGTGTCGCTCGGCGGCGTGTTCTTCGGCGAGAGCATGTTCAGCACCGCGCGCGACGCCTCGAAGGTGGCGCTGGTCCACCTGGTCGCGCGCATGGGGATGGGTGGATACACGCTGCTGGACACGCAGTTCGTCACCACCCACCTGGCGCAGTTCGGGGCCGACGAAATCCCGCGTGAAGACTACAAGGCGCAGCTTGCCGCAGCCGTCGCAGTGCCGGCGGCGTGGCTGGCCGCGCCGGACCCTGCCGAGCTGGAGGCCGAGATCAGGATGCTCTATGCCCATTCCTGCCGCCGCGAGACGCCGGCATGAGGCTTGCCCTCGGCGTGCTGCTGCTGACGGTCACGGCGGCGCATGCCCAGCTTGTCAACCCGAACGGCCCGGCGCCTCCCGGCAACGACAAGGCCCCCGGTATCGACAAGCCCCTGGCCGATAAGCCGGGCGTCACCCGGCCGGTGATCGTGCCGACGCGAGAGGCCTCAGTGCTGTATCGCGTCTCGTTCGGCGGCAATCCCCCCATTGAACTTCGCGTCACCGCGCTGCCCAACGGCGGCACCATGCGGATCGACCTGCCGGACTTCACCTACATGCTGGTCAACCAGGCGGACAAGCGCCTGGCGATGGTGGTGCCAAACGATCAGACGGTCATAGACGTGCCCTGGTCCGACAGCCCGGTGGACCAGTTCGTCCTGAACGCCCGCATGAAGTTCGCCCGGCGCACCGCCGACACCGTGGCAGCCAACCGCTGCACCATCTGGGAGATGACGGTGGACCGCACCCGCGGCGCCGTGTGCGTCACCGATGACGGCGTGCTGCTGCGTAGCGTGAACCAGGACGAGACGGGCCGGCGCAACATAATCGATGCCGTAAGCGTATCCTATACCCCGGCGCCAGCGAATGAGTTCCTGCCGCCGCCGGGCTTCAAGCACACGACGGCGCCCCCCAACGGCTTTGGACCCACTCAATGAGGCTGCCTATCCCCCTGTTGCTGGCGGCCATGTCTGCCTTCCAGGCCGTGTCGGCGCCAGCCGCGCCGCCGCCACAGGATCGCCCGCGCGTGCAGCCGGATCGCGACGTGACGGTGACCTATCGCGTGGAGGGTGCCGCCCAGCAGGTGCTTCCCGGCGGGGTTGACGGCCCGTTGCGCCTGTCCTGGGACGCCGCTGGCCAGCGCCTGCGGGCGGAGCCGGCGGACCGGCCGCAGGCGGTGATCGTTGACCTGCCCCGCCATACCGCGTCCGTGGTGGACGACACCATGCACGCCGTCCTGACGCTGCCGGTGCGGGAGCGCGACCTGCAGCCGCTCACCCTGGACGGCGTGCAGTTGACCCGGCGCGGTGCCGACACCGTTGCCGGACGCGCCTGCACCACTTGGGCGATGCAGGCCAAGCGGGGCAGCGGCACCGTCTGCCTGACCCCGGACGGCGTGGCCTTGCGGGCGGAGGGCGAGATCGACGGGCGGCACGGCAGCTTCACCGCAACCGATGTGACGTATGGCGCGGTGGCTGCGGCCCTGTTCACGGTCCCGCCGGGCTACCTGACGCTGGCCATCCCAGATTTTGGCAAGAAGCGGTGAACGGCGCCGTTGCGATCCCGGCCCTGCTGGCGCTTGTGTCATCCAGCCCCGCCTGGGCGCAGGACCGTCCGCCGGTGACGCCGACGCGGGACGTGGA
Source organism: uncultured Acetobacteraceae bacterium (assembly GCA_964243265.1). GTDB lineage: Bacteria > Pseudomonadota > Alphaproteobacteria > Acetobacterales > Acetobacteraceae > DASWOJ01. The sequence continues at coordinate 3,921 of CAXTFY010000237.1, read as the reverse complement.
CGTGACCTATCGGGCCGGCGAGGGCAACAAGGCGGTCGAACAGCGGGCGAGGTTCCATGCGTCCGATCAGCGGCTGCGGCTGGACCTGCCGACGCCGGGCGTTTACGCCATCCTGAATTATCCGGCTCACACCCTGGCGGTGGTTAGCGAGCCCAAGCGCGCGGTGCTGGACATGCCGGCGCCGGCTGGGGCCATCGCGGGCGTCGCCCCAGCCGGCGTGTTCACCCGCCGGGGCATGGACCGAGTTGCCGGCCTGGCCTGCACGGACTGGGAAACCGCTGACAACAGCGGCTTGCCGACCCTGGCCTGCTTCACCGAGGACGGCGTGATGCTGCGGGCACGGCACGGCGACCAGTTGCTGGTGCAGGCGGTCCGCGTCAGCTACGGCGCGCAGGACGCCGCCACCTTCACCGTACCGGCAGGCTATGCCCATACCCGCCCGCAGGCGCCCCGGTGAGCGCCGTGCTGCAGGCTCTGAAGGACCAGGCGCCGTGGCTCGACCGGCGTGGGCGGCTGCACCCGCTGCGGGCGGCGACGTTCACGCTGCTGCTGCTGCCGGGGCTGTGGCTGGCGTTCCGCTGGGGCGCCCATGCGCTGGGGGCGGAGCCGGTGCATGCTATGGTGCTCAGCACCGGCTACTGGGCGATCTGGACCCTGATGGCGTCGCTGGCGGTGTCGCCCGCCAAGTCGCTGCTGGAGATGCCGAACCTGGTGGTGGTGCGCAGGATGATCGGTGTCGCCGCGGCGGTGTATGCGGGCCTCCACCTGGTGCTTTACGCGGCCGACCAGAACTGGCGGCTGCTGACGGTGGCGACCGAGATCGCTATCCGGTTCTACCTGACGATCGGCTTCGTGGTCTTGCTGGGCTTGGGCGTGCTGGCGTGGACATCGACCGATGCCTGGGTGAAGCGGCTGGGCAGGAACTGGAAGCGGCTGCACCGCTACGTCTTTGGGCTGGCGGTGCTGGCGGCGATGCACTTCTTCCTGCAATCCAAGGCGGACGTGTCGGCGGCCACGCTGGCGGCGGGGGTGTTCACCTGGCTGATGCTGTGGCGGATGCTGCCGGCCGGGCGGGACCGCGGGCTGGCGCCGCTGCTGGGACTGGCGGCGGCCGCGGCGGCGGTGACCCTGGGAGTCGAGTATGCATGGTACCGCTTCGGCACCCGCATCGACCCGCAACGGGTGCTGCGTGGCGAGTTCGACCTGACGTTCGGCGTGCATCCGGCCGGGCTGGTGCTGGTGCTCGGGCTTGTGGCGGCGGCGGTGCTGGAGGTGCGGAAACTCGGGCAGGGGCGGCTGGGGCAGGGGCCGGCCTTCACCGTCCTGCTGTATGCCGCCGGGGCCTTGGTGTTCCCGGTGGTGTGCCTGGTGATGGGCTGGCCGTTGGACGACGTGGTGCCGGACGGGGTGCTGCCGGATGGGGTGTCCCCGGCTTGGCTGCTGGCGGCGGGGGTGCTGCTGTTCGCGTTGTTGGGCATGGGCCGTTACTGGCTGCGCGGCGCCCGGCAAAGCAGGGCTGTGGACGCCTTCTGGGCCGCTGCGGCGCTGTTTCCGTTCCTGTTGTCCGGCGTGGACCAGCACGGCATTGTCGTTGCCTGCGGCCTGGCGGCGGTGGCGGGCGCGGCGGTGCTGACCTGGCGCACCTGGCCGGTGTCGCGTGCGGCGGCGTTGCTGGTGCTGCCGCTGGCGGCGGGGGTGGCGATGGAGGCGGCCTCGGTCCTGCTTGCCTGAGACGCGTGGGTGGCCCGGCGGTCCAGGGTTCGTCTAGCGATCTGTAGGCCAGTCCGGCCTGGCAGTGTGGCTTCAGGCTAACCGACCGCCATGCCAGCGGAGGCCCCGTGTACACAGCGGCTACACCAGCCGCAGCAGCAGCACCCCGCCGACGATCCCCGCCGCGGTCAGCGAGGTCACCAGCATCAGCCGCTGCTCGATGAACGCCCGCACCGGCGCCCCGAACCGCCGCAGCAGCGCCGCCAGCAGGAAGAACCGCGCCCCCCGCGTCACCACGCTGGCCGCGACGAACTTTGGGAAGCTGAACCCGGCCAGGCCCGAGGTGATGGTAACGATCTTGTAGGGGATCGGCGTCAGCCCCTTCACCAGGATGATCAGCAGTCCCCACTTGTTGAAGCCCTGCACGAAGGCGTCCATCCGGTCCTGCATGTGGTAGAACCGGATCAGCGGCAATGCCACCTGGTCGAGCAACGCATAGCCGATGAAGTAGCCGAGCATCCCGCCGACTACGCTGCTGATGGTGCAGATGGCGGCCAGGCGCCAGGCCCGGTCCGGCCGGGCCAGCGCCATCGGTACCAGCAGTGCGTCGGGCGGGACGGGGAAGAAGCTGCTCTCGGCGAAGCTGACCAGCGCCAGCCACAGCGGCGCCCGCGGGCTGGCCGCCAGCAGCAGCACGCGGTCGTACAGGCGGCGGAGCATGGTGGCGGTTCCTTGTGATGACGCCGTCCCATGGCACGCGCCGCGCCGCGGTTCAACGTTGCCTGCGATGCTGGGGCTGCAATGCTGGGCCGGGTGTTGAGTCCGGGTTGGGATTGGGCCCGGTGTTTGGGTCGGGTTCAATGTTTGGCGCGCGGCTGCTACCGTGGGCGTTGCGTCCCCCTTGCCTGCACTGGAACCTGCCGATGCGCCGCGTGCCCCAACTTCTTGCTGCCCTCGCCGTGCTGTCCGGCGCGGTCCTGCTCCCGGCCAGCACGGTGGTGCAGGCCCAGGGCGCGGCCCAGCCGCCACACTCCTATTTGTTCGGCACCTGGACCGGCGGCATCTTTCCCACCCCGGCCAACCTGACGCCCCAGGCCTGCCTGTCGCAGCCCGTGGTGATCTTCACCCGGGACCTGGTGCTGCGCGCCACCTTGACCGACCTGGTGCTGACCCAGCGCGAGATCGAGACGGCGCGGGCCAACTCGCAGGGCACCGAGTTCCGCTTTGTCGTTGCAGCCGGCAGCGGCGGCGGCCTGCTGGGCACTGGGGCCAGTCCGTCGCTCGGGTTCGGATGCGAGGACCCGAACGTGCTGCACGTGCAGCGCCGGGGTGAGAACGAGATCGTCTTCCCCGGCTGCGCCGACTTTCCCAACCCGTTGGTGCGCTGCCAAACCCGGTAGGGCCGGCGCCTGCCGCCCACCCGGACGGCCGCCCTGCCGACCAGCAGTATCACCGCTGGCAGGGGCCGTTGACGGCAGCCTCTCCCGGCGTGCCGCCTTCCGGCAGGACTTGTTAACCTTGTTTTGCGTCTTTCCGTAGTCGTAGCAATCGGTTATCCAGCAACTGGCAGTTGAGGGGAACGGCTATGCGCAATGACATGCAGAGGCGGCTTTTGGCCGAGTTCTTCGGCACGTTCTGGCTGGTGTTCGGCGGCTGCGGCAGCGCGGTGCTGGCGGCGGCGTTCCCGGCATTGGGCATCGGCTTCGTGGGCGTGTCGTTCGCCTTTGGGCTGACGGTGCTGACGATGGCCTATGCGGTCGGGCACATCAGCGGCGGGCACTTCAACCCAGCCGTGACGCTCGGCCTGTGGACGGCCGGGCGCTGCGCCAACAAGCATGTGTTGCCCTACATCATCGTCCAGGTCGTGGGCGCCGTGTGCGCGTCGGCCGTGCTGTACTTCGTCGCCTCGGGTAAGCCGGATTGGGTGCCGGGCGGCTTTGCCAGCAACGGTTACGGTGACCTCAGCCCGGGCAAGTACGGCTTGGGGTCATGCTTCGTGGCCGAACTGCTGCTGACGTTCTTTTTCCTGATGATCATCATCGGCACCACGTCCAAGGGGGCGGCAAGCGGGTTCGCGGGCATCCCGATCGGCTTTGCGCTGGTGCTGATCCACCTGATCTCGATCCCCATCACCAACACCAGCGTCAATCCGGCCCGCAGCACGGCACCGGCGTTGTTCGCAGGCGGCGGCGCCATCGGGCAGTTGTGGCT
>CAXTFY010000236.1:0-8598 GCA_964243265.1 uncultured Acetobacteraceae bacterium | reverse complement strand
AAGGACGCTAAGCGGGCTAAAGGGCTGGCCGATGCCGCTGCTAGTGGCCTCCGGGCACAACTCGATACTGCCGAACGGGCCTTCCGCGGCGAGGTCCCGAGCCTGACAGAACGCGATGTGCAAGCCCTGGCCGGCCAGCTTCAGCACCGCTGAACACCAGCACATGGTGGGCGTGGGCCGCAGGAGCCGCAACCGTGGCGGTTGGTACTGCGGCTTGGCTGCTTGGGAAACGCAGGTGACGCCGGACACCACCACTTGACCGTACCACAAAACTGTCCCACAAGCCCGGTCGTTGGGTGGCTATGTTGACATAACCCGTTGTGCTGACTGAGGGATTTTCTGGTATCTGCGAATCCAGGTCCCCCAGCCAACCCACCTAAGCGATTATGAAAGCGTAACCCACCAAGTGGATGCTATTGGGTTAGTGTCTAAGTGAAGCATAAACTGCGTTGTTCAGTCCGCTGACACAGAGTAACGCCTGCAGATTAAGCCACGTAAATTCAAGTAGAATTATAGCAGGACTGACGCCGCTTCGGTGACATATTGTAACCGTGATGCTTTGATTTGCGTCATATTATCTGACGCGCTCTTTAGAAACCTTTGTTGTCTAATTTTGGTAGAGCAGCTTACTCCTAGCAAGAAGCAGGACGCGCAGTCGCCACGCTTAACAACACGGCAGTTGGCAGCAAACCGATCCTTCTATATTGTTAAATGTGTTATATTAAATTCGATCGCCCGCTCACTTTTCGAACTGGAACATCTTACAAATGTCCACCCCAAACATAGCCGACGCCTTTCCGCCAGGCTCAACACGCGCCACTTAATAGGCCTGGTTATCGGTGCGTGCCTCACCGGAGGAGGGGCAGTTTGGCTTCAACGATCGACATTGAGCATTATGGATACTCAGCGGAAAGAGATTGCTAGCTTGTCTTCGGAAGAACTCTACAGGCGCAATCAGGTGGCAAGCCTAGAAAAAGAAAATGACCATTTAAAGTTGAAGATGGGGTCCATGACCCCAGCATCTGAAATGCAACAGGCTGAGAAAGTTATCAAAGAACAAGATTTGAAGATTGCCCTGCTATCAACCCAAGTATCACAGCTTTCAAAAAAGCTGGAAGAGTTTTCCAGACCGTTAACAGCTTTATCTACTCCTCAAACCATCACCATCAACGTTGCCGACCCTTTGATTGAATGGTCTCCGTGGGGGGGAGCGTAGCCCAATTTTCTCCGGTTATTTTTACGACCTTGAGTCGAGTCAATATAGATACTGCATATCGAGCAGAGTGTGGGGGGCGGGAACTGTCTTGTTCACCAACTATGATCCCGAGCACACCTTTACCTTTGGAAATAAAAACTACTTCCTGAAATCGTCATTCGCAAAAGGTAAGCTGACTTTTACAATCAAGCAAGTAGAAAACTAGCCTATTCGATTCTAAAGCAGATTTCACGAAGTACGGAGCCTATATATCTCAGCAGCTATAGTTGCAAAGAAACGAACTGCTGACCCCTCAGCAAACCTCAAGCAACCTGGAGCATGGATGACAGCCAGCGACTCTAAGGGCTTATCTCAGTAGGACCTGCCGCCATACGGGGAGCGCAGGCCCTATTCTATCTACCGAGATAGGCCCTTATGCAGATGCAAAAGGATGATAGTAGCTAATGAGAGCTGATTATTCCCCAGCCATCGTCATCCCCTCAACCCGCACAGTCGGCGAGTCAGTCCCACGCCGTAGCCGCAAATCATTAGCCGGCGTCATATGCAGGAACATATCACTCAAGTTACCAGCAATGGTAATTTCCGCCACTGGCTCCGCCAACGCCCCATCCCGGATCATAAACCCAGCCGCCCCTCGGCTATAATCGCCAGTAACCCCGTTCACCCCCATCCCCAGCAACTCGGTAACGTAAAGCCCCTCCTTGACATCCGCCATCAACCCCGCCGGCGTCAGCGCCCCCGGCGCCAAATAAAGGTTAGTCGGCGCCGGTGAAGGCGGCCCCCGCGTCCCCCGCGCCGCATGCCCCGTGGAAGCCAACCCAAGCTGCCGGGCACTCCGGCTATCCAGCAGCCAAGTCGTCAGCACCCCATCCTCAATCACCGACCGCGCCGCAGTTGGCACCCCCTCCCCGTCGAACGGCCGGGACCGTAGCCCCCGCGACCGCCGGGGATCGTCCCGCACCTGGATGCCCGGCGCAAACACCGCCTGCCCCAGCTTATCCTTCAAAAAGCTGGTCCCCCGAACAATGGCCCCGCCATTGATCGCGGTCGCCAAGTGCCCCAGCAAACTCCCAGCTACCCGGGGATCAAACACCACTGGCAGCCGCGCCGTCCGCGGCCGCACCGGGTTCAGCCGGGCCACCGCCCACTCCCCCGCCGTGCGCCCCAGCCCCGCCGGTTCCTCCAAATCCTCCAAGTGCGTGGTGCTCGCGTAATCGTAATCCCGCTGCATCCCCGTCCCGGCCCCGGCCAGCGCCACCGCCGACACCGAGTGACCCGTCCGCGCATACCCCCCGGCAAACCCCGCCGAGGTCAGCAGCGACACCTCCGTCCGGCTGTATCCCGCCTCCGCCCCCTCCGAGTTGGTCACCCCCGACACCGCCAGCGCCGCCTCCTCCGCTAGGGAGGCCCGCGCCACCAGCGCCGCCGCATCCGGCTCCCGCGCATCATCCATGTCGAGATCGACCGGCCCCGGCGGCGCAGCTTCGGCCGCCAGCCCCCCCATCGGGTCCTCCGGCACGATGCGAGCCATCGCCACCGCCCGCCCGGCCAACGCCGCGAACCCCGCCGGGTCAACGGTGGTCGAGGACACGATCGCCGACCGCCGCCCGACGAACACCCGCAGCCCCAGATCCTGCGACTCCGACCGCTCCAGCTTCTCCGTCCGCCCCATGCGGCGCTCGACCGAGATGCTGGTGCCGTCGATCAGCACGGCGTCCGCCGCGTCCGCCCCCGCAGACCTGGCCCGCGCCACCAGGTCCGCCAGCAGGTCCGCCCGCCTCATGCTGCCAACCGGTCCGCGATGGCCGGCAGGTGCGGCACCTTGTCGGCCGGCCCCATGGCGGCCAGCGTCGGCTTCGCCCGGAAGATGCGCGCCGCCGCCCGGCACACTGCGTCCGCATCGACGGCGTTCAGCTTCGCCACCGTCTCCGCCGTCGGCACCACGCGGCCAAACACCTGCATCTGACGGGAAAGCTGCTCGCACCGGCTGCCCGTGCTTTCCAGCGACATCAGCAGGCTTGCCTTCACCTGGGCGCGGGCGCGGGCCAACTCGCCCTCGGTGACCCCGAGCTGCACCCTACGCCGCTCCTCCAGCGTGACCGGCACCAGCTCCTCCGCCTCCTCCTCCCCGGTGCCGGCGTAGATGCCGAACAGGCCGCCATCCATGAACGGGGCGGAGAACGAGTAGATGGAATACACCAGCCCGCGCTTCTCGCGGATTTCCTGGAACAGCCGCGACGACATGCCGCCGCCCAGCAGGGTGCTCAGCAGCAGCGCCGGGTAATAGTCGGGGTCGTCATACCCCACGGCGGGAAAGCCCAGCACGATGTGAACCTGGTCGAGGTCCCGCCTTTCCCGGTACTCCCCCCCGTGATAGGCCCCGCGCACCACTGCGGGCGGCAGGGCGGTCGGCAGGTCAGCGAAGTGCCGGCGCGCAAGGTCCACGACGGCCTCATGCCGCAGCGCCCCGGCTGCCGCGACGACGATGTTCCCTGCGGCATAATTGCGGTGCATGTAGCCCGTCAGCACGCCGCGGCCCATGCCGCGGATGCCGTCCTCGGTGCCCAGCACCGGGCGGCCCATCGGCTGGTCGGGGTAGGCGGTTTCCTGGAAGCGGTCGAAGATGATGTCGTCGGGGGTGTCGTTGGCCTGGCCGATCTCCTGCAGGATGACGCCGCGCTCGCGCTCCAGCTCCTCCAGCTCGAAGCTGCTGTGGGTCAGGATGTCGCCGATGATGTCGGCGCCGAGCGCCAGGTCCTCCTTGAGCATCTTGATGTAGTAGGCGGTCTGCTCGCGGGCGGTGTAGGCGTTGATCAGGCCGCCGACGTTCTCCACCTCCTCGGCGATGGCCATGGCGGAGCGGCGTTCGGTGCCCTTGAACGCCATGTGCTCCAGGAAATGCGAGGCGCCGTTTTCCTCCGCGGTCTCGTTGCGGGTGCCGCTGGCGACGTATGCGCCGAACGACACGGTTTCCACGCGGTCCATCTGCTCGGTGACGACGGTCAGGCCGGAGGGCAGACGCGTGACCTGGATGTCGCCTCCGGTCTGCGGCCCCGCCTCGTGGACAATATCAGTGTCGGTCATGCGGCGTTCCTTAGGCTGAAGGCGCGGACCTGGGCCTCGACGGCGTCCAGGCTGTTCGGCGCGGTGGTGAAGCGTTCCGTGCGCTCATATAGGTCGGCCAGCGCCGGGGGCAGCGGAGGGCGCAGGCCGGTGGCGCGCTGCATGGCGTCGGGGAACTTGGCCGGGTGCGCGGTGGCGGCGGCGATGACGGGCACGTGCCGGCACGGCAGCGCGCGGGCGGCGGCGATGCCGATGGCGGTGTGCGGGTCGGCGAGGTAGCCCTGGGCGTGCAGGCGGCGGATTTCGGCCTCGGTCCCGGCGTCGTCCAGGCGGAAACCGTGCATCACGGTGCGGGCGCGGGTCCAGGCGGCGCCGGGCACCTGCATGCGGCCGGTGCCGCGGAAGCCCTGCATCGTCGCGGCGGTGGCGGCGGGGTCGCGGTCCAGCAGCTCGAACAGCAGGCGCTCGAAGTTGCTGCTGACCTGGATGTCCATGCTGGGCGACAGGCTGGGTTCGACGCCCTGGATGCTCATGTCGTTGGCGTCGAGGAAGCGGGCCAGGATGTCGTTGCGGTTGCTGGCGACGATCAGGCGGGCGATGGGCACCCCCATGCGCCGGGCCGCCCAGGCGGCGAGCACGTTGCCGAAATTGCCGGTGGGGACGCTGAACGCCACCTCCCGCTCCGGCGCGCCGAGGGCCAGGGCGGCGAACACGTAGTACGGCACCTGCGCGGCGATGCGCGCCCAGTTGATGCTGTTGACGGCCGACAAGCGGAGGTCCCTGCGGAACGGGGCGTCGGCGAACATCGCCTTCACCAGGTCCTGGCAGTCGTCGAAGGTGCCGTCCACGGCGATGTTGGCGATGTTGGGGGCGTGCACGGTGGTCATCTGCCGGCGCTGCACCTCGCTGGTGCGGCCCTGCGGGTGCAGGATCACCACGTCCACGGCCCGGCGGTCGCGGCAGGCCTCGATGGCGGCCGACCCGGTGTCGCCGGAGGTTGCGCCGACGATGGTGACACGGCGGCCCTCGCGCGCCAGCACATAGTCGAACATGCGGCCGATGACCTGCATCGCCAGGTCCTTGAACGCCAGGGTGGGTCCGTGGAACAGCTCCTGCGTCCACAGGTCGGCGTCCAACTGCACCAGTGGCACCACGGCTGGATGGCGGAACCCGGCGTAGGCGTCCCGGGTCATGCCATGCAGCACGTCGGACGGGATCGCGTCGCCGACGAACAGGCGCAGCACCCGGGCGGCGACCTCGTGATACGGCAGGCCGCGCAGGTCGCGCAGGTCGGCATGGGACAAATGCGGCCAGGCGTCGGGCACATATAGCCCGCCGTCCTCCGCCAGCCCGGCCAGCAGCACGCCGGCAAAGTCGAGCACGGGGGCCTGCCCGCGTGTGGAAATGTATTGCATGGCGGGCAGACTAGGCGGGCGGCGCCACTCTTCCAAGTAGCCTCAGCCCAGCGCCAGGGTCATCGCCCAAAGGAAGCAGGCGCTGCCTCTCCCGCTTCGGGAGTGGGCCAGGGTGAGACACAAGGGGGGTCTTGCTTCGCTCACCCGGAGGGAAAGGCAGCAGGCATCGTCCCTACGGCAGATGCGATCACACTGCGCGCGGAAAGAGGAAGTCATCGCCGTCGTTGCGATCAAGGCGGTTGCTCCGGGAGAAGGCCAGCCTTGTCCGATCCGCCGGGTCAGGGCAGGTTGATGCGGTCCCATTTCAGAGTCCCCCGCACCATGCGCCACCTACGCCATGCCCCTCCTGCCGCTGGGCCCCTCCTGCTGCTGGCCGGCTGCCTGGCCGCGTGCGGCTATTCTGGCCCGCCGCAGGGTTACACCCCCTACCAGCCCAGCCCCGCCATGACCGCGGTGCTGCAGGAACGGCTGAACATGCGCGCCGTCGATCCCAGCACGGTGGCCATCGACCGCGCGCGGGAGGTGCCGAGCCTGATCGACGCCATGCACGCCATCCCCAACGTGAACGGCAATCCCGCCGACAGCCCGGACGTGCCGGTCGTCCGCCCGGTGACGGCAGTGGGCGCCGACGGCCCGCTGCCCGCCCTGCTGTATCAGCCAACCACGCCGAAGAACACGCCGCTGATCATCTACTTCCCCGGCGGCACCTGGGTCACCGGCGGCACCAACCAGTACGACGAAACGGCCCGGCAACTGGCCCAGCGCACCGGATGGGTCGTGGTATCGCTCGGCCCGCGCCACGCGCCGGAGGCGACGTTTCCCGCCATCCACGACGATGCGTTCGCCGCCTACGCATGGGCGCGCGCCCATGCGAAGGAGTGGGGCGCGGACCCGGCGCGCGTCGTGCTGGCCGGGGAAGGGCCGGGCGCCAACCTGGCGCTTTCGACCGCCCTGCTGGCCCGGGACCGCCGGCTGCCGGCGCCCAACCACCTGCTGCTGATCACACCCCTAGCTGGCACGGCGCTGTCCGGGCCGAGCATGGCGGAGAGCGGCCGCAGCCTACCGTTGACCCGCCGCACGGTGGGCTGGGCGCAGCAGCGCTACACGACCGATGACCGGCAGTTGCTGGACCCGCGGATCGACTTGCAGGACCGCACGGACCTCGCGGGGATGCCGCCGACGACGGTGGTACTGGCGGAGATCGACCCGACGCGCTCCGGCGGTGAGATGGTCGCCGCCCACCTGAGCGCCGCGGGCGTGCCGACCGACGTGCGGCTGTTCCCCGGCACCACCAGTGACTTCTTCGGCCTGGGCGAAAAGGTGCCGGAGGCGGCATCGGCCGAGGATTTCGCGGTGAACCGCCTTAAGGCCGCCTTCGTCGTCCCGGAGCCGCCGCCGGTGCGGGACCGCACGCCGGCCCGGCGGCGCAGGCTGCACCGGGTGCGCAACCTGCACCAGGGAAGCTGACGGCGCCCGCGAAGCAAGGGGGGACGTTGCTACGGCCGCGGCCACTGCTGGACCGATGGACACGAAGGCGTGTGCTGGCGGGTCCGCTTCACACCTTAGAACGTTTCCCCCCATATCTGTGGCAGCTTGATGCAAGGGGACGAGGGATGGCGCAGGGAAGCAACCGGGCTCGGGCAGTCGCCATCGCACTGCGCCGCCGCCGGCCGGAGCCGCAGCCTTGGTGGGTTTGGGCGTTGCTGGCGTTGGCGATGATGCTGGCGGCGATGGCGTCCAACCCGGTCCGTGCGCAGACCTCGGTGCCGCCGGCTGGCACTGCCCCGGCGCAGTCGCCCAATCCGTCCGTGCAGGCGTCTCCAGTGCCGGGTGCGCCGACGGCGAGCGGGGTCATGCCGGTGATCCCGCCCCCGGCTGCTGGGGCGATGCCAGTTATTCCCCCCCCGGTTTCCGGGACGATGCCGGTGATCCCGCCGCCGGGCAGCGCGGGCGGGAGCACTGCGGTGGTGCCGAAGTAGTAGCGCCGTCCGTCAAGGCGGCTGCAGCGCCGCCGTGAAGGTGCATCGGGGCGTAGTATAGGTGCCAGTGACCTCAGACGGGGTCACATGGCCACTGAATACGGTTTTAAACGGCTGTTTGTTGACGCCCACGCCATCTCGTTCGGCTGATAGCGATCCGTCCGGTGCGGCTTGGCCCTCCAATGTCCAGGTGCTCTCATCGGGATTGAACAGCACGATGGTCCGGCGCAACACCAGGCTGGCACGACTTGCAATGCAGCCTGGCTTGGCCGGCGCCGGGGTCAGGGCGCCGAACCAACGGCCGTCGGCATCTAGGCCGGCGGGTGCGGTGCAAGAGGCCAATACCGCCAGCAAGACCGGGATCAGCGCCAGCGTCGGCACTTGAGGAATGCGCTTGGTTTTCAAGGTGCGCCAATGGACGGGTCGGTTCAGTCGATGTCAATGTCGGGCGCGCTGTATGGCGCGGGCTTGGGTCTGACCGGGATCGAGGGGACCGCAAGGTGTCGCAACCGGGCAGTGCGACCTGCCCGGCTGCGCTAGGCGGCGAGTGACTAGGCGGCGGAACTAGCCTGGCTGCGATGCCGGCGCACTATGCCAAAGCCGATAAGGCCGACGCCGAGCAGGGCCATGCTGGCAGGCTCAGGAACCGCAGTCATCGACACGCCATCGAGGAAGGAGATCGGCGGCGCTCCGGTAGGCGTTCCCTGGGCAAGAAAGCTAAGCACCTCGGAGGTGGCATAGGCGGTGAACGTCAGCACCTATTGCTGACATTGCCCGACATCTACGCCGTTCTGCGGCAGGGAGAACTGGCTTGACAGTTGCGAGTCGGTACCGAGCGACACCTCCCACTGCTCTTTTGTCGCCTTCGTGAACCCGGTCTGCTGCCCGGCGGCCTGGTAGAACGACACGTTGTAGCGGGTGTCGA
>CAXTFY010000235.1:5296-8630 GCA_964243265.1 uncultured Acetobacteraceae bacterium | reverse complement strand
GTCCGCCTTGGCCTTGTACAGTGCGAGGTCGGCGTTCGAGAGCAGCTCCTCGGCGCCCGCGCCGCCACCCCCCAACCTGGCACCCTCCAGCCCAGCGCTCCCCAGCCCAGCACTCCCCAGTCCAACGCCGCGCCAGCCCCAACCCGCACCGCTCCCCAACATCCCCTCGATCCCGACCGGCCCGAGCCACCCCCGATCAACCTCCGCCCCATCCCCCGCCCCCCCGCGAGCAACGGCCCGCCAGACGACCCGGCCGAAGCCATCGCCACCATCCTGCGCCACCCCGGCCTCCGCACCCGATGGCCCCCGCCAGCCGACTCCTGATCAGCCCCCCAATCCGGCCCACCAGCCCAAGCCCTCGCTCGCGATGCGGCCCAAGACAATCCTATTCAGCGCGAGATGGTTCGCCATCGCCGCCGCACCCCGGCACCCCCATCATCCGCAACCCCTCGGCCCCGCCGCCATCAACCCGGCGCCCCCCGGGTGGCCCTGCAGCGTCACAGCATCAGGTGCCGGCGGACTGCCTCGGCCGTCACCTGCCCCGGCGGAATGGTCGCAACGACCCGCCCCTTCTCCATCACGTAGGCCCGGTCGCTAAGCGACAGGATCGTATCCAGGTTCTGCTCGACGAACAGGATCGTCGTCCCAAGGTCACGGCAGAACGACCGCAACGCCTCGCAGATCAACTGCACGATCGACGGCTGGATACCCTCCGAAGGCTCGTCGAGCAGCATCAGCGACGGATTGCCGATCAGCGCCCGCCCGATCGCCAGTTGCTGCTGCTCGCCCCCCGACAGCGTGCCCGCGACCTGCCGCCGCCGCTCTTTCAGGCGCGGAAACGACTCGAACACCAGTTCCGGCAGCTTGGTCCCCTGCCGTCCGCCGATCAGCCGCCCGACCGCCAGGTTCTCATCCACCGTCATGCGCGGGAACACATGGCGTCCCTGCGGAATATACCCCATGCCAAGCCGCGCCCGCCGCTCGGCCGGGAACAAGGTGACATCCTGCCCCAGCAACCGGACCGACCCCGCCGCCGCCGCCAGCAACCCGATCAGGCAGCGCATCGTCGTGGTCTTGCCCACCCCGTTCCGCCCGATCAGGCTCACGATCTCACCCTTGCCCACGCGAAGGTCCACCCCCTGCAGGATCGGCGTCTCGCCATACCGCGCCCACAGCCCAACAACGTCGAGCACCGGATCACCGCTCATGGGTGCGCCCCAGATAGATCTCGGCAACGTTCGGATCGGCAATGATCGTCTCGACCGGCCCCCGCGCGAACACCCGGCCAAAGTGCAGCACCGTGACCATCTTGGCGATCTGGCGCACGAACGCCATGTCGTGCTCCACCACCAGCATCGTCATGCCCTCGCCATTAAGGCGCAGGATCAGCTCGCCGGTCTGGAACGTCTCCTCCGGCGACATGCCCGCCGTCGGCTCATCGAGCAGCAGCAGCTTCGGCTTCAGCGCCAGCGCCATGCCGATCTCCAGCCATTGCTGCTGCCCATGAGCAAGCTGCCCGGCCAGCTTGCCCGCATCGGCGCCGAGGTTCAGCAGCGCGAGCAGCCGGTCCTCCTCCTCACGCAGCCGATGCCGGGCCACGTGGTGCTGCAGCGCGATATGCACGTTCTGCCGGACCGGCAGCTCCTTGAACACCGACGGCGTCTGCATCTTGATGCTCATGCCACGCTTGACGCGCTGATAAGGCCGCTCGGCCGTAACATCGGCGCCGTCAAACCGGATGCGCCCGGCGGTGGGCGGATAGCTCCCGACAATCAGCCGGAACAGCGTGCTCTTGCCGGCGCCGTTCGGACCGATCAAGCAGTGGATGTCACCCTGCGCGACATCGAGCGACACCCCCGACACCGCGGCCAGCCCCCCAAAGGACTTGGACGCGCCCTCGGCGGAAAGCAGCGGTGCCACCCCTCACTCCCCGGCCGGCGTTGCGAGCACCGCGGCCTGCCGCCGCCGGCCCGGCCAGCTCGCCAGCCTGACCAGGCCGACCACGAAGCCCTCCGGCACATACATCACCGTCAGCAGGAGCAGCAGCCCGGTCAGCACGAGCGCGGCCTGCTGGCTGTAAACGGTGAGCAACTGATAGGCGAACAGGAACACGAAAGTACCAACCAGCGTCGCCGTCAGCTCTTGGCGCCCGGAGAACGACACCCAAACGATTGGCATCGCGGCAAAGGGCAGGCCGATGCTCGACGGCGTGATGAACTGGCCCCAGGCGGTATAAAGCGCCCCGCTCAACCCGGCCAGCGCGCTGCCGATGCAGAAGATCGCCAAGCGATACTTGCGAACGTCGTAGCCGAGCAGCTCGGCGCGCTGCTCATCCTCGCGGATCGCCACGACCACGTTGCCGAACCGCGAGTTCACCAACATGCGCAGCCCGAGGTAAACAACAAGCAACATCCCGATCAGCAGGAAGTACAGCGCCACCCCATCGAAGACAATCGTATGGCCGCCCCATGGCATGTTGAGCGCCTTCATCCCCTTCATGCCGTTGAACCCGTTGAGGCGGGCGCGGCCGATCCTCCACTCCGGCCCCGCCGTCTGACCGAGGAAGAACGCCAGCACCAGCGCCGCAGCCAAGGTGACGATCCCGAAGAACACGCCGCCGACCCGGCCCCAGATCATGAAGTAGCCGAGCACGGCCGCCGCCGCGGCAGCCAGCAGCACCGAGAGCGCAAGCGCCTCGAACGTCGTGAAGCCCCGCCCGCCGAGGTTGATGGCAATGACGCCATAGGCGTAGCCCGAGATGCCGAAGAAGAAGGTCTGCCCGAACGACATCACCCCGCCATAGCCCCACATCAGGCACAGCCCGAGCGCCATGAAGATCCAAATCAGGAAGTAGGCGAAGTTGCCGACATCGTAGGGATCGGCCACCAGCGGATAGGCCAGCGCCAGCGCAAGGACGACGCCGAAGCCGCCCCAGAACCGCGGCCCCGTCCCCAGCGTCTGCGGACCATTGAGCAGCTTGAGCATACGGGTTCCTCGGTTCAGCGCAGGCGTCGGTTGACCCAGCCCGTGATCCCATCGGGCAGGACGCGGATCACCAGGATGACGGCGAGCAGCATCCCAATTTGGCCGACGATCTGACCATGCCAGGCATTCAGGCCGGTGCGGATGATGGCAAGCAGGACGCCGGCAGGCGCGGTGCCAAGCAGCAGGTTGGCGCCGCCGATCACCACCGTGACGAAGCTCTCGACCACAAAGGTGGACCCCATGGTCGGGATCAGGCTCATCGTCGGCGCATAAAGCCCGCCGCACAGCCCGGCAAGCCCGGTGCCCAGGCCGAAGCTGAGCGCATACACCCAGTTGATCCGCACCCCGA
>CAXTFY010000235.1:0-5196 GCA_964243265.1 uncultured Acetobacteraceae bacterium | reverse complement strand
AGCCCGGTGCCCAGGCCGAAGCTGAGCGCATACACCCAGTTGATCCGCACCCCGAGCGCCCGCGCCATCGGCGCATGCTGCATCGTCGCACGGGCCAGCATCCCGAACTGGGTGCGCATGAACACGATATAGACGAACGCCAGCACCGCCAGCGATGCGCCGAACAGCTCCATCCGGTACGTCGAGAAGGAATACTCCCCCACGTTGAAGCTGCCCACCGGCGTGCCGATCCCGGCCAGGCTCGATCCGAGCAGCAGCACCGTCCCCTGCGTCGCGACCAGGCTCAACCCCCAGGTGGCCAGCAAGGTATCGGCCGGACGCTGGTAGAAGCGCCGGACAATGACCGCTTCGACCACCACGCCGATCAGCCCGGCGACCACGGCGCCGCAAAGCTGCGCCAGCACCAAGGGCAGCCCAAGCCGGCTCATGCCCACGGTGACGTAAGCCCCGCACATGATGAACTCGCCATGGGCCATGTTGATCACGCCCATCATGCCGAACACGATGGCAAGCCCGGCAGACGACAGGATCAAGAAGGCGAAGACGTCGGCAAACTGATACAGGTAGGAGAACAGGTCGCCCAGCATTGCCGATGTCCTCTCCTGGTCCGGGCCGGGGCCGGGCCGCTACTTCTGCGGCAGGTTGTTCGGGCTGTACTGCTCCTGCGGATTGTCCTTCGTCAGGTCGCAGCCGATCTGGGCGAGCCAGTATGGCTGGATGACGCCGAAGTCCTTGTCGATGTGCACGTCGTGCTTGGCATCCACCGACAGCAGGTACATGTGATGGCTCATGTGCTGGCTTTTGGGGTCCATGCAGATGCGGCCTTCGGGAGCGTCCACGCAAAGGTTGCCGTCAGCCACCGCGCGGCGCAGGTCCTCAAGCTTGGTCGACTCGGCCTTTTCGACCATCGCCTTGTAAAGGTACAGGGTGACGTAGGCGTTGTATCCCATGTCATTGATATACGGCTCGTCCGGATACTTGGCGTGCCAGCGCTTCTTGAAATCTTCGGCAGCCGGCGTGTTCAGCTCCTCGAACCAGTTCGCCGCCGCGTGCATGTTGTTGAGCGCCGGCGGCTTGAACCGCTTGTGCTCGAAGCCGAGCATGATCTTGATCGACGACCCCATGGGCAGGTTGAGCTTCGCGGCCGAGGCTTGCTCGAAGAAGCTGTCCTGCGCGTCGCCGACGTTGATCGTCAGCAGCCAATCGGGCTTGGCCTTCTGGATGTTCTGGATGGTCTGGGCGAACTGGCTGACGCCGAGCGGGATGAACTCCTCGCCGACCACGGAGCCGTTGACGTCGGACTGCTTGAGGATCGCGCGGTTCCATTCGGCGGAAAGCTGGCCGAAATTGTAGTCGGCCGCTATCACGTAGGACTTCGGGCCGAACGTCTTGACCATGTAGGGAATCAGCGTCGAGAACTGCTGCTCGGGGATGGCGCCGGTCGAGAACTCGTTGGCGTCGCACACGCCGCCTTCATACTGGTTGGTATAGAAGTAGGGCGTGCTCCCCTTATCGACGATCGGGCGGATCGCCTCACGCGACGCCGAGGTGATGCCGCCGATCAGCACGTCAACATGGTCCCGCTCCAGCAGGCGGCGCGCGAACTCCTGGTAGCGGGCGTTGTCGCCCTGCGGATCGAGGTGGGTGAGCGCGACCGGGCGGCCCATGATCCCGCCCGCCTTGTTGATCTCTTCCATGGCCAGCATCGAGCCGTGCAGCTTGGGCAGGCCGACCGCTGCGAGGTCGCCCGAGATGTCCTCGATCAGCCCGACCTTGATGGGGTCGGCGGCCTTGGCCGGGGCGCCTTGGAGGCTCAAGGCCAGCGCCGCCGCGCCGCCCAGCAATACCGATTTCAAACCCATTCGATCCTCCTTATGGCTCACACGTCCACAACACCGCACCCGGAATTAGGCGGCGAGATACTTTTTCAGGATGGAAGCACCCATCGTGTACTTGGGATCGACCATGTTGCCGAGGCGGATACGCCCGGCTTGGCTGAGCAGCATGTAGGCGTCGAGTTCGTCGAAGCCGTATTCGGACGCCATCCAGCGGCACAGCTCGCGGTAGGCGATGCGCGCCGCGTCTTCCAGCGGGCGTGCGCTGCCGATCGTCATGATGGCGTCGGTCGTCTCCAGCCGCGGCCAGGCCAGGCTCCATCCCTTGATCACGTCCACCCTCAGGCGGACGGTCGCCCGCTGCTCGACCGCGACGCCGGTCAGCTCGCCGTCCCCCTGCGTCGCGTGGCAGTCGCCGACGAACAGCGACGCGCCGGGAACGTGCACCGGCAGGTAGATCACCGCCCCCGGCGCCACGTCCGGCAAGTCCATGTTCCCGCCGTAATAGTCCGGCACCAGGGAGGAGATCGCCTCGATCTGCGGCGACACCCCGATGGTGCCGATGAACGGTTCATAGGGCAGCACGATCTTGTCGCTGAAATGCACCCCCGCGCCGTCGATGCGCATCCGCTTCACCTTTTCGGGGAGCGGCGGGTTGAGCATCGCCGTGGCAGCCGTTCCGACCAGGCCGCCGAATTCCGGGATCAGCGCCGTCGTCCCGTATTCACCGCGCGTTTCGACCGACTGGATGTGCACGGCCAGGCAGTCGCCCTTCTCGGCGCCCCGCACGCTGAATGGCCCGCTCTGCGGGTTGAGGAAAGGATGGTTGAGCTTCTCGCTCGGCTTGTCCTGCTCGGACGTGATCTTGCCGCTGAAGGCGTCCTCGGTGTCAACGATCAGCACGTCGCCGGGATCGATGGTCAGGATCGGCTTGGCGTAGGGACCATAGACGAAATGGTGCTCGCCCTGTTCGGCGTCGGTGATCCGGTGCTCAAGGCCTTGCTTGCCGGCCGCCACGCCGCGCCTTGCCATGATGGAGGTATCGAGCCAGTCGGGAGCGGTCATGTCGGAGGCGCCTCGGAACAGGGTGGAAACGTTGGGTGTTCAATCCTGCGGACGTTCAATCCTGCGGATGGTGCAGGTGCCAGTCGGTCGCACGCTGGAACGCCGCGCCCGTTTGGAGGAGCAATGGCTCCGAAAGGTGGGGGCCATAAAGCTGCATCGTGATCGGCATGCCGGAGGAGTCGAACGACGCGGGAAAGGTGATCGTCGGGCCGCCGGTCAGGTCGGCCGGAATGGTGAAGCGCAGGTATTCCGAGAAGTCGCCCTCTGCGCGGTCCAGCCACTCCGCCGTGGTCGGCACCCGGGACGGCAGCGTCGGCATCAGGATCAGGTCCACGCCGCCGAACGCCGCCGCCATGCGCGACCCGAACGTCACGCGGGCGATGTTGGCCTCGGCAAGCTGCGGCGCGGTCGCCGCCTGCCCCATCTCGATGAAGTTCGACAGCACCGGGCCATACTCCGCCTTGCGCGACGGATGGGTGTCGCGGTGCGCCCAGGCGGTCTCGGCGGCGCACAGCAGGCCCCAATGCCCGACCGCCTCGCGCCAGGCCGGGAACTCCATCGGGTGCAGCACGGCCCCGAGCCGATCAAGCGACCGCGCCGTCGCCTCCCACGCCGCCGCCACCTGGTCGTCAAGCCCGGACATGACGAAACCGCGCGGCAGCCCGATCCTGAGGCCGCGGATGCCGGCCTCGCACAGCGACGCATACGCCGGCACCGGGTCGTGCAACGCCGTCGGGTCGTTCGGGTCCGCCCCGGCGATCGCCTCCAGCATGATCGCCGCATCCACGGCCGACCGGGTCATCGGCCCCACATGGTCGAGCGTGTCGGCCAACGGAAACACGCCGTACCGGCTGACCCGGCCCCACGTCGGCTTCAAGCCGGTGATCCCGTTCGCCGCCGACGGCAGCCGGATCGAGCCGCCGGTATCCGACCCAAGCGTGCCGAACGCCAGCCCGGCCGCCGTCGCCACCCCCGAGCCGGACGACGACGAACCGACCCAATACGCCGCCCCCCACGGGTTGACCGGCGCCGAGATCGAAGGATGGTGGTCGGCGAAGGCCTGCTCGGTGGTCTTCAGCTTGCCCAGCGTGATCGCGCCGGCGGCCTCGAGGCGTTCGGTGACCGTCGCGCTGAACGGCGGCTTGAAGCCGCGATGGATCGCCGTGCCGGCTGCGGTCTCGGCGAAGTCGGTATAGATGATGTCCTTCAGGCCGATCGGGATCCCGTGCAAGGGGCCGCGCCACAGGCCTTTCTCGATCTCCTGCTCGGCTGCTGCTGCCCGCGCCGTCGCACGCTCGGCCGTCAGCGTCGCATAGGCTCCGCTGGTCCCGTCCCGGGCCGCGATCCGGACCAGCATGTGCCGTGTCAGCTCGACCGGCGAGACCGACTTGCTCCTGATCCCAGCGGAAAGGCGGGCGATGGACTCGTAATGCACGTGGCGGTCTCTCCCAGAAGCTAACGTGATGTTGGTAGCTTCGGCCCTCGCTTGTCTCGGCTTCCCTCGCCAAAACACTTGACCGTGCGTGCCAGAACCGTGCGTAACAGACTGGCCCGGAGTAGCCTGGCGGACAGCATGCGCCCGCTACTGAGCATGTTCGCGCAAGATCGACCTCGGCATCTCCCCATACCGGCTCTTGAAGGCCCGCGCGAAGTGCGACAGGTCGTTGAAGCCGGACCGCATCGCGGCTTGGCTGACAGTGCTGACCCTGCGCTCGTCCAGCAGCCGGCGGGCATGTTCGAGCCGCTGCCGCCACAACCATCGCATGGCCGTTATGCCGTCGGCAGCGAAAACGCGGCACAGCGTACGGCTGGACACGCCGAGTTCGTTGACCAGCCGCGAGAATTCGAAATCGGGGTCCTCGAGGTGGCGGAGCAGGATGGCCTTGGCGCGGCCGAGCAGGTCCTGGTGGCCGAGGCCGTGCGTGCCTTGCGTCAAACCGTGGCCCTGGGTCAAACCGAACTCGAGCGCCGCCGCGAGCGTGTCCGCAAGCGACGCGCCCAAGCGATGCAGCCCGCCGCACGGTGCAGAGGCCAGCCTGGTCGTCTCGTTCAGCACGCTGGCGACAAGGGACGTACAGGGTTCGCCGCGCCGCAGCGTCCGGGCCGCGATCCGATCCGACGCCGGGATGCGCGACGACAGCAACCGCCGGGGCAATTGCCCGATCAGCATCCTGCTGTCGTGGTCGAATGCCCAGGTGAACGGGCGTCCGGAATCGTAGATGACGACGTCCCCCGGCCCGGGCGTGGCGCATCGCTGGTCCTGCACGAGCCGGCCGTGCCCGGCGACCATCAGGGC
>CAXTFY010000234.1:0-8638 GCA_964243265.1 uncultured Acetobacteraceae bacterium | reverse complement strand
AGGTATTCACGCTGGGGCACGACCAGGCAAGGATGCTGGCTGTCCACTTCCGCACCCTGGCCGCGGACCTGCTGCTGCATCTGCTGACGCATGCAGACGACCTGCAAGGGCGCCACCAGCCCGGCCGGGTGACGGCCTTCCTGCGCTGCGGCGCCAGCGCCCATATCGGTCACCAGCTCTGGAACGAGCTGAGCGCCATCGACGTGCTGCTGCGCGACCTGCCCGCCGACCGGCTGCCCTGTTGGATCGTCCCTGGCGATGGATCAGGGAGCGGGATCGAGTTCTATGGCCCGCTCGACGCGCTGTTCCCGGAGCTGCTGGGCCGCGTCGTGCGCGGGCTTCCGGACCACCCGGCGGTGATCCGGTATGCCTACCGGGAGGGGCTGTGCCTGGTGCGGATCACGCGGGATTGGATCAGCGCCGGGCTGCGTCGCCGGGTCGCCGGGTTGGCCGCGCTGCCGCCAGCGCCGGACGCCGCGGCGCCGCTGGTGGTTCTGCTAGGCTTGCGGGTCGAGAACCGGACGGTCAATGACCTGGCCGCCTTCTGCGCCTGGGTGATCGAGGAGGTCATGCGCGCCCGTCCCGGCGGCACCGTCGTGCTGGACGGCCACAACGCCCGCGCACCCGGCGCCGGCGTGATCACCAGCTACCGCGAGGGGGAAGCCGCCCGTGCGCCGCTCGACATCGAGCGGGACCTAGCTGCGGCCATGCGGGTGCGGTTTGCCGGGCAAGACATCCGCATCCTGGATACGCTTGGACGGCCGCTGGCGGACAGCCTGCGGTGGTCCGCCGCTTGCCATGGCTTCGTGGCGCTGTGGGGGGCCGGGCTGGCCAAGTACCGCTGGGTGGCAAACCGGCCCGGCTTGATCGTCACCAATCATTGGAACCTGGAGCGCAAGGGCGACCTGCGCATCTATGACGAGGCCCGTTACATGGAAACGCCGTCGCCAGTGGCCTTCCTGCCCGCCGCGCTGGTGCGGGACACCCCCGGCACCGCCATGCTGATCCCGTTTGCCGAGCCGACCTACGGCAACTTCGACCTCGATGAAGCTGGGGTCCGGGCGGAGATCCGCGGCTTGCTGGCGGCAGTTGGATCGGCGGACGGCCTGGCCGCCAAGCCGCCGGAGTCGCATGCCTGGCATGGCAGCGTGGACCGTGTTGGCACCCGCGTGCAGGGGTGGGCGATCGGACCTGGCGCCGGCACGATGGTTTTGGACATCCTGATTGACGGTGCCCTGGCGGGCACGGCGGCCTGCACAATGGACCGGCCGGACCTGCTGCGCGCGGGCTTCCCGACCGGTCGCGCCGGGTTCGACGTGCCGATCCCCGCGGCTTTCCTATCAGGACGTGCGCACGACGTGCAGGTGCGGTTTCCGGGTGGCTCGGCGCTGCGGATGTTGACGCCGAACGGGCCTGACCCGCACACATTCAGGATCGGAGGCTGAGCAAGGCTTCCACCTAGCCCGCCGCCTCCAACGCCTCCTCGGCCGCCATCCACGCCGTCTCCGCCGCATCGGCCTCGCGTGCGATGGCGGCCAGGCGCTGGTTCGCCTCCGTCACGTCCGCCGCCCGGCCCGGCGCGTACAGCGCCGGGTCAGCCAGCCGCGTCAGCAGCCGTGCCCGCTCGGCTTCCAGCTTGGCGATGCATGCCTCGGCGTCACGGGCCTGGCGGCGCAGCGGGGCCAACTGCACCCGGGTCTCGGCCCGGTCCCGCCGCTCGTCCCGGCGGTTCGGGGCGGCGTCGGCCTTCGCCGCCGGGCGGGCGCGCTCGACCAGCAAGGCGCGGTAGTCGTCCATGTCGCCCTCATACGGGCGCACCGTGCCGTCGCCGACCAGCCACAGGCGGTCCGCCACCAGCTCCACCAAGTGCGGGTCGTGCGTGATCAGCAGCACCGCACCCTGGAAGTCCGCCAGCGCCCGCACCAGCGCCTCCCGCGCGTCAATGTCCAGGTGGTTGGTCGGTTCATCTAGAATTAACAGTTGCGGGGCGTCGCGGGTGGCCAGCGCCAGCAGCAGCCGGGCCTTCTCGCCGCCGGACAGGCTGCCGACGGGGGTGTCGGCGCGGTCGGCGTCCAGGCCGAACCGGGCCAACTGGCTGCGCACCTGCGGCGGCAACGCGCGGGGCAGGGCGCGAGCCATGTGGTCCACGGGGGTCTCGCCCATCACCAGCTCGTCCGTCTGGTGCTGCGCGAAGTAGCCGACGCGCAGCTTGGGGCTGCGGCGGATTTCCCCCGATAGCGGCTCCAGCCGCCCCGCGATCAGTTTTGCCAGGGTGCTCTTGCCGTTGCCGTTCGCACCGAGCAACGCGATGCGGTCGTCCATATCGACGCTCAGCGACAGGCCTGACAGCACACACGTCGTGCCGTAACCGGCCGCCACCCGCTCCAGCGTCAGGATCGGCGGGCTCAGCCGCGCCGGCTCGGGGAAGTCGAAGCGGGTCGGCGCGGCCTCCACCACGGTGTCCAGCACCGGCAGCTTCTCCAACGCCTTGATGCGGGCCTGCGCCTGCCGGGCCTTGGTGGCCTGGGCGCGGAAGCGGTCCACGAACTTCTGCATGTGGGCGCGCTGGGCGGCGATGCGCTCGGCGGCGCGGCCCTGCTGCATGGCGTGCTCGGTGCGGATGCGGACGAACTCGTCGTAGCCGCCGGGGGTCAGGCTGAGCTTGCGCTGGTCCAGGTGGGCAATGGCCTGCACGGAGCGATCCAGCAGGCCGCGGTCGTGGCTCACGATCAGGCAGGCGCCGGGGAAGCGGGCCAGCCAACCCTCCAGCCAAAGCGTCGCCTCGAGATCGAGATGGTTGGTCGGCTCGTCGAGCAGCAGCAGATCAGGGGCAGCGAACAGCGCGGCGGCCAAGGCGACACGCATCCGCCAGCCGCCGGAGTAGCTGTCCACCGGCCGCGCCTGCGCCGCCGCATCAAAGCCCAGCCCGGCCAGGATGGTGGCCGCGCGGGCCGGGGCGGCGTCGGCGTCGAGCGCCCGCAGACGCTCGTGCACCTCGGCCAGGCGCATGGGTTCGGCGACTTCGGCCTCGGCCAGCAGGTCCAGGCGTTCCTGGTCGGCGGCCAGCACGGTGTCGAGCAGGCTGGCCCCGCCGCTCGGCGCCTCCTGCCGCACCTGCGCCAGGCGGGCGCGGCTGTTCAGGCGGATTTCGCCGCCATCGACCGCCAGCTCTCCGGCGATGGCCTTCAGCAGCGTGCTCTTGCCCGCGCCGTTGCGCCCCACCAGGCCGATGCGGCGGCCGGCATCGACACGCAGCTCCGCCCCATCAAGCAGGGTGCGGCCGGACATGCGCAGGGTGACGTGGTCCAGGGTCAGCAGGCTCATGCAGGGGATGTAAGCGGCGCCGGGCTGGGGTGGAAGAGTCATGCACGCTAACTCAGGCCGGATACGCGGTGCTTCGAGGCGGTGTATGGGACGGGTCGTTGCAAGCCGCGTTCGCGGCGTGGCAACCCAGGGGTCACCGGCGCGGTCCTGGCCGCCCTGGATCGCCGGGTCTCAATCACTCCTCGCAACGACAGCAGCGCCCGGGGCAGCGTGCGGGCAGGGTAAGTTGGCGCACACGGGGAAGGGTTGCCGCGGCGGGGCCGTTGGCCTACACGCCCGGCACCCGTAAACAGGATCAAACCATGGCCACCGAGCGCACGCTGAGCATCCTCAAGCCCGACGCCACCCGGCGCAACCTCACCGGCAAGATCAATGCCGTGTTCGAGGATGCCGGCCTGCGCATCGTCGCCCAAAAGCGCCTGCAACTGTCGCAGCCGCAGGCCGAGGCGTTCTACGGCGTGCATCGCGAGCGTGGGTTTTTCAAGGACCTGGTCGCCTTCATGACCAGCGGTCCCGTGGTGGTGCAGGTGCTGGAGGGCGACGACGCGATCGCGCAGAACCGCAAGATCATGGGTGCCACCAACCCGGCCAACGCCGACCTCGGCACCATCCGCAAGCTGTTCGCCGAGAGCATCGAGGCCAACAGCGTGCACGGCTCCGACAGCCCGGAGGCGGCGGCGCAGGAGATCGGCTTCTTCTTCGCCGGCACGGAAATCACCGGCTGATCCCCATGCGTCGCGTGGCGGTGCTGGCGGTGCTGACAGGGCTGGCTGCCTGCCAGCCGCAGCCCATCGCGCTGGCGCCGCAGGCGCCGCCGCCGCCGGGCACGGACGGACGATACCGCGGCACGGTGCGGCTGATCCGCGCCGAAAGCCGTTACTGCCCCCGCAGCGGCCCGCGCGTGTTGGAGGTGTACAACGGCCAGGTCAAACTATCCTACAGCGGCGATGTGCCACGGTCCCGTGTGGAGCTGACGGCGCAGGTCGGCGGCGACGGCCATATCCAGGCCAGCGACGGCATCGGCACGATGGAGGGCGAACTGCGCGACGGCCAGTTGGGCGTGACCATCGCCAGCCGCACTTGCGAGCACCGCTGGACGCTGACCAAGGTCGATTGACGCGGCGTGGCGGAATTGGCTGACGTGCTGCCGGCCCGGCGGTCAGATCCGGGACGTCGACGACCCAGGGTGCGCGGGCGCCGGTCCTAGGTGAACCCTTGTCAGCTTGACCGATAAAGGCGTGCCATCATTGCAAGGAAACGCTGTCGGCGTGGCCATCCCGCGGGAGCAGCGCGGTCCGTGGCCTTTCGAGGGCCGCGCCGAAGCCGGTTTGCAATGACGGCACGGAGCGGGACCGCAGAGGTTGGGTTCAAGGGCGTCTAGTGACGCTCCCAGCCGCCAGTATGCCGCGCCATCGAGCCTTGCCTCTGGCCGGCTGATCCAGCCTCTTGGATGACACGAAGGGCAACGGCATCGGCTGCAAGGAACGCTTCTGCTCCATACAGGGGAGTTGCCAGCGCCGGTTGCCATCATTGCTTTAGTTAGGCCATTCTTAACAGAAAAAAAGATTCCTGTTAATATTAACCATTGTAACTTTTATGTAAGTTCGTGTAGTTTGTTGTTGAGCGGTGCAGCCCTGCGGCTCACGTTCTTGGAAGGGCCTTAGCATCCAGGTTAGGTCCTATTGATGAATGAATACAGCCCTGCTGGTCCAACGATCGACCGGGCGACCGAGCAAGCGCGCAAGGCGGCCATCCAGGCCCTGAGGTCGGGCGAGCGGCGCGTTCCGCGCAACAGCCAGCTCCTTCGCTTAAATGAGACGGGACCACGGCTGCGCACGTTGATAACCGGCTGGGCGTTCCGGTGCCGGACGTTCAGCGACGGCCGGCGCCAGATTATCGGGGTGCTGCTGCCCGGCGACACCTTCGGCATCGAAAGCCTGTTTTGCGACGGATCGGACTGCCTGGTGTGGTCGGCCACGATCGTCACCTACGCCGTCATGGATGCGGAGGCGACGATGCGGCTGTTTGACACCGAACCCTGGTTCCGCCGCCGGCTGGTCCGCGCGCTGGCCGACGACAAGGCGGACTCGGAGCGGTGGATGGCCCAACTCGGCCAGTGCGACGCCGAGGAGCGGACCGCGGCGCTGCTGCTGCTGCTGCACGAGCGGCTGCGCGCGCGCAACATGACGTCCAACAACACCTTCCGCCTGGAGCTGACGCAGCAGGAGCTGGCGGATTTGCTGGGCCTGCACCTGATCCACCTGAACCGCATCCTGTCCCGCCTGCGCGCGCGCGGGCTGATCATGATGCACGGGCAGGAGGTCACCTTGCTGGACCCGGATGCCTTGGAGGACCTGGTTCCAGTTCCCGGCCAATTCGCGCGGGTCAATGAGCCGTTGTGACAGCAGCCGCCCGTAGGCCTGACTGGCTGACGCCTGCCGTCATGGCGAGCCGCGCCTGCAGCGTGGCAACCCAGGGGCGGCCAGGGCGGTCCTCGATGTCTGGATTGCCGCGCCGCACGCACTCCTCGCAATGACGGGGACAGGCAGGGTGCGATCCCGAGTTGCTGCAAGGGGCCTTTGCTGTCAGCCTTGCACCCGACTCCCCGGGGCGGACCGGCAGGCCAGGTCTATCCCAGCGGCTCCGCCTGCAGTCCCATCGCCGTCGCCAGCCGGTCCAGCCGCCGCTGGATGGCGTCCCCGGCGAACACCCCGCTGCCCTCCGCCAGGCGCAGCGAAATCCGGCCCGCCATGACCCGCAGGTTGGCGCCGGCCAGCAACTCCGGCGTGCCGGCCGAGAGCGTGTAGGCCAGGCGCAGCGCCGTCCCCAGCACCTCGGCCCGCGCCGCCGCGGCGCCGTCCAGCAGTAGGCGCGCCGGGGTCAGGAAGGCAGCGTCCATCTCCGCTTCGTAACGCAGCGCCAGGGTCAGGGCGAGGAAGGCGCGGTCCGGATGGGCCAGCGCGATGCCGGGCTGGCGCAGGACGCGCAGGAAGGCCTGCTCGGCCCGGTAGTCCGGGTGCTCGTGGCTGCCAAGGTCGGACATCCAGCACGCCGCCTCCCGCAGCCGGGCGGCATGGGGGGTTTCGTCCGGGAACAGCGGGGCGGTCCAGGCGACCAGGACGGGCGGCAGGCGGGTATCGCGGCCATACTGCGACGCCAACTCCCGCCCGACGGCCAGGACCGGGTCCTCGGTCCGCACCTCGGGCGGCACCTGCCGCATGAACCAGCCCTCGCGGATGCCGTTGGCGCTGAACACCACGCGGCGGACGCCGGTCTGGCGCAGCAGGCGGCGCAGCACGACGGCGGCGAACGGCAGGTCCTCCAAACGGCGGCGGGGCGTGCCGGGCAGCCGGTCGATCATCCGGCGCGGGCTGGACAGCAGCAGCGCCGCCAGGTCCCGTGCGGCGTCGCGCCCGATGGTGTAGTGGTGCACGATGGACAGCGGGTAGTTCACCTGCATCATGTGGATGCGCGCCAGGGCCCGCCAGGCGCCGCCGACGAGGTACAGGTCGCGCTCCGCCCCCTCGGGCAGCCAATCCACCGCGGCCAGGTCGGCGTCAGCGACCAGGCGGGCGCGGTCCAGGTCGCCCTCCGCCCGGTCGGACAGGCGGATCACCCCCAGCCCCAGGCTGGCCGAGTGCCGCACCGCGCCCCCGGCGATCCGCACCAGCTCCAGCGAGCCGCCGCCAATGTCGGCCACGATGCCGTCAGCACCTGGGATGCCGCACAGCACGCCGGCACAGGACAGCGCGGCCTCCTCGTGGCCGGTCAGCACGTGGATGGGCACGCCGGGCATCCGGGCCTGCAGGTTGGCGACGAACTCCGGCCCGTTTGCGGCGTCGCGCACCGCGGCGGTGGCCAGCACCTCGAACGGGTCGGCGTGCATGGCGCGGGCGATGGCGTTGTAGCGGGTCATGACGCGCAGCGCCAAGACGACCCCGGCCTCGTTCAGCCGCCCGGTCTGCTGCAGGCCACGGCCCAGGCGCAGCACGGCCTTCTCGTTGAAGATGGCGACGGGATTGCGGCCGCGGCCCTCGAACACCACCAGGCGGACGGAGTTGGAGCCGAGATCGACGATTGCGCAGCGCGGCGCGATGCTGGCCGGCCAGGGCTTGGCGATGTCAGGCGTCACGTCGTCGGGCGGCAGGCTGTCGGGCATCGGCTAATCCTGGCTGAGGCGGTCGGGCTTGGGATGATGATGCGCCGCCAGCGCGCCGCCATTCAGCGCGCTGCCGCGGCCGGACAGCGACGGGTTGGTCATGAAGTAGTCGTGCGCCGACACCGGCCGCGGCCCGGCGGCCAGCCGGCGCCAGGCACCGTCCGCACCGAGTTCCCACGATTGCAGCGTGTCGCGCAGGTTCACCACCATGATCTGGTCCAGCACCTGGGCGTGAACGGTGCGGTTGTGGATCGGCACCAGCGCCTCGACGCGCCACTCCATATTGCGCGCCATCCAGTCGGCGCTGCTAATATACAGCGTGGCGTGGTGACTGGGCATCCGGTGGCCGTTGCCGAAGGCGAAGATGCGGCCGTGCTCCAGGAAGCGTCCGACGATGCTCTTCACCCGGATGTTGCTGGACAGCCCGGGCACGCCGGGGCGCAGGCAGCAGATGCCGCGGATGACGCACATCACCTTCACCCCGGCCTGCGAGGCCGCATACAGCCGGTCGATCAGCCGGTCATCGACCAGGCTGTTCATCTTAAGCCAGATGGTCGCGGGCTGGCCGGCTTCGGCGAAGGCGATCTCCTTATCGATCAGCGCCATCAGGGTGCTGCGGGTAGTGAGCGGGCTGAACGCCAGGCTGTCCATGCGCTCGGGCTGGGCGTAGCCGGTCATGTAGTTGAACAGCCGCGCGCTGTCCCGGCACAAATCGGGATCGCTGGTGAAGAATGAGAGGTCGGTGTAGATGCGGGCGGTGATCGGGTGGTAGTTGCCGGTGCCGAAGTGGGCATAGCTGCGCATCGTGCCGCCCTCGCGCCGCACCACCAGGGACAGCTTGGCGTGGGTCTTCAGCTCCATGAAGCCGAACACCACCTGGACGCCGGCGGCCTCCATGCGGCGGGCAAGGCGGATGTTGGCCTCCTCGTCGAAGCGGGCGCGCAGCTCGATCATCGCGGTGACGGACTTGCCGGCCTCGGCGGCCTCGATCAGCGCCTTGACGATCGGGCTGTCGCGGCTGGTGCGGTACAGCGTCTGCTTCACCGCCACCACGTTGGGGTCCGCTGCCGCCTGGCGCAGGAACTGCACCACGACATCGAAGCTCTCGAACGGGTGGTGGACGATGATGTCCTTGGCGCGGATGGCGGCGAAGCA
>CAXTFY010000233.1:0-8724 GCA_964243265.1 uncultured Acetobacteraceae bacterium | reverse complement strand
GCGTGCGCCTGCGCCGCACGTTGGAGGCGGCCCAACCCCGGAGATGCACTATGAGCCAGGCCCAGCACCTGCCGATGACCTCGGAGGAGTATCTCGTGTGGGAGGACCGCCAGGAGTTTAAATGGGAGTTCGACGGGTTCCAACCTATCGCGATGAATGGCGGCATCTGGGCGCATACGCGCATCCAGGGCAACATCATCTGGGCGCTCAAGAACCGGCTCCGCGGCAAGCCGTGCCAGCCGTGCGGTCCCGACATGCGGGTGCCAACCACGCAAGGCCGCTACCGCTACCCGGATGCGCTCGTGACCTGCACACCGCAGCCCTTGGACGGGCGTGACGTGACCGATCCCGTCGTCATCTTCGAGGTGTTGTCGCCCAGCACCGCCGACGATGACCGGACGGTAAAGCTTGGCGAATACCAGTCCGTTCCATCGCTGCGCCGGTATGTCATGCTGGAGCAGGCCCGCATCTTCGCCACAGTCATCATCCGTGCGGCAGCGAGTTGGGAGATCGTTCTGGCTGGCCCGGACAGCGTGATCGCCCTGCCGGATGTTGGGGTGGACCTCCCGTTGGCCGAACTCTACGACGGCCTCACGTTCCCCGCCTCGGTGCCCTAGATGACCGCCACCGCCGGCCGCGCCGGCACTGCCTTGCGCCCGGCGTCGTCGTGGAACTCGTCCTCGCTGACGCCATAGACATCCCGCACCCGGTCCGCCGTCAGCTCTGTGGGCGTCCCATCGAACACCACCCGCCCCGCCGCCAGCGCCACGATGCGGTCGCAGTAGTGCCGGGCAGTGTCCAGGTGGTGCAGGTTCACCAGCACCGTCAGCCCGTCCTCCCGGTGGATGCGGCGCAGCGCGTCCATCACCACGCGGGCGTTGCGCGGGTCCAGGCTGGCGATGGGCTCATCGGCCAGCATCAGCCGCGGCTCCTGCAGCAGCGCCCGGCAGATCGCCACCCGCTGCTGCTGCCCGCCCGACAGGGTGCCGGCGCGTTGCAGCGCGGCGCCGGCCAGGTCGAACCGCTCCAGCGCCTGCAACGCCATCGCGCGCTCCCCGGCGGTGAACAGGCCGAGCAGGCTGGCCCACTGCCCCCGGTGGTTCAGCCGGCCCATCAACACATTGGTCAGCACGTCCAGCCGGGGCACCAGGTTGAAGCCTTGGAACACCATGGCGCAGGCGCAGCGCCAGTCCCGCAACGCCCGGCCCCGCAGCGCCGTCACCTCGGTCTGGCCGAAGTGGATGCTGCCGCTGGTCGGCTCCTGCAGCCGGTTGATCATCCGCAGCAGGGTGCTTTTCCCGGCACCAGAGCGCCCGATCACGCCAACCATCTGGCCCGCAGGAACGCTGAGCGTGATGCCGTCCACCGCGGCGGTCGCCCCAAAGCGCCGGGTCAGGTCCCTGATCTCAAGCATGGCGGCCTCCATACCGGGACGGCTCGACCGCCAGCGTGACGATTGGGTGACAGGCTGGTGCGGTGACGGCCTAGACCAGCAGCGTGCCCGCCTGCGCCTGGGCATAGCGGGCGGCGACGGCATCCCAGTTCACCACCTTCCACCACGCCGCCAGGTAATCCGCCCGGCGACTCTGGTATTTCAAGTAATAGGCGTGCTCCCACACGTCGTTGCCCAGCAGCACGCGCCCGCCCTCCATCAGCGGGGTGTCCTGGTTCGGCCGCGAGGTCAGGGACAGCTTGCCCGATGGTTCGACCGCCATGAACACCCAACCGGAGCCGAACTGCGCCAACCCCAACCGGTTGAACGTCGCGCGCATCGCGTCCATGCCGCCCAAGTCGCGGTCGATCGCGTCCAGCAGCGGGCCGGTCGGGGCGCCGCCCTTGCCGCCCATCACCAGCCAGAACATCGAGTGGTTGGCATGGCCGCCGGCATTGTTGCGCAGGTTGGTGCGGATGGCGTCCGGCGTCTCGGCCAGGCGGGCCAGCAAGTCCGGCAACGGCAGGGCCGCCAAGGCGCCCTGGTCGCGCAGCGCAGCGTTGAGGTTGGCGACATAGGCCGCGTGGAGCTTGTCGTGATGCAGGCTCATGGTCATCGCATCGACATGTGGCTCGTTCGCATTCGGCGCATACGGCAGCGGCGGCAGCGTGAACGGGCCGGTGGACGGGGCCGGCGCCTGGGCGCGTGCCGCGCTTGCGGCGAGCAGCGCGGTGCCCAGGCCGAGCATCGTGCGTCTGGTCTGCATCAAAGCCTGGTGCCCCCTGGTGCGCCGCCAACGTAAGTGATGCACCGGCAAAGGCAACCGCCCCAGCCGTCCCCCGTTTTCGTACCGATGAACCCGTCGTTCGCCCTTCCCGCCGTCAACTTCTTCATGGCCGACGTTGGCGGCGGCCTGGGCGCGTTCCTGTCCACCTGGCTGGCGCAGGTTGCGCATTGGAACCCGCAGCAGATCGGCGTCATCATCGCGGCCGGGTCGCTGACCGGGGCGGTGCTGGCCGCGCCGGCCGGGGCGCTGGTGGACCGCGTTGCCCGGCTGCGCCTGCTGCTGGCGACCTCATGCATCACCATCGTCGCCGGCACCTTGCTGTTCCTGCCGGCGCGGGCCTTCCTGCTGGTGCTGGCGGCGCAGGTGATCGTCTCCGCCGGCGGTGCATTGGGGGCGCCTTCGGTCAGCGGCCTCAGCCTGGCGGTGGTGGGCAAAAAGGGTTTCCCCCGCCAGCAGGGCACGAACGAGGCGGCGAACCACGCCGGCAACGTGATGGCGGCTGGGGTGATTGCGGCGTTGTCTTGGGTGCTCGGGCCGGTGCGGGGGCCGATGGCGCCCATCGTCGTGCTGGCGCTGATGGCGACGTCCACCCTGATCGTGCTGCGCCTGATGGACGGCAGCGCCATCGACCCCGACCGGATGCGTGGCCGCGGCCGGCGCGAGAAGGACGAGAAGCGCGGCGCCACCCGCGACATGTTCAAGAACCCTCGGCTGCTGCGGCTGCTGGCGGTGGTCGGGCTGTTCCAGTTGGCCAACTCCGCCATGCTGCCGCTGCTCACCCAGCGCATCGTGGCCCAGGGCAGCAGCAACGCGACCGGCTGGACCTCGGCCTGCATCATCGTGGCCCAACTGACGATGGTGCCGGTGGCGCTGGTGGCCGGGCGCATCTCGGACCGGGTGGGGCGGCGTTGGCTGCTTGTCGTGGCGTGCGGGGTGGTGGTGGCGCGGTGTGCGATGGCAGTGTTCGCGCAGGGCAACTGGTGGCTGATCGCAATCGAGGTGCTGGACGGCATTGCCGCCGCCTTTTTCAGCGTCTCCGCGCCGGTGGCTGTCGCCGACCTGACCTATGGCAGTGGCCGCACACAGACCGCGCTGGGCGGAATGGGCACGATGCAGGCAGGCGGCGCGGCGTTGGCCAGCATGGCATGGGGGTTCGCCGCAAAGCAGTTCGGCTATGGCGTGACGTTTGCCGGGATGGCGGCCTTTGCCGCTGGCGCCATTGTGGTTCTGCTGACCTTCCAGTTGCGGGACGAGGAGCCGCAGGACGGACGGCGCGAGCCTCAGTCCGGGAACGCCGCCGCCATGAGCGCAACCGTATAAGGGTCCTGCGGCGCGGCGAACACGGCGGCGGCGTCGCCCTCCTCCACCACACGACCGGCCCGCAGCACCATGACCCGGTGCGCCAAGGCGCGCACCACCGATAGGTCATGGCTGATGAACAGGTAGGCCAGGCCGTGCCGGGCCTGCAGTCCCCGCAGCAGATCGACGATCTGCGCCTGCACGGAGCGGTCGAGCGCGCTGGTCGGCTCGTCCAGCACCACCAGGCGCGGCTTCAGCACCATGGCGCGGGCGATGGCGACGCGCTGGCGCTGGCCGCCGCTGAACTCGTGCGGGTAGCGTCCGGCGGCTTCGGCGGGCAGGCCGACCTCGTGCAGCGCCTCCGCCACCCGGGTGGCGCGGGCGGCGGCGGGCAGGGCGGGTTCGTGGACCAGCAAGCCCTCGGCCACGATGTCGCCCATGCTCATGCGCGGGGAAAGGCTGCCGTATGGGTCCTGGAACACGATCTGCATGCCCTGCCGCAGCGGACGCAGGGCGGTCTGCGACAGGCGGGTGATGTCCCGTCCGGCAAAGGCGATGCGCCCGGTGCTCGCCTGCAGGCGGAGCAGCGCCAGGCCGATGGTGCTTTTGCCAGACCCGCTTTCCCCCACTAAGCCCAGGGTCTCGCCCTCGCGGATGTGCAGGCTCACGCCGTCCACCGCACGCACGTCCCCCCTGGCCCGGCGCAGCAGGCCGCGGCGGATGGCGAAGGTTACGCCCATGTCGTCCGCCCGTAACACCATGGGCGCCCCGGCCGGCACCGGCTGCGGCTGGCCGCTGGGCTCGGCGGCGATCAGCATGCGGGTATAGGGGTGCTGTGGCGCGGCGAACACGTCGGCGACGCGGCCGGTCTCGACGATGCGGCCGTCCTTCATCACGCACACGCGATCGGCGATGCGGCGAACCACGTTCAGGTCGTGGCTGATCAGCAGCAGCGCCAGGCCGCGGGCGGCGCGCTCGCGGGCCAGCAGGTCCAGGATCTGCGCCTGGATGGTCACGTCCAACGCCGTGGTGGGTTCGTCTGCGATCAGCAGCTTGGGGTTGTTGGCCAGCGCCATGGCGATCATCACCCGCTGGCGCTGCCCGCCGGAAAGCTGGTGCGGGAAAGCCTCCAGCCGGCGTTCCGCGTCGGGGAAGCCGACCTGCGCCAGCAGCGCCGCCACCGCGCCGCGGGCCGGGCGGGCGCCGTGCAAGGCCATGGACTCGCCCACCTGGCGGCCGATGCGATGCAGGGGGTTCAGGCTGGTCATGGGTTCCTGGAACACGATCCCGGCGGTGCCGCCGCGGGCCTGGCGCAGGGCGGCTGGTCCAGCGTTCACGATCGGCACGCCGTCCAGCACGACCGACCCGGTGCAGGCGGCGCCGGGCGGCAGCAGTTGCAGCAGGGACAGCGCGGTGAGCGACTTGCCGGAGCCGCTTTCCCCCACCAGCGCCAGGGTCTCGCCCGCGGCAAGCTGGAAGCCCACGTCGTCCACCACGCGCCGGGCGCCGAAGCTGACCGACAGGTTGGACACCTGCAGCATCGGACCCGTGATGTTCCGCAACAGCCTCGTCATTGCGAGGAGCGCTTGCGACGCGGCAATCCAGGGACGCAAGTGCAGTCCTGGCCGCCCCTGGATTGCCGCGCCGAAGCTGGCTTGCAACGACGCCGCGGGCGGGAGGCGCTGGTCATGGACCCTTCCGCGGATCAAACGCGTCGCGCACCGCCTCGCCGACGAAGATCAGCAGCACCAGCATCCCGCCCAGCACCGCGAAGGCGGTGAACCCCAGCCACGGCGCCTGCAGGTTGTTCTTGCCTTGGCTGACCAGCTCCCCCAGCGACGGCGACCCCGGCGGTAGGCCGAACCCCAGGAAGTCCAGCGTGGACAGCACCGTCACCGAACCCGACAGCGTGAACGGCAGGAAGCTCAGCGTCGCCACCAGTGCGTTCGGCAGGATATGCCGCCGCATGATGGCCGCGTTGGACACCCCCAGCGCCAGCGCCGCCCGCACGTAGTCCAGGTTGCGCCCGCGCAGGAACTCCGCCCGCACCACCCCCGTCAGCGCCATCCAGGAGAACGCCAGCAGGAACAGCAGCAGCGTCCAGAACCCCGGCGTGACGATGCTGCCCAGGATGATCAGCATGTAGAGCTGCGGCATCCCGGACCACACCTCGATGAACCGCTGGAACAGCAGGTCGGTCAGCCCGCCATAGAACCCCTGCACGGCGCCGGCCGCGATGCCGACGACCGACGACACGATGGTCAGCGTGAAGCCGAACAGCACCGACAGGCGGAAACCGTAGATCACCCGGGCCAGCACGTCGCGCGCCTGGTCGTCGGTGCCGAGCAGGTTGCGGCGGCTGGGCGGGGCCGGGGCAGGGGTGGCCAGGTCCTTGATGACGGTGTCGTAGCGGAACGGGATGGCAGGCCAGACCATCCAGCCGTTCGCGTCGATCGCGGCGGCCAGTTGCGGGTCGGTGTAGTCGGCCTCGGTCGGCAGGAAGTCGGGGCCGAAGGTGTCCTCGCTGAGGTCCTGCAGCACCGGCACGTAGAAGTGGCCGTCGAAGCGCACCAGCAACGGGCGGTCGTTGGCGATGCCCTCGGCGAACAGGCAGACCAGGAACAGGGCGGAGAAGATCACCAGGGACCAGAAGCCCCGGCGGTGATGGCGGAAGATCGACAGGCGGCGGCGGGTGACCGGGGTCAACGCCGGGCCTCGAAGTCGATGCGGGGGTCCACGACGGTGTACAGCAGGTCGCCGACTACCTGCAGGATCAGGCCGAGCAGGGTGAAGATGTACAACGTGCCGAACACCACGGGGTAGTCGCGGCGGATCGCGCTCTCGAAGCCCAGCAGCCCCAGGCCGTCGAGGGAGAAGACGATCTCCACCAGCAAGGCGGAGCTGAACAGGATGCCCAGGAACGCCGAGGGGAACCCGGCCACGATCAGCAGCATCGCGTTGCGGAACACGTGGCCGTACAGCACCCGTTGCTCCCCGGCGCCCTTCGCACGGGCGGTGACGACGTACTGCTTGCGGATTTCGTCGAGGAAGCAGTTCTTGGTCAGGATCGTCAGCCCGGCGAACCCGCCCGCCACCAGCGCCGTCGTCGGCAGCACCATGTGCCAGGCGTAGTCGCTGATCCGTGCCGGCCAGCCCCAGGCCTCGGACCCCGGCGTGGTCAGGCCGCGCAACGGGAAGACTTGCAGGAAGCTGCCGCCGGCGAACAGCACGATCAGCGCGATGGCGAACAGGAAGCCGGGGATGGCATAGCCCACCAGCACCGCCGCGCTGCTGGCCACGTCGAATTGCGTGCCGTCGCGCACCGCCTTGGCGATGCCCAGGGGAATGCTGATGAGGTAGATCAGCAGGGTGGACCACAGCCCCAGGGACACGCTGACCGGCAGGCGCTCCAGCACCAGCGCCAGCACCGTCTGGTCGCGGAAGAAGCTGCGGCCGAAGTCGAAGCGCAGGTAGCCCTGCAGCATCCCGACGAACCGCTCGCCGGCCGGCTTGTCGAAGCCGAACTGGTGGACGATCTCCGCCCGCTGCTTGGCGTCCAGGCCGCGGGCGCCGCGGTAGGTGCCGCCGTCGCTGGCGCTGCCGCCGACATCGCTGACGGCGCCGGTGATGCGTGCGGTGGCGGCGCTGCCCTTGCCGCGGGCCTCCGCCATGGCCTGCTCGACGGGTCCGCCGGGGGCAAGCTGCACCAGGGCGAAGTTGATGGCGATGATGCCGAGCAAGGTTGGCACCAGCAGTAGCAGGCGACGAAGGATGTAGGCGCCCATCAGCCTTCTCCCGGTCGCTCCGGACGGAGCAATCGCGGAAGGCGTAATGACCGCATTGGCTCCCTCTCCCCCTTCGGGAGAGGGCTGGGGTGAGGGGGTCTTGCAGCGCGGTACCCAGCCCAAGGCAGCTCGGTTCCGGTGGTGATGACGGCTCTCCGCTCCGCAGCCAAGACCCCCTCACCCCGGCCCTCTCCCGGAGGGAGAGGGAGCAGCAGCAGGAGGCTCACTGGCCGGTTCCGCGTGCTGCGTCCACCACGGCGGCGCGAGCCTGGTCCACCCACCAGCTATCGAGCACGAAGCCGTCCCGGATCGGCTTCCCAGGGTCGCCGAAGCGGTCCCACTTCGCCACCTTGAACACCTCGTCATGGTAGTGCGGGATCAGGTACCACCCCCGCAGCAGCACCCGGTCCAGCGCCCGGCCCGCCGTCGCCAGCGTCTCGCGGTCCTGCGCCTGCACGAGCTTATCGACCAGGGCGTCCACCACCGGCTCGCACACCCCGGCGAGGTTGCTGCTGCCAGTGGTCTTGGCGCCCTCGCAGGAGAACTCGTCGCGCAGCTCGTTGCCGGGCAGGGTGCTGCCGGGGAAGATCATCGTCGTCATGTCGAAGTCGAAGTCGTCGGTCAGCCGCTCGAATTGCGCGGTATCGACGGTGCGGATGCCGACCTCGATGCCCAGGCGCTGCAGCCACTGCTGGAACGGCAGGGCAATGCGCTCCAGGCTGGGGTCGCTCAGCAGGATGGTGAAGTTCATCTGCGCTCCAGAGGCGTCCACCAGCTTGCGGTCCTTCACGGTCCAGCCGGCCTCCTTCAGCAGCCCCAGCGCCCGGCGCAGCCCCTCCCGGTTGTTGCCGGACCCGTCGGTGACCGGCAGCGTGAACGGCTCGGTGAACAACGCCGGCGGCAGCGCGTCGCGATAGGGCGCGAGCAGCGCGGTTTCCGCCGCGTCCGGCAAGCCCTTCGCCTCCTGCGGCGTGTTGCCGAAGTAGCTGTGGCTGCGGACATAGGCGTTGTAGAACAAGTTACGGTTGGTCCACTCGAAGTCCCACACCTGGCCCAGCGCCTCCCGCACCCGCGGGTCCCTGAACACCGCCCGGCGGGTGTTCATCACCCAGCCCTGGATGCCGATGGGCAGCTCGTGCTTGATCGGGTCCTTCACCACCAGGCCCTTCTCCACCGCCGGGAAGTCGTATGCGGTGGCCCACTGCTTCGAGATGTTCTCCTGCCGGTAGTCGATCTGCCCGGCCTTGAACGCCTGCATCGCCACCGTGGGGTCGCGGAAGTACTCGATCCGCACCCGGTCGAAGTTCTGGAAGCCGCGGCCGGTCGGCATGTCCTTGGCCCACCAGTCGTCGCGCCGCGCATAGGTGACGGTGCGGCCCAGGTCGAAGTGGTCCACCCGGTAGGGGCCGCTGCCCATCGGC
>CAXTFY010000232.1:0-8771 GCA_964243265.1 uncultured Acetobacteraceae bacterium | reverse complement strand
CACCGCCCGCCCCGTTCCGGCTCTGGGTTCCCAAGCGCGTCCTGGTCACGCCAGCAGCGCTGACTTGGGCGCATGGCACGTCCATTGTCGAGCGTGCGGCAGCGCTTGGGGCGGAGATCGTGCGACTTCCGGCCGACCGCCTGACCGGGCTGCCGCCAAAGTACTCCGACGCGAAATCCACCCTGGCCGTCATCGTGGCATCCCCGAGCAAGCGCAAGCTGCAGCCGATCCCACCCAGCGCCGACTGGCGGTTCGACCTGGCGGAGGGTTGCCCGGCGCATTGCCAGTACTGCTACCTCGCTGGCTCCCTCGCGGGGCCGCCGATCACGCGCGCCTACGCCAACCTGCCGGAAATCCTGGACGGCCTGGCTGCAGCGGTTGGGCAAGGCACGATCACCTCCCGCCAGGCCGCCCGGCAGGCCGAGGGCACCACGTTCGAGGCCGGCTGCTACACCGACCCGCTGGGGATCGAGCACCTGACGGGATCGCTCGCCGCCTCCGTCACCCATTTCGGCGCCTGGGATGCCCCGGTGCAGCTCCGCTTCACCACCAAGTTTGACGGCGTCGGTCCCCTGCTGGACATCAAGCACAACCGCCGCACCCGCATCCGCTTTTCCATCAATGCCCGCGGCGCCGAGCGGTTCGAGGGCGGCACGGCCCGCATGACGCAGCGCCTGGCTGCCCTGCGCGCGGTTGCCATGGCCGGCTACCCGGTCGGCCTGACCATCGCGCCGATCATCCCGGTGCTGGATTGGCGGGACGGCTACCAGCAATTGATCGCGGATGCGGCGACGGCGGTGGCGGGCGTGCCGAACCTGGACCTGACGGCGGAGCTGATCACCCACCGCTTCACGCCGGGATCGAAGGACGTGCTGCAAGGCTGGTATCCCGGCAGCAAACTGGAGATGGACGAGGCGCAGCGCAGCCGGAAGACGACCAAATTCGGCTCCACCAAGTGGGTTTATCCGCCGGAGGTCATGCGCGACCTGCGCTCCACCCTGGAGCAGGCGCTGGCCGAGCGCCTGCCAGCCGCGCGGGTGCTGTATTGGACCTGACGCGCTAACCGCTTGTTGAGGCCTCCCCGCGTAGGCTGTCGCCATGCGGCTGAAGCTTTACCGAGCACCCACAGTGACCGCCGCCATCGCGCAAGTACGGCGCGAACTGGGTGCGGACGCCCTGATCCTTTCGACGCGTCGCGTCTCGGATGGCGTCGAGGTGACGGCGGCCCTGGAAGCGGAAGCGGAAGCGCCCCCGCCCGCCCCGCTCCCGCCCGCCTCAACGCTGGCCTGGCATGGCGTGGCGCCGGGCCTGCTGGCGCGGCTGGAGGCGGGATCGCTGCCCGACACCCTTGCGGCGGCGTTTACCTTCGGCGCCCTGCCGCTGGCCTGCGATGCCGCGCCGCTGCTGCTGACCGGCCCGCCCGGCGCCGGCAAGACGCTGACGGTGGCCCGGCTCGCGACGCGGCTCACGTTGCGGGGCATACCGCCCCTGGTCATCACCGCCGATG
Source organism: uncultured Acetobacteraceae bacterium (assembly GCA_964243265.1). Lineage (GTDB taxonomy): Bacteria > Pseudomonadota > Alphaproteobacteria > Acetobacterales > Acetobacteraceae > DASWOJ01. The sequence goes on along the minus strand of CAXTFY010000232.1, from coordinate 7,264 downwards.
GCCGCCGGGCCGGCGCGGCGGAGCAGTTGGCCGCCTTCACCCGGGTGCTCGGCCTGCCGCTGCTTGTGGCTGACGAGCCGGTTGCGCTGTCCCGCGCCCTGGCCCGGCGGCAGGATGGCGCCCCGGTGCTGATCGACACTCCTGGCCTGAACCCGTTCGACGCCGCCGAGCGCGAGGAATTGGCCGGCCTGGCCGCCGCCGCCGCCGCCACGCCGGTGCTGGTCCTGCCCGCCGGCCTGGACCCCGCCGAGGCCGCAGACCTTGCCGCCGCCTTCGCCGTCATCGGCACGACGCTGCTGATCATGACGAGGCTCGACCTGGCCCGCCGCCTTGGCGGAGTGCTGTCCGCCGCAGCGACCGGTCATGTCTTGACCGAGGTCGGGGTCGGCCCCGGCGCCGCGGACGGCTTGCGCCCGCTGACTGCCGCCTGGTTGGCGGAACGCCTGCAGGCTGCCCCCGCCCAGCACCTGCAAACCCAGAGGGATGCCGCATGACAAGCCTAGCCCTCATCCCTGCGCCCGCCGCGGCCGCCGTCAGAATGGGCCGCACCGCCGCTGTCGCGTCCGGCAAGGGCGGGGTCGGCAAGACCTGGTTTGCCGTAACCCTGGCGCACGCCTTGGCCCGGCACGGCCGCCGCGTGCTGCTGTTCGACGCCGACCTGGGCCTGGCGAACATCGACATCCAGCTTGGCCTGACCCCGGTGCACGACCTGGCCGACGTGGTGTCCGGCAAGGTCCCCTTGACGCAGGCTGCCACCCGCTTCGTGCCGGGCGGCTTCGACGTGTTGGCTGGCCGCTCCGGCTCTGGGGCGCTGTCCGCCCTCACCCCGGCTGCCATCGAGCGCCTGCTGGCGGAACTGGCGGCGGCAGCGCCTGGGTATGACCATGTGCTGCTGGACCTCGGCGCCGGGCTGGACCGGGCGGTGCGGCGCATGTCGGCCTGGGCGGACACGCTCCTGGTCGTGGCGACGGAGGAGCCGACCAGCCTCACCGATGCCTACGCGACCTGCAAGCTGCACGCCGCCGACCGCCCCGGCGGCGACATCCGGCTGGTGGTGAACCAGGTAACGACCCCTGCCGCCGCGGCACGGACGGCGGCAACCTTGCAACGGGCCTGCACCGCCTTCCTTGGCTTTGCCCCAGCCGTTGCGGGAACGGTCCGGCGCGATCCTCATGTGCCGGACGCAATCCGGCGGCAAGTCCCGCTGCTGACCCGTCACCCGAACTGCCCGGCCGCCTGCGACATGGATGGCATCGCCGCCACGTTGCTAGGCCAATAGAAGCCAGGGTAGGAGCCAGGCTTGTCCGACGTCACACTTGTCACGACTTGCAACAGGCGGGGTGTCAACCATCCTGCGCACGCCCAACTTGGCGGGAGGCGTCCGCCGGGCGCTGGTGCAGGAGGCTGCATGGTTTTGATCCTTGGCAACCGTGACCTGCGGGTTGACTTCTTTCGCGGCGTTGCCCTCTGGATGATTTTCATTGATCACATCCCGGACAATTGGGTTGCCCAGTTCAGCCTGCGGAACTTCGCCCTGTGCGACGCGACGGAGGTGTTCGTGCTGCTGGCTGGCTATGCCGCCGGCCTGGCTTATGGGCGCAGCATGGACCGCCATGGCTGGCTGTTCGCCGGTGCGGACGTCATGCGGCGGGCATGGACCCTGTATATCGCCCACATCTTCCTGTTCGTGGTGTTCAGCGCCCAGGTGTCCTATTCCGCGACGCTGCTCGACCGGTCGGAGTACCTGGACGAGATCCACCTCGACGTTTTGGCCGAGGCGCCTTATCAGGCGATGCTGGAGGCTCTGAAGCTGAGCTTCCAGCCGGCCTACTTGAACATTCTGCCGATGTATGTCGTGCTGCTCGGCACCTTTGCCGTCGTGCTGCCGTTGCTGCGTTGGCCGTCAGTGCTATTTGGCCTGTCGTTGACCGCCTACGTGACGGCGCGCATCACGGGCCTGAACCTGCCATCCTGGACCGGCGGCGGCTGGTACTTTAACCCGATCACCTGGCAATTCCTGTTCATGATCGGCGCGATCCTGTCCTATGCGCCGCCTCGCCTGCGGGTGCCCGCGCGGGTGCTGGATGCAGTCGCTGTCGTGACGGTCGCGGTCGGCTTGGTGCTGCTATGGGTAGTCTGGCCATACCCGGACGTGGAGGCCCGTTTTCCCGCCAGCATGGTCCATGTCCTGCTGATTGTGGACAAGGAGGCGCTGCACCCGATGCGGCTGCTGTCGATCTTGGCCTTGGCTTGGCTGGCAGCGCGGCTGATCCCGATCAATGCGGCGTGGCTGCGCTCCATCTTCGCCAGGCCGTTCATCCTATGTGGACAGCATTCGCTTCCAGTGTTCTGCTCCGGCATCTTTCTCTCGTTTCTGGCACGGCTGGTCATGGAGGATCAGGGTGGGTGGCTGATGCAGGCCGGCGTGAACCTAGTCGGGTCGCTGGCACTCGTGAGCGTGGGCGCACTTGCGGCATGGTATCGGCAGAAGGGCCGCGCCGCACGACCGGCCTTGCCTGAAGTTGCACATGCTGGTAACGCAGGGGTGACATGAACATATTGACGACCTGTCGCATTTTTGCAATCTGCGGCGTCTTGCTGGCAGGTCCAGCGGCAGCAGCGGCATCTGTCGATGCCTGTCCTGCCCCGGACGACGCGGCATCAAGCGTCGCCAGCCTGCCGCACGTGGGAGCGGCACTGCAGCCGGGCAAGAAGCTGACAGTGCTGGCAGTCGGATCGGCCACTATGTTCGGGCCGGAGGCCAGCCAGACACGTGGCACGCTAACCAGCCAAATGCTGGGCGGCGGGCCGCTTGCAACGGGCACCCCGGGCCAGACGTTTTCGCAGCAGCCCTCCGAGATGGCATTCCCGCTGCAGATGGCGAAGCAGCTTCGCACGATGGTCCCCGGCGCTAATGTGCAAGTGGTGGTGCGCGGCGGCCGCGGGCTGCTGGCGACCGAGATGCTGGCGCTGTTGCGCGCCGAACTCGCCGCGACGCACTACGACCTGGTGATTTGGCAGACCGGCACCGTAGAAGCCGTGCGGAACCTGCCGCCTAGCGAGTTTGGCCAAACCCTGGCCGACGGCGCCGATGCCACGCAGGCCGCAGGAGCCGACTTGGTACTGGTCGATCCGCAGTTCAGCCGGTTCTTGCAAGCCAACTCCAACCTGGACCCCTATCTGCAGGCTTTGCAGCAGGCGGCGGCGTTGCCGGACGTCGTGCTGTTTCGCCGCTTCGACCTGATGCGCGGCTGGGCCAGTGAAGGCCAGATCGATTTGGAGCACGCTGCCCGGTCTGACCGTCAGAAGGCCATCGAGACCTTGCATGCCTGCCTTGGCCGGTCCCTAGCGCGGTTGGTGCTGGAGTCCGCACGAAGCTGACGGGGCCACGCCGCTAATCGACGTTAGGATTTGTTCCGAAACGAACCGCTCGGGAACCACCGGCGCCGACGTGCATTAGTTCGCCATGGCACAGTGCGATGCGACAACGGAGATGGGAATGCGGCCCGAGCCTTTAGCGGCCTTCGATCTGTGGCTGCGTCGCCAGTTGGTCAAGGACACTGCCGCATCTCTCACCGATCCATTGCCGGAGGAATGGACGCGCTTATTGTCGCCCGATCAGGATGCTGCTAGCGCGTAGTTAAGGACAGGGTGGTGTATGTATCGCGTCAAGTTAGTACCAGGGCAAGGGTCGTTCGTGAGGCGGCCGACTGCATAGGCTGGCGGTGGCACTGGCAACACCTGGCTATGACCGGCATTGGCCGTGACCAGGACTTTCGCCCTGAAGCTCAGCTCGGCGCGGAAATCCAGGAAAGCACGGGGTTTAGGTTTCATCTCGTGCTCCCTGGACTGCCGCATCGCAGGTGTCCCTAGCAATAACGAACCGGACAATAATGAATCAGGAAACGCGCGAACTGGCTAGGGCAAGACATCCCTAGCAATAGGGCATCGTCGCTACAAAACAGGCGCGGGAGACTTTTCCCATACAGGTTTCCAACCAGACCGACAAGAAATCTCGTCGCTGAACGCTCTGGTCTAGAACAAGCCCTCGATCATCCCGAAAGCGTCTAGGCGTATCGTGTTGGCAGCCGGTGTTCTCGGCAACCCGGGCATTGTCATAATGTCTCCGCACACTGCAACAACAAAGCCAGCGCCAGCCGACAGCCGCACCTCACGCACCGGAAGGACATGGCCGCTGGGTGCGCCCATCCGTCCCGGGTCTGAGGTGAAGCTATACTGGGTTTTGGCGATGCAGACCGGAACCCCGCCGAACCCGGCCGCCTCGTAATCTGCGAGCCGCTTGGCGACCGGCGCCGTGACCTGGATGTCGCTCGCGCTATAGATCTCCCGTGCAATAGTCCTGATCTTATCGGTCAGCGTCATGGCATCGGGATAAAGCGCCCGGTACTGCGACGGTCCCGCGCCGATGCGTCCCAATACGGCATGCGCCAGCTCCTCGGCCCCGGCTGCGCCATCGGCCCAATGCGTGCACATCACGGCATCCACGCCGCGCGCCGCCATGGCGCCATGCACGACGGCAAACTCCGCATCCGTGTCGGAGGTGAAGCGGTTGAGCGCCACCACGACCGGCAGCCCGAACTTGCCCATGTTCTCGACATGGCGGTCGAGGTTGGCCAGGCCGCGCGCAACCGCCGCCGGGTCCTCCCGCGACAGGTCGGCCTTGGCGACGCCGCCGTGCAGCTTCAGCGCCCGCAGGGTCGCCACCACCACGCAGCACGCCGGCCGCAGCCCGGCCATCCGGCACTTGATGTCCAGGAACTTCTCGCCGCCCAGGTCCGCCCCGAACCCGGCCTCCGTCACCACCACGTCGGCCAGCTTCAACCCGAGCCGCGTCGCGATCACCGAGTTGCAGCCATGGGCGATGTTGGCGAACGGCCCGCCATGGATCAGGGCCGGGGAACCCTCCAGCGTCTGCACCAGGTTGGGCGCGAAGGCGTCGCGCAGCAGCGCCGCCATGGCGCCGTCGGCCTGCAGGTCGCGGGCGGTGATGGCGGTCCCGTCCCGCCGGTTGGCGACCTGGATGCGTCCCAGCCGGTCCTGCAGGTCGGCCAGGTCGCGCGCCAGGCAGAACACCGCCATGACCTCGCTGGCGACGGTGATGTCGAACCCGTCCTCCCGCGGCGCGCCGTTGGCGATGCCGCCGAGCCCGTTGACGATGGCCCGCAGCGCCCGGTCGTTCATGTCCAGCGCGCGGCGCCAGGTGACCCGGCGCGGGTCGATGCCGAGGCCATTACCCCAATAGATGTGGTTGTCCATCAGCGCCGCCAGCAGGTTGTTGGCCGCGGTGATGGCGTGGAAGTCCCCGGTGAAGTGCAGGTTGATCTCGTCCATCGGCGCCACCTGCGCCCGGCCGCCCCCCGTCGCGCCGCCCTTCACACCAAAGCAGGGCCCTAGCGACGGCTCCCGCAGGCAGATCATGGTGCGGCGGCCGATGCGGTTCAGCGCGTCGCCGAGGCCGATGGTGGTGGTGGTCTTGCCCTCCCCGGCGGCGGTCGGGCTAATGCCGGTCACCAGCACCAGCGCACCGTCCGGCCGGTCCGCCTGGGCGGCGACGAAGTCCAGGCCGACCTTCGCCTTATAGCGGCCATACGGCTCCAGCGCGTCGGCGGGGACGCCGGCGGCCTCGGCGATCTCGGCAATGGGACGCAGCCGGGCGGCGCGGGCGATCTCCAAGTCGGTCGGCATCAGGCGGCTCGCCTCGTCCGAATGCCCAGGTCGGCCAGCGCGGCGCCCATGGCGGCCACGGCGCCCCGCATGTCGTCCGGCGTCACGGCGCCGATGCAGCCCACACGGAAGCTGGGTGCTGCGGTGTTGTAGAAGTTGCTGATCAGCACGCCGCGGGCCTTCAGGGCATCGACGAAGGCTTGCAGGTCCCACCCCGGGTCGTCCGGGGCATGGACGTTCAGCACGATGGGGCCTTGCATCTCCAGCGGCAGGCAGGGTCGCAGGCCCAGGCTGCGTACGCCGCCATACAGGGCCTGCATGTTCGCGGTGTAGCGGGCCAGTCGTGCGGGCTGCCCGCCCTCGGCGTCGAAGCGGTCCAGCGCGGCGTCGAACGCGGCGATCGCCTGGGCCACCGGGGTGAAACGGTGGGCGCCAGTCCCGTTCCGCACGCCGTTGGCATAGATGTCGGACAGGTCGAGCGACCAGCTCCCCGCCTGCCCGGCGCACGCCAGCAGGCGGTCCACCCGCGCCACGGTGAACGCGGCGCCGGGCAGGCCCTCGATGCACTTGCCGGAGGTGAACGCCATGCTGTCCACCATCGGCAGCGCGCCGATGTCGAACGGCAGGGCGCCGAACGCCGACACCGCATCGACGATCACCCGCCGCCCGGCCCGTCCCGCCGCCGCGGCCAGGGCCGGCACGTCATGCACGACGCCGGTCGATGTCTCGCTGTAAACCAGCGCCGCATGGCTGAGGCTGGGATCGGCCTGCAGCGCGGCCTGCACCTTGGCGGGGTCGGCGGCGCTGCCATCCGGCACCACCAGGGGCACCACGGTCCGTCCGGCCTCGGTCGTCAGGCGGCACAGGCGGTCAGCATACTGCCCGGTTGCCGGCAGCAGCACCCGCCCGCCCGGCGGCACGAAGGTGCGGACTGCCGCCTCCAGGGCGAAGTGGCCGCAGCCCTGCAGCGGCAGTGCGGCATGCTCGCCGGGCCGTCCCCCCGCAATGGCGAGAACCCGGTGCCGCACGCGGGAGACCATGGCGCGGAATTCGTTGTCCCACGGTGCGAGGTCATGGGCCGCCGCCGCGCGCACGGCCGGGTGTGTGGTCACGGGACCGGGAATGAGCAGCAGCATGGGGGGGAGACCCTGGGACGGCGTTGGCGGGCCTCAAGGGGTCGCGCGAAACCGGGGCGGGATCAACCCCTGCGCGGTTCATTATCGCGCTGTAACGTGGTGGCCACTGTTTTCCTTGACTTTGCTGCAGTGCAAACCCATACAGGTTCTGCGCGGTTTGACCTGGCTTCGTGCGATGCGTTCGGCACCGGCGGCATCATCAAGCTTCTTGCGCCGGTTTGCGGTCCTGTTGACCGCTACGCCCGCTCCGCGCACCTGATCCGTCACCGTCCGGGGCGAGCCATCGAAAGCTCCGCCATGTCCACCATCCCGACCAGCTTTGAGTCCCTTGGCCTCGCCGCCCCGCTCCTGAAGGCGCTGGTCAACGAGGGCTACACCGAGCCGACGCCGATCCAGGTGCAGGCCATCCCGCACGTCATGGCCGGCCGCGACGTGCAGGGCAT
>CAXTFY010000231.1:0-8865 GCA_964243265.1 uncultured Acetobacteraceae bacterium | reverse complement strand
CGGTCCCGGCGCCAAGCGGCGCCGCCCTTGCCCTCCGCTGCGCGCCGCAGCCGCCAGATGGCGTCGGGACGAAGGGCGTCCCGACCCATCGACTTCCGGCCTCCGGCCAGGGTCGAACAAAGGGCTGATGGGAAGGGGGCTGGACGGGATCAGACAGCTCCCCCTTGCACCCTGCCTCCAGGAATAGGCCGCAAAGCCGCAAGGAAGGCGTACCAGGGCGGTTCAGAGCGTCAGGGGTTCCCTCTATCCCCCATCCACGCCCAGCGCTGCCAGCGTAGCGCCCAGCAGCGGGAGGGCAGTCTAGACGGCCGCAGTATCCGGCTTGCCACCCCCAACATCGACATCGACATCAATGAGAAGCCCTCGGTCACGAAGCCAACGCTCCTGGTAGAGGCGCTGCGCTGCCACTCCGACATCACGGATGTACCAGCCGTTCACGCTCGCTCCAACCACCGCGCCGATGCCAGGAATCGCAGCAAGTGCCTTTCGCTTCGTCAAGTTGATCCCGAGCTGCCGGGCCAACGCGCGGACGGCCGTCAATGCTCCCTCCACGCTCATGGCCTGAACCGCAGCTTTTTGGGCCATGGCCTTCCAGGCCTGCTGCTGCAGCGCGACGAGGAGAAGGTGCATGGCCAAGAGCGCCTCTGCCTTTTCGGCCTGTGAGTTCGCGCCAGAAGCACGAAGAACGCCGAGAACAAACTGCTGCTCTGCCTCAGTGTCTTCGGAGTAGCCGTATTCCGCACCGATCTGCCTGACGGTCCTAAGAGCCAGTCCGATGACGGCTGGAATATCGAGAGGAAGGGTGAAAAGGCCGAAGAACCCGGCAGCTCCTCCCTCGGCTGCGGCCGCCGCAATGGCCCAGTTGATGGTTGAGTTCGCAGCGGCATCACACTGTCGCAGGTCGTCCGGGTTCTCGGCGCTTGCACCGCTTACCGCGCTCTTCGCGAGCCAATCGAGACCGCCAAGCAGTCCCTCGACTGCTGCCGTTGGCGTAAGCGTTTGAACGAGCCAGGTCACAGGAACGGCGACGTAGCCCAGCGCGACTGCGACTACGCCTGGTCCCTCTGAACGCCAGTTCCGGATTTCTCGGATGATCGAGGCGATATAGCCATCCTTATCACCTGCTTCGCCAACGTCCATCCGACCTCCATGCCCAATGCGGCAGCCGCATGTTGCCTGACCCAATTTAGTTGCTCAAGCAACGGAAGGACTCACGGCAGCTTGCTGGACCAACCTGGGGGGCAAGCGAACCCGGGCAGTCAGGTGGACACGCTCGCTGCCCTCCAAGTCCTCGCGGCACGTTCTGCACCAGGGAGCGCAGCGAGCGGAGGCGTGCAGACGCAATATGCATTAGGGCTAACGCCCCAATGCAGCGAGTGGAAGGCGGATGGACAAGAACGGGCAGGATGGGGCTGCAAGCATCGGCGCGCAACGAGTGCGGGACCACCGCACCCGGCGCCGGGCGGCCGGGTTGGTCGAGGTAAAGACGTGGGTGCGGGCCGCCGACGTGGACCGCGCCCATGCCGCCCTGCGCCCGCTGACCGACGAGGCGGGCCGGGACCTGGCGCGGCACGCGCGGCAGGGCCGGACCAACCAGGTCGCCGTCACCGTGCGCTTCCCCCGGACGCCCCCGCACGCCTTCCGGGAAGGGGTGCTGCGGAGGACGTGGGGGCTGGCCTGGGACGGGGCGCACGGGTGCTGGCACGGCGCGACCGAGAGCGAGGCCGCGGCCGACGAGCTGCGTCGGGCGGTGGCCCCGCATGGGGGCGTGGTCGAGGTGGGTTCCTGATGCCCAGCGCCCACCTTGCACACCCGGTGGCGCGCGGTGGCAACCTGCGCCAACCATTCCGTAAGGGATGACTTGGTCTGTGAGAAACCATTCCGCTTTCGCAAGCCGGACGGAAACCGGACAATCCCTGGACAAAAGCCGGACGGAACAACGTGGTTCGGCTTGGCCCGCATCACTTGAGGTGTAAACCGTGACGCCAAGTACCCATCGCTGGAGCAGCCTCAGCCCGCAGCAGGTGGGCCGGTATGCTGAGTACTTTGTAAAGATGCAGCTCGTGCTACATGGCTTCGAGGTCTATGCATCCGAGGTTGACGATCGCGGGATTGACTTTGTGCTGCGCCGTGAGCCTGGCTGCTATTGGGATGTTCAGGTGAAGTCACTCCGCAATAAGGGATACGTGTTCGCCCAGAAGTCGAAGTTTCGCATTCGCCCTAATCTGCTGATGGCTTTGGTTCTGTTCCGTGACGCGGAGCCTGACCTTTTCCTCATCCCTGCCGTGCGCTGGCTCAAGCCTGACAGCGTGTTTGTGGATAGGGACTACGAGGGCCTGAAAAGCGCACCGGAGTATGGTCTAAACCTGTCTGTCAAATGGCTCGATAAACTCGATCCGTTCAGGTTCAGCACGACTCTTGAAAGCATCACTAACGATGGCGGCGCGTGATGATGCACGCCCTGACGCGCAATCAGAGCGGTTCACCCACCGAACCGGAATCTCTTGCGGTCTTCTGTGGCCATCCTCTCCAACACCCGGTCGATCTTCGCCTGCGCCTCAGGACTGATCACGATGCCGTCGCTTGAGGGTAGAGGCGTTCCTGCATGGACAGGTGCAGTGGCCGGCATGGGCGGCCGGGTGGGAGGGGGCGGCTGGACTGGCTGCGGTCGCCAGTCGGGCGAGATGCGCGAGGGGAACTTGGGCCGCTTCTTGGCTGCATCTGCCGCCAGACTGGCTGCGACATCTCGGCTCACGCGCTGCCACACCCGCAGCGCGGCGTTGGCCGTCAAAGGTGCCCCAGCCCGCCCAGTCACGCCGTCGAGCGCAATGTCGGCGATCAGCCGCGCCCAGGTCAGCTCCTCACGCGCAAGGGCGGCTGCCACTTCTTTTTGGTAGGCTCGCAGCCACGAGTAAACCTCGCCGCGGCCCCGGTAGGACCGGACGGGCTTTTTGCGGAAGAGCCTGGCGGCTGTGCTGTCTGTCATGCGGCCAGGTTGCCGCTACCCCTTGCGAACGGGCGGGTGCTTTTCCGCCGCTGGCGCGACTGTTGGTTCCGTCCGGGTGCCATGCTGGTGCCGTCACGGTGCCATGTGAGTGCCGTGAAGGGTGTCCACATGGACCAATGCACCGGTGGTGCTGGGCTGCGCCCTTCCTTTCGTTCAGCCCATCCTAGCCGGTCGGTTGCTGCCTGGCTGCCAGAGGTGTCCGACCCGTTCCCAGCAACGGGTGACGGCGTTGCCAGGCACGCGATAGGGTGTTGCCAGAAACGCCGGAGGCAACGTGCCCAGCAACGCAGCCGATGTGCCTAGCGACGCTACCAGTGTGCCTAGCGACACCTCTCCCTCCCGGGCTGGCGAGGGCACGGGACAGCAGCGGTCCGAGCGGCTACGCGCCCGGCGCGACGCTGAAGGCCTGGCGCAGGTGACAGGCTGGGTGCCGAAGGACCGGCGGGCCTATGCCCGCGAGGTCATCGCTGCCCTGGCCCGCGGTTCCAACAGCTTGCCGCCGGACCCGGAACAGGGCGCTGCCCTGGACGTGGCTCAAGCGGCCGCTGATGCGGCTAGGGCGGCGGAGGCATTAGCACGTGCCGAGCTGGCGCAAGCCGGGCAGCGTGAGCAGGCGTTGGCGGCCGAGCTGAAGGCTGCCCGGGCAGAGGGTGCAGCAGCCCGGGACGCCGGGCGACAGGCCGAGGCTGCGGCGGTGGCCCGGGCCGAGGCAGCAGAGCGGGCACAGGAGGCGACCGCGGGCGCGTTGCGGGCGGCCGAGGCTGCGGCGGCGCAGGCCCGGACGGAGGCCGAGCGGTTCCGGCAAGCTCCGGGACTGCGGGGCCGGGTTGTGCGCTGGCTGGCCCGTGACCCTGCCAAAGGAACCAGAGATGGATGCTGACCCGTCCGATCCCGTCAAGTTGACCTGGTGATTGTGAAACTGTCAGAGTAAGACTCCACGGCACCGCGAAATCCGTATTACGCCAATACGCCATGGTTTAGAATAAGCGATGCATATCATCCATCTTTGAACCATGAGGTTCCCCATACTGGGCTGGAGGAGGACCTGGCATCTGTGTCACTCCCTGTACGGCCCTAATCAATCCTATAGGATACTGAATTTCTTTTCTATGACCTGAGTAGTCAAATGCTTGGAGTTTTAGACAAATAATCCCCTGCTCTACAACTCCCGTCGCATTCGGAGGCGAAAAGATGGGAAAATTCATTGGAAGGCTTAAGATATGATGTGCCTCTATTACTTTAGCATCGGAAAATAGGGCCGCACCCTTCAAATCATAAAGGATCCTACTACCCGGAGCATATATGCAAGGTGGGGTTGGAGTTACGCTCATCAAAGTCTGGAAATCACCGGGCTGTAAATATAAAGAAACCTCATTTAATGAAACTTCGCGGTTTCCCGAGTTAAAAACCGTGATAGATAGACCGCCGGATATTTCTGTGGAGGAAACGCTGACGACTCGCTTCTGATCATCAACGCTCTGCATGAATTTGCCTTGAAAAGCAATACCAGTTGCCGAAACGTTTGTAACTATAGAGTCACTGTATTGATACATAAATGCCAGCCCTGAAAATATCAAGGCTAAAATGGAGACAAACAAAGATCCTGAAGCGATACTGTTCCGAACGAAATCACCTGAAACCTGCATTAGAAGACCCTTATCGTAAATAGATTGTGGATGTTTGTGTGTCCGGCATAGAGTTTCATGGGTCACGGTCATCTTGGTATCCGCACAGCTAAGGTGCCGCTAAAATGCTGCGCTGCACCAACGCAGAGGATCCAATACGGAAAATCTAAATAAATTTGGCTATATCGTTGCTGTCATTGCTGAAAAGGCCGGAATTATTCGCCAGGATACCTTCACTGCCAAAGTTGGTAATCTCTAACAGCCTCGCTCGAGCAAGAATTCGCCAGATGCGGTAGGAAGTCCGCTCGAATACAATCTCTAGGTAGCGTAACCGGCGCACCATCACTTGGCACTCGGCAGCGTCCAGATCGCCAGGCCACTCGCCGCCGCGAAATAGCCGATGCACAAAGAGATCCCGCTTTTCCTTTACCCAGCGCAGGGATTTCAAATCTTCGTCAAGAATGCCGTGCTTTGACAAAATCTGAATCATGTTTCCCAGCGTTGATCCTTCAATCTCCTTGGTCTTATGGATTAGCTGCTCCCATTTTGGCGCGTCAGGGCCAAGAACTTTGGCGACCTTAATGCCATCGCACATCGACATCGCTCGGATAATCATATCTTCCATCATCGAGAGATGAACGAAGGTGGAGCCGAGCTGGTAGCAGTATTGAACCCGCATTAGATCGGTGTCGTCATGTTCATTGAGGAACTGGCGGAACAGCTTCGCCGTATGTGGCTTGGTCATCAATGGACGATTATATCCGACCGTGACCGCTGTGAAAAGGCAGAAGCTGAGCCTCCTAACTTTCAGCTCCGGTTTGCATAAACCAAGACTTCTGCAAACACCTCTAGACCCAACCCTGCCAGTGGGTTAGGCTTTGCAGAAGATATGACCGAATCGAACCCACAGAGTCGCACCATCGGCTATGCCCGCGTCAGCACCTACGGGCAGACGCTCGACGCTCAGCTTGAGCAGTTGAAAGCGGCGGGCTGCGCCAAGGTTTACCGGGAGAAGGCGACCGGCGCACAGGTGGAGCGGCGCGAGCTGCAACGCATGTTGAAGGCCATGACCCCTGGCGACGTGGTGACAGTGACCCGCATCGACCGGCTGGCCCGCTCAACGTTCGACCTGTTTTCCATTGTGAAGGGCATCACCGACGCAGGCGGGCAATTCCGGTCACTGGCGGAGCCGTGGGCCGACAGCTCGACCAGCACCGGACGCTTGATGCTGGCCGTCCTGGGCGGGCTGGCAGACGTGGAGCGCGACCTTATCAGGACGCGCACGGCAGAGGGTAGGAGCCGCGCCAAGGGACGAGGGCAGCATATGGGCCGACCGCCCACCCTGACCTTTCAGCAGCAGGCAGAGGCCCGCCAGCGACGAGAGGACGGGGCGACCCTCAAGGAGTTGGCCGACAGCTACAACGTCAGCAAGGCGACGATTTCACGCTTAAGGGTGGCCTGATGCTGGACTCCCATGCTATTTATGACACCTCGCATCAATTTTCTGAATGTATTTAGCCAATCCATCGGGGGTCTGACGGTATGAAATCGACAAAGCATTCCAAGGCACAAACAGGACGAAGAAGCAGCCTATAAAGACGAGCACGTTGCTTAGTATCGCGGTGAGTGTGGTTGGGTGCCAGTCCGCCAAGCGTGGAGGCGAAGTGCCTTGTCTACGAGCCGTCTTGACAAGATAATTATACCAGTATTGCTTGTTCAATTGAGGCCATGCTATCCCGAGCAACGCTGAAACAGCTCCAATTATTGCAAACAAAGCTAGGTTGCTTCCCCCTAGGATAGCATCAGACGCAATCATCCTGGACTCACATTTATCATAAACTTGAATGAAAGAGGTGTAGGCGCTTACCGAGAGCGAGATAGCGATTGCGAGGCTGACGCCGCCAACACTGACAGCCCACTTCGCAACCGTGGTTACCTGCTTCATCAGCAGTAGGTCGTTTTCCCCGGCGGGTTCCAACAACCAAGCAAGGCGGGCTTTCAAATTCGTTGCAAGAGTCCTCATGCGCACATCCTCGTATCGTGGAGTTTGGGTGTGGATGAGGTATGTGCCTGATGCAAGCCCGTGTGGGATGGCCCAGGCCTAACGGGGGAGCCTCAAACCAAGCGGCTGATAATCGCCATTATGGAAAAGACAGGACAGTCCCGGGGAAGCAGCGGGGCAGTCCTAGGAGGGGTGCAGCGGCGGGAGCGGCGCGGGGATTTGGCCGGGAGTAGTATCCAATCCCGCTCAGGAGTGCCCAGGGGAACGTGAGGACTTGCTGGGATCGTTGCAAGATACGACAAATTGAGCCGGCCTGGCTGGCCGTTCGTCTAACTCGCCGAGCATGGCCCACCACAATGCGCTCACCTCCACCTGGGTAGCTGCAACCTCTGCGGGAACGGGATCAGATAGGACGGTGCCGACCGACTGCCACCGCTGGCGCAAGCCTTTAGGCGGCGCGTCCGACACCCGAGGCGCGAGGCCGCGGGTTCGGAGCAAGGCCAGGAAACGCCCCACCTTGCGCGCGCCCCAGACGCCTAGGTAGGCGTAGCCTTGGGCGTCCTCGTACAGTGTCAGGCCGCCGAAGGTTGCGGTCACTTCCTCGGGGGACAGCAGCGCCGTAACAGCAGCAAGGAGCACAAGCCCTACGATGGGTTGAGAGCCTGCCCAGCCCTGCGCTGCCCGGAACCGTAGGAAGACCGGCTCGCCGCCGTCTGCCGCGGCTGCGCGGTTCTGGATTTGGCTTCCAGCTTGGTCGCCGCTCAGCTCGGCCATCAGTTTCCGCACTCGGTTCAGCTCGTGCGCCCGGAAGCCCTCGGAGTCAGCTCCGCCAGGTCCCCGGCCAGCAGGCCATCCAGCTCGAAGGGGCACGCATCGGGCAGGGGTCGTGGGGCGCCGGCGGCGTCCGTGGCTTCCCGCGCCCGGCGCAGCGCCTTGGCGTACAGCACCTCCAGCCCAATCCGCTGCTGCATGGACGGCGTGAACCGCCGCTCGGCGTCGTCCAGGAACACTCCGGCCTCCCCGCGCCAATGCGTGGCGGACTGGCTGCCGGGCCAGGCGTGCAGCTTGAGCAGGTGGGTCATCGCTTGCAGCAGCAGGCTCTGGCAGGACCGCAGCTCCGACAGCCCCACGTCCTGCAGCTCCTCGATCACGTTGGGCCAGTCCACGGCGTCGTTGACCCGCTCACCCGCCGCCAAGCGGCGCAGCAGGGTGGCCTGCTGCTCGGCCCAGGCCAGGGCGTCGTGCTCGTACAAGCCATCCGGCATGGCGTCCTCCTTCCTTCTACTTCGCCCCCTGCGGTCCGCCGCCGGCCTGCTGCGCGGCCAGGGCGTCCACCAGGTCGAGCTGCTGGGCCGGCGCGGCGGGCACTTTGGCCTGTTCCATCTTGGCCGGTTTGCCGCGCGGCGTCTTGCGGCTCGTGGAGGCGCTGGGCGGTTCCGGTTGGGCCATGCGCCGCAGCCGGGCCGTGCGCCCCTGCTTGGGCTGCTGCTGCTCGGCGTGCGTCGCTCGGAAGGCGTCGCCCTCCTTGCGCCACCAGACTAAGGTCACGGCGGTGATCGGCGCGCGGGAATGCCGGCGCATAACCTGGAACTCGACGCTGTAATCCGAAAGGCCGTTGACCTCTAAAGCGGCAGCATCCAGGCATTTCCGGATGAAGTCAGGCCCTTGTTGGTATGCTCCTTTGGGCACGCCCATGAGGTCGCGGAAGCGGTCCACCGGGAACGTCTCGACGCAGCGGTCCAGGCCACCGCGGAGCTGGACCATTTCGTAGAGCGCGATGGCGTACTTGCTGGTCATGGCGCACACGGTTTCCGCCTTGATGCGTCCCCAGCGCCCGGAGGTGACCAGCACCGGCTGGAGCTGCTTGGGTAGCCCGAACCGGATGGTGGCGCCGGCGGCTTGGGCGTTCACGGACAGGTCGAAGAAGTCGAACAGGTGCGTCTTGATCAGCCGCGGCTCGCCGGTCTTGGCCGAGAACACGGGCACGGTAACGACCACACGCATGAGGCGGTCCAGGCTGGCGTGAAGGCGGTCGTTGCTCTCGTGCTTGGAGATGCGCAAGGCGGTCATGGGCAGGGTCCAGTCGGCGTTCACGTCGTGCAGCCGGCCGCTGTCGTGGGCGTGCTGGTAGAGGACGTTCATGATCGCCCGGTCCTGCGCCTCAAGGGCTGAGGTACCGGTGATCTCGATCAGCTCGGCCGGCTTCGGAAAGCCGACGGCGTTAGTGACCT
>CAXTFY010000230.1:0-8888 GCA_964243265.1 uncultured Acetobacteraceae bacterium | reverse complement strand
GGCGGCACCCGCAACATCGCCGGCACCAACCACTACCACGTCATGCTGGAGGAGGAGCTGGCCGACCTGCACGGCAAGGAGGCGGCGCTGCTGTTCAGCTCCGGCTATATGTCGAACCTGGCGGCGCTGAGCACGCTGGCGGGGCGGATGCCGGGCTGCACGATCTTCTCCGACGCGCTGAACCACGCCAGCATGATCGAGGGCATCCGGCACAGCCGCGCGCCCTACCAGGTGTTCAAGCACAACGACCCCGAGGACCTGGACCGCCGCCTGTCCGAGATGGACCCGGCCGCGCCCAAGCTGATCGCGTTCGAGAGTGTCTACTCTATGGACGGCGACATCGCCCCCATCGCCGAGTTCTGCGACGTGGCGGACAAGCATGGCGCCATGACCTACTGCGACGAGGTCCATGCGGTCGGGCTGTACGGACCTCGCGGCGGCGGCATCGCCGAGCGGGAGGGCCTGATGGACCGGCTGACGGTGATCGAGGGCACGCTGGCGAAGGGCTACGGCATCGTCGGCGGCTACATCGCGGCGTCGTCGGTGATCTGCGACTTCGTGCGGAGCTTCGCGTCAGGGTTTATCTTCACCACGTCGCTGCCGCCCGCCGTCGCGGCGGGGGCCTTGGCGAGCGTGCGGCACTTGAAGGCCAGCAGCGAGGAGCGGGCGGCGCAGCAGGACCGCGTGGCCAAGCTGCGCCGGGCACTGGACGCAGCGGGCATCCCGCACATGCACAACCCCAGCCACATCGTCCCCGTGATGGTCGGCGACGCCATGCGCTGCAAGCTGATCAGCGACCGGCTGATGGAGCAGGGCATCTATATCCAGCCGATCAACTACCCCACGGTCCCGCGCGGGACGGAGCGGCTGCGCATCACCCCGGGGCCGCTGCATACCGACGCGGACATCGCGCACCTGGTAGGTGCGCTGTCGGCGATCTGGGCGGAGGTGAACGTGGCGGCGGTGGCATAGGCGACCCCGGTTCAACCCCTGACAGTGGTGGGAACCCAGCCACACCGAGCGTGTTGAGGCGTGCGGAACGTCTTAGCCAACCAACGAAAAGGGACCACGCCATGCCTGAGAACAAGTCGCGCCGCGAGATGCTTCGCACCAGCCTGATGGCTGCTGCCGGCGCTACGCTGGCCGCCAGCGCCGCGCGTGCGCAGGACGAGAAGATTGCCCAGGAGTTGGTGCAGTATCAGGAACAGCCAAAGGACGGCGCAAAGTGCAGCGCGTGCGTGAACTGGGTTGACCCGAACGCCTGCAAGATCGTTGCCGGCCAGATCAACCCGAACGGCTGGTGCGTCGCCTACGCCCCCAAGGAAAGCTGATCGCGTCTCCCTCTCCCTCCGGGAAAGGGCCGGGGTGAGGGGGGACGCAACGACTGAACATGCCTGTGCGCGGCATGACTTGGTGCCTGCAGGGTGGCGACCCAGAGGCGTACGGGCGATAGGTCCAGTCTCGTGCCCGCCGGTATGCCGCGTTGTAATCGCGTCCTGTAATAACGGACCGAGACAGGGCTGAACTAGGCATCGCAAAGCAACGCTGGCACAATCGCTTAACGCATTGCTTGGTCCAATCTGCCTTTCTTGCCCCGGCCCTCCCCCGAAGGAAGATAGAAGCGGTCTCCCCATTGCGGTGGTCGTGCATTACCTTCCCGGTATGACCTTCCCCCACGGCTTGTCTGCCTTCCCGATCACTCCGACCGATGAGGCGGGTTGTGTTGACACTGCTGCGTTGCAGTGTCTGTTGACCTGCCTGGTGGACGCCGAGGTTCACTCCATCGGCTTGCTGGGCACGACCGGCTCGTATCCGTATCTGTCCCGCACCGAGCGCCGCGGCGCCATAGAGGCCGCGGTCGTCCAAGTTGCTGGCCGTGTGCCGATCCTGGCCGGCATCGGTGCGCTGCGAACAGATGACGCAGTGCTGCTGGCGCGGGATGCCCGCGCGGCAGGCGCCACGGCCGGGCTATTGGCTCCAGTGTCCTACACACCCCTGCTGGACGACGAAGTGTTCGCCCATTTCGAGACCGTAGCTCGGGAGGGCGGCCTGCCGCTGGTGATCTACAACAACCCCGGCACCACCCACTTCACCTTCAGCATCGACCTGCTGGCCCGCCTCAGCCGCGTGCCCGGCATCGTCGCTGTCAAGAACCCGGCCCCTGCCGCCGAAGCCGTGCCCGCGCACCTGCAAGCGTTGCGGGCCGCGGCAGCCCCAGGCTTTTCCCTGGGCTACAGCGTGGACGCCCATGCGGCGGAGGCTCTGCTGGCTGGTGGAGCAGCGTGGTACAGCGTCGCGGGCGGCCTGTTCCCGCAGCCGTGCATGGCCATCGTCGCCGCGGCCCAGGCCGGGGATGCAACGGAGGCGCGCCGGCTGAATGCCGCAATGGCGCCGCTGTGGGACCTATTCCGCGATTACACCAGCCTGCGGGTGATGTATGCGGCGGCGAACCTGCTGGGCCTGTGCCGCGCCGCCCCGCCGCGGCCGATCCTGCCCTTGCCGGAGGCCGCGCAGCGCCGGGTCGCCGAGGTGCTGGAACGGTTAGGACCAGTCTTGAAGTGATTGCGCCGTTTTCTGGTTCATAGGCTTGTGCGGGCGGATGGCGTAGCAGGATTGCCGCAGCCTGGTTGACGGTTTGCGGGCTCGGGGACAGCGGCGGCCAACGGGCTGCGGCCACGTATCCGCTCTTTGTCACTTCCAGGATAGGCAACACCAACCCGCGCGCCTGATCTGCCGTCGAACTGCGCCGAATGGACGATCGTGCCCCGCCGCGCCTGAACGGGTTGCTGCCCTGGAACCGGGGTAAACCCAGTCAGGCCGTCGCTGCCCCGGCAGATGCCGACGCGTCCGCGGTCCGGTCAGATCCCGGCGAACCAGTTGAAGCCCTGGTTCTCCCAGTAGCCGCCCGGGTAGGTGTTGGTCACCTCGATCGCGGTGATCCATTTCGGGTTCTTGTAGCCGAGCTTGGTGGACATCCGCAGACGCAGCGGAAAGCCGAACGGGTCCGCCAGCGTCTCCCCCGCATACTGGGTGGCAAGCAGCGTCTGCGGGTGCAGCGCGGTCGCCATGTCGATGCTGCTCGGGTAGTCGTCCGCCGTCTTGAACGCGACGTACTTGGCCCGCGTGTCGGCGCCCACCCGTTCAAGCAAGCTGCGCAGCGTCGGGCCGGACCACTCGCCGATATAGTCCCAGCCCTCGACGCAGACGTGCCTGATGATCATGTCGGTCTGCGGCAGCGCGGCGATTTGCTGCGCCGTCCAGGGCCGCTTGTCCCCGATCAACCCCGACAGCTCCAGCTTCCAGCTCGCCGGGTCCACCGGCTTCAGATCCATGATGTCGAAGTAGGCGTTGAACTTCGGCGGCTTCAGGACCATCGAGGCCGGGTAGGTCGGCGCCAGGTAGTTGGGGTCGAACAGCAGCGCCTGCACCCGGTCGTTCAGCGCCGAGACCGCACGCAACGCGTGCTCGACCGCGCCGGACGTGCTCACGTCGCACCCGGTCAGCATGGTCAGCGCCCCCAGCGACAGCCCGCCGCGGATCAGCCCGCGCCGTTCGAGCGAGCGGATCAGGCCGCGGTGGTCGTCCAGGATGGCGGGGTCCGGCGGGACGGCCGGGCGGAACGGCGAGCGCATCAGCTTGGCCGCCCCGGCCGGAGCCTGGGACCGCCGAACAGCATGGCCCACAGCGTCTTCGGTACCAGGAGCGACAGGGCAACATGGACGACGAGGAAGCCTGCGATCACCGACATCCCGGCGAAATGCACCAGCCGGGCGGCCTGGAACCCGCCCATCAGCGCGACCAGGCCGGAAAACTGCACCGGCTTCCAGATCGCCAGGCCGGTCGCGACCTGGGACACCCCGGCCAGGATCACGACGATATACAGCAGCTTCTGCACGGCGTTGTAGATCGTGAGATCGGTGTGGTCGATATGGATATGCAACGTCTCTCGCACCGTCTTGATCACGTCGCTAACGCGGATCGGCAGCAGCCGGTCACGCAGCCGGCCCGTGACGATGCCATAGGCCAGGTAGGCCAGGCCATTCAGCACCAGCAGCCACATGGCCGCGAAATGCCACAGCAGGCTCTGCGCCGCCCAACTGCCCAGCCGCAGGAAATGGCTGAAGTGCAGGCCATTGATGATGACGTCGTCGTCGTAGATGCCCCAGCCCGACAGGATCATCACGATCATGGCGACGGCGTTGGTCCAGTGCATGACGCGCACCGGCGCCGGGTGCATGCGGCGGCCGTTCGGCGCCTTCGCGGCCTCCGGCGGCGCGGTTGACAGGGTATCGGCGCTCATCTGTGACTCCGAGGGTTTTTGCCGGCACGCAGGGAGGTGCGCCGCATCAATGCGACGGGCGAGCCAAGCCGACGCGGATGCTGTCCTGCAGGGGGACGGCCATGACGCCGCTGCCGTTGAACGTCGCGAAGCCGTCAAGCTGCTTCGGCGTGAAGTCCACGACCTCCATCTGGGCGCCGAGCAGCACCATGGCATCGGCCGGCACCGCGATGAGCCGTCCGCCAAAGCCGAGCAGCCCGCCGTAATCAAGGACCACGTCCACCGTCCCGTCCCCCGTCCGCACGACCTGCTTCACGTGCCCCAGCACCGGCTGGCTCTCCAGCGGCCGCAGCACCGTGCGTCCGATCAGGTCCCCGACGCGCACCGGCTGCGGAAAGCGTCTTGCGGACGCCTCGGCGAGGCCCATGCCCGGCGGTGCCGGCTGCTGCGCCCACGCGCCGGTGCTCGCCAGCAGCATGATCGCGACCAGCGTGTCCCGGGCATGCGCGGCCGACTGCCTGCCAACACGGCGGGCGATGGCGCTGCAGCCGAACTGGACGCTGGCGAGGCTTCCCAGGCCGGGCCGCTTCATGCTGGAGCCGGTCGTCACGCCCTTGCCGGGCTGGAGGCGCAGGACCCGGACATCCGGCATCCCTTCCTCAAGCCAGTTCCCATAGGCTCGCGCACTGACCATCTCGTCGCCGTGCATTGTTCCCAACCCTTCGTCGCTGTTCCGGTTCTCCTGCTTGGCTCGCACCCACGACCAGCGTGTTCCGCCATCCTTACGAGGCCACTCCCACTCGGCGGCAACGCGAGCAAGACCCGGCCACGGCAGCGTTAGCACAACAGATAAGGTAACGAGCAGCCCCCCTAGTCTCGGAACGAGTGGTCATCGTCCGCCATGTGCGGCTTATCGTCCGGCTGTCGCCGGCTGATCGGGATCACGCCCGGCGGTGAGCGCGCGCGCCCGACGGTTCGCCTAGAAACGGGCTTAGTACACAAGGCCCGAGGAGGACCGATGGCGACCGACACGCTCGACAGGCTGCTCACGACGCTCGCCGTGCGGATCCATGCGTTCGCGGTCTGCGAGATCAAGGCAGGCTGGCGCCTCGCCTTCGGTTCCTTGAAGGCCGTCACCATCCACTACGTCCTGGCTGGAACCGGCGTGATACGGGTCGAAGGCGCGGTGGAAGCGGCCTACGCGCCCTTCAGCATCATCGTCGTGCCCAGCGGCGTATCCCAGAGCCTCGGCGAAGCCGGCGCAGTCCAAGGCGAGGTCAACGGCGGAGATCATTGCGGCCCGGCGGCGGATGGACTCGTGGGGTTCATCGCGGGGGACGGAAGCCGCGACACGTTCGTGGTCTGCGCGACCATCTCGGCTTCATATGCCGGCGCGCTTGGGCTGTTCGACGACTTGCGGCATCCCGTCGTGGCCGACGTCTCGCGCAACGAGGCCATGCGGCGGCTGTTCGACGCCATGCTGGAGGAGATCACCAAGCCGGGCCTCGGCACCCGCGCCCTGACCGAGGCGCTGATGAAGCAGTGCATCATCCTGCTGCTGCGCGGCCAACTGACCCAACTGGGCGTCGAATCACCGTTCTTCGCGGCGCTGGAGGATCACCGCCTCGTACGCGCGATCACCGGCGTGCTCGAACAACCGTCGGCGCCGCACACGGTCGACAGCCTCGCCTCGCTTGCCGGGATGAGCCGGTCCACCTTCGCGGCACGCTTCGCCCAGGTGTTCGGGCAGACCCCGATCGACTTCGTGCAGCGTGTCCGGCTCCGCCTTGGCGCTGAGCTGCTGCAATCGACGAGCCTTCCCATCAAGGTCATCGCCGCGAGCGTCGGATATGCGGACCGGAGCTACTTCACGCGTGCCTTCCGCAACGCCCATGGGCTTGATCCCCGGGCGTTCCGCGCCCGCGCCGGCCGGGCCGAAGCAGGCGCGCAACTCGCTGCGGCGCCCTCGCTCGGCGAGCGTATCGCCGGAACCCTGGGCGGCCTCCTCGGCGACGGCGAATGAGGGCCGCCTCCTCGCGTCCGCGGAGGCTCGCCGCCATCCACTGGGATCATGGCGTCACCGATGGCGGCATCCGCAGCCAAGGCGTTCATCGAGATCAAGGGGCGGACCAAAGCCTGCATCGGTGGGGGCGAGGGTGCGCCTATCGTCTTGCAGCACGGCAACCCCGCCTCCTCCGAATTTCTGGCGAAAGGTAATGCCGGCCTGCGTCGGGCTTGCCCGGCTGATTGCCTGCGACCCGATCGGCATGGACGGCAAGCTGCTGGACTCGGCACCTGACCGCCACACCGTCAAGGCAGGGCGGCGGTGTTCGAGACCGTGTGGGCCTCCTGAAGCAGATGGCGCCCCACTGACCCATCGCATCACGGTCGGGCCGCCGGTTTATCGGCCTTCCCGTCCGGCTCGCAGCATCCCCACCGCATTCACCACGCCGAACACCAGGGAGGCCACGGCGACCGCCGCAAACACTATGTCCAGCCCGGCGCCATGGCGTGCCAGCAGCCAGCCGCCAACCGCGGCAATGACAAGGCGGGCAGCGCCGGCCAGGAACGGCCACAGCATCCGGGCACGCCCCTGGCTGGCGAAGTAGAGGGCCATGCCAAGGCCTACCGCGCCATAGGAGGGCGCCACCACACGCAGGTAATGCGCCCCCGCGTCCAGCACGGCGGGGTCCGTGCTGAACAGGCCGACCCAGGCGCGGGGGAAAGCGGCCGCGAGCAGCCCGATGCCCTCGGACGCCGCGGTGGCAAGCAGCGCAGCCGACCACGCCACGCGCCGCGCCCGTGCATGCTGGCCCGCGCCGGTGTTGGCGCCGACCATGGTGACGACCGCGGTGCCGAGGCCGAACAGCAGCGGGATCAGCAGCCAGTCGAGCCGCGACGCCACGCCATAGCCGGCCAGGGCGGCCGGGCCGAACAAGCCGACTGCGCCCGTGACGAGCACGACGGTGAGGTTCGCCATCATTGTGCCCAGGGCGGAGACGACGCCAACCCCCAGGATGGCGCGGAAGCCCGCCCAGCGCAGCGGCCCGGGCCGCAACGCGAGGACGCTCCGGCCACGCAGCAGCACTCGCAGCAACACCGCCAGCGCGCCGCAGTAGTAGATGCACACTGCAAGGCCCGCGCCGCCGACGCCCATGCGGGGCAGCGGACCGAAGCCGAAAATCAGCGCCGGCGACAGCGCGATCAGCACGGCAGCCCCCACCAGGGTGACGCGCGCCGGCAGCCGGACCTCGCCGGCCCCGCGCAGGGCGGCGGCGATCAGGTTGACCGCCCAGATCGGCACCGCGCCCGCGAACACCCAGCCGGAGTAGAGCCGCGCCGCATCAAGCGCCGGCCCCGTGCCGCCAAGGGCACGGTACAGCGCCGGGCCACCCAGCAGCGCCGCCGCCGTGAACAGGACGCCGAACACGCCGGCCAGCGCAAGCGCATGGCGCAGGAGCGACTCCGCCTCATCCTGCCGGCCTGCGCCGACCGCGCGCGCCATGGCGGAGGAAACCCCGCCGCCGATGCCGCCATTGCTCATCGCCGTCATCAGCGACAGCCCCGGGAACACGAGGGCAACCCCCGCCAGCGTCTCCGTACCGAGAAAGCTCGTCCAGTAGGTCTCGGCGACGGCCACCGCGGTCTGGGCCAGCAGCACGGCCACCATGGGCAGGCCGAGGCGCAGCATGGTGGGCAGCACAGGCCCGTGCAGGATGGCGTGCCGGATGCCCGCCTGTGGGCTACCCGCCGCCGGTCCAGGGTGCGCCGCCGCTGCGCTGACCAGGACGGGTGCGTGCGGCTGGGGTGAACGCACCGAGCCGCCGGCAGTGCTTACTGTGGAGCCTTGTGCGTCCTGCATGATCCGCCCCGTGCCGACCGGCTGGCCGTTCAAAAGAGGGACAACTTGCCCAAGGGGTTCTCCGTCTGCCAAGCCGCACCGCGGTGCCATACTGGCTGGGCGGCCAGGGAGCGCCGGCGTACCGCCCATTCCAGCACCGCCGCGCCGCACCAAGCGGCGACAAGGAGCAGGATGGCGGCGCCACAAGCGATCTGGAAAGCGGCTGGGAGTTCAACCTGACCCGGCCCGAGGAGCAAACCCATCTCGTTTGGCATCTTGTGGTCTCCATTGGCCCTGGTTGGCGCAACCATGGCGTAGGTGGATGTGTGGTGGCGCATCGTCCTGGTTCGTGTATTATGTTCGCCGAACACTGACGGACGATTAGGTATAGATTGAGCCAATAATCAAGGCTCGCCTGGGAACACGTGGACGTGACCTGGCAAGTGCCACGTAGATCGAGATGCGCAGGGCAGCGCGGCCCGGTTTTGCATCCGGAAGGCAGACGGGCCATACCAGTTAGGCGAACACTGTGCGCTGATCACAGTGGCCAAGGCATGCCGAACGAGCAGGTCGTTCACCGCTTGGCTACAGCCCGGGAGAGCAGGCATGAAGAAGCTGGCAGAGGTGGCAAAGCCATCGCGGTCGTACGTGATCTCACTCGACAACCGGAAGGCGCGAGGGTCCGGGCACGAGCGGCCGGAGGAGATCCTGGCTGCCGCCCGCGAGCTGTTCCTGGAACATGGCATCGAGGGCGTGTCCACCCGGCAG
>CAXTFY010000229.1:3680-8907 GCA_964243265.1 uncultured Acetobacteraceae bacterium | reverse complement strand
CGCGCCGACGGAACCGTTCGACCTTGGGCGTCCCCCCGCTCTATGCTCGCGCCAATGCCCCCACGTCTTGGCGGGCGATGGAGGACCGCCCTATGCCGCTTGCCCGCCGCGGCCTGATCGCCGCCGCCGCCCTTGCCCCGCTGCGGGTGCGCGCCCAGGCGCCGGCGCCGCTGCGGATCGGCGTGCTGACCGACCTGTCGGGCCAGTACCGCGACAACTCCGGCCCGACCAGCGTGCTCGCCGCCCGGCAGGCCGTCGAAGACTTCCAGCCGGAGCGGCACGGCTTCAGCGTCGAGATCCTGGCCGCCGACCACCAGCAAAAGCCCGATGTCGGCGTCGGCATCGCCCGGCAGTGGTTCGACCGCGAGGGCGTCAGCGCCATCGCCGACCTGAACAACACCGCCATCGCGCTGGCCGTGCGCACCCAGGCGATCGAGAAGGACCGCGCCTTGCTGATCAGCGGCGCTGCCTCCGCCGACCTCACGGGCAAGTCGTGCAGCGCCAACCAGGTGCACTGGGCGCCGGACACCTGGGGCAACGCGCATTCCACCGGGGAGGCGCTGCTGCGGGCCGGGCGCAAGTCGTTCTTCCTGGTGGTGGCTGACTACGTGTTCGGCCATACGCTGGAGCGCGAGGTGGCGGCGCTCGTGCAGGCTGGCGGCGGCACGGTGCTGGGGTCGGTCGCGTATCCGTTTCCGGGGACCACGGACTTCTCGGCGTTCCTGGTGCAGGCGCAGGCCAGCGGCGCCGACGTGGTGGCGTTCTGCAATACCGGGGGCGACATGGAGAACACCGTGAAGCAGGCCGCCGAGTTCGGCCTGTCGCGCGGCGGCCGGGCGGTGGCGCCGATGTTCGGCTTCATCACCGAGATGAAGGCGGTCGGCCTGGGGACCGGACAGGGGCTGTTCCTGACCGAGACCTTCTACTGGGACCTCGATGACCGCACCCGCGCCTTTACCCGGCGGTTCCTGCCCAAGACGCCCGCCAACTACCCGAGCAGCCTGCATGCGTCCTGCTACAGCGCCGTCACCCATTACCTGAAGGCGGTGGCTGGTGGCGGGGCGGCTCGCGGCTCCGGCCGGGCCGCCATTGCGGCGATGAAGGCGATGCCGACTGACGATGACTGCTTCGGGGCAGCCAGCGTCCGGGGCGATGGGCGGTTCCTGTGCCCCACCCACCTGTTCCAGGTGAAATCCCCGACCGAGAGCACGGGACCATGGGACATCTTCCGCTTGGTGTCCTCCACGCCAGGGGAGCAGGCGTTCCGGCCCCTGGCGGCGGGCGGCTGCACGATGGCGCCCGCATGAGGCAGGCGGGTTGCATTGGCTGCTGCTCCCTTTCCCTTCGGGAGAGGGCCGGGGTGAGGGAGGACGCAAGGGCCGAACTCCACCGGGTTGGGAACGGATTTCGGTCTGCGATGGGAAAGTCCGGCCCTCCTAGCTCCCTCACCCCGGCCCTTTCCCGGAGGGAGAGGGAGAAGGCAGGCGGCATCCTTCTGCCATCCGTAGGCATTCCGTATATGAGGCGGCAAGCATGAACGCGCTCGTCCCCACCGGCGCCGAGGCGGTCCCGGACAGCCGCGGGCTGAACCTGTACCGGGCCGACCCGGCACTCGCCCGGCTGGCGGCGCTGTATCTTCCGCCGGACCTGTTCGCCCACCTGGCGCCGCATTTGGACCGCCTCGGTGCGCTCGCAGGCGGCAGCCTGGACGAGCTGGCCGGCACCGCCGACCGCAACCCGCCGACGCTGCGCCACCGCACCCGCCGCGGCGAGGACGTGCAATCCATCGACAAGCACCCAGCCTACCGCGAGATGGAGCGGCTGGCGTTCGGCGAGTACGGCCTGGCCGCGCTGTCCCATCGCGGCGGCGTGCTGGGCTGGCCAGCGCCGATGCCGCCGGCGGCCAAGTACCTGCTGACCTACCTGTTCGTGCAGGCCGAGTTCGGGCTGATGTGCCCCGTCAGCATGACCGACAGCCTGACCCGCACGCTGCGACGCTTCGGCGACCCGGCGCTGGTCGCACGCTACCTGCCGGCGTTGACCAGCCAGGATATGGATGCCCTCGCCCAGGGCGCGATGTTCATGACCGAGCAGGGCGCCGGGTCCGACGTGGGCGCCACCGCCGTCGCCGCCGTGCCGCTGCCGGACGGGACCTGGGCGCTGACGGGGGACAAGTGGTTCTGCTCCAACCCTGACGCGGCGCTGGCGATGGTGCTGGCGCGGCCCGTGGGGGCGGCGGACGGCATCCGTGGCGTCAGCCTGTTCCTGCTGCCGCGCACCCTGCCGGACGGGCGGGCGAACGCCGTGCATATCGTGCGGCTGAAGGACAAGCTGGGCACGCGCTCGATGGCGAGCGGCGAGGTGCAGTTGCGCGGCGCGGTGGCCTGGCTGGTCGGCGACCCCGGCGCCGGGTTCCGGCAGATGGCGGACATGGTGAACAACTCGCGACTGTCGAATGGGGTGCGCGCGGCCGGGCTGATGCGGCGGGCGGTGACGGAGGCCGGGTTCGTGGCCCGGCGCCGGGTGGCGTTCGGCATCGCCCTGGCCGACATGCCGCTGATGCAGCGCCAACTGCTGAAGATGCAGGTCTGGGCGGAGCAGGCGCGCAGCATGAGCCTGCAAGCCGCCGAGGCGCTGCGCCGGTCCGATGCCGGGGAGGCCGGGGCCTATGCACTGCTGCGCATCCTGACGCCGCTGCTGAAGTTCCGCGCCTGCCGGGACGCGCGCAAGGTGGCGGGGGACGCGATGGAGGTCCGCGGTGGCTGCGGCTACATCGAGGAGTGGCCGGATGCTCGGGTGCTGCGGGATGCGCACCTGGGCTCGATCTGGGAGGGCACGAGCAACGTCGTGGCGCTGGACGTGCTGCGGGCGGCGCGGCGCGACGGCGGGCTGGAGGCGTTGCGGGCGCATATGCGGGGCCTGGCGGCGCCGGGGCTCGACGTGCTGCCGGCGATGGAGCGAGCGGCAGGGCTGGCCGGGGCGGCGATGGCGCCGGGGGGCACGCACCTGACGCGGCAGGCTGCGTCGGCGCTGTACCACGTCACGTCCGCCGCGGCGATGGCGTGGGAGGCGGGGCGGCTGGACGATCCGGGGCGGTTGGCGATGGCCGGGATGGTGCTGCGGCATCGCGTGCTGCCGCGGGACCCGTTGGCGTCTTAGGTAGGCAGCGCGGGAGTCGGGGCCGCCTGTCGCCTTACGCGTCCCGTCCGCGCAGGGCGTCGATGGACAGCGGCCCGCTGCCGCGCATGACCACGGCCAGACACAGCAGCATCCACATCAGCGGATATTCCATGCCGCGGCCCGACCAGAACCAGCCGAGCGGCATGTGCACCCGGAACGCCGCCACCCCCAGCAGCACCGCCGCCGCCAGCGCCGCCGGCCGGGTGAACACGCCCAGCACGATGCACAGCCCGCCGAAGAACTCAGTGCAGCCCGCCAAGTAGGCCAGCGGCAGCGCGGGTTGCAGCCCCAGCCTGGCAAAGGCCGCGGCCGTCTCCGCGATGTCGCCGCCGGCAAAGCCGAACAGCTTCTGCGCCCCGTGCGGCAGCAGGAATGCACCTGTGGCCACCCGCATCAGTGGATAGGCAAGCGGTTGCAGGCGGGCATAGACCGGGTCCAGCCCAGGAAGGCGGGACGGGGGCAGGTGGGGCGCCGATAAGTCGGGCATGCTGTTCTCCGAAGTTGTGACGGGCGCAGGACTTGGCCGCACCCAGGTAGGAAATCAGAATGCCCTTACACAAGGGTTTGGGTCTTGTGGTGCAGCCTCCCACGGCCAGCCCCGGTCACGCCGGTGCTGACGGTCGCTGGCCGCGCAGGCAAGCGAGACCCCCTCACCCCAGCCCTCTCCCGAGGGAGAGGGAAAAGAAGGAGTGCTTGTGCCAGGTGCGATTGCCCTACCGCTGGCTGAAGCGTTGCCGCCGGGTGCCGGAGCCTTCTAGGGTTCGTCCCACATCGCGCAGGGTGCCTTGCCATGCCTATTCGGTCCCTCCTCCACCTTGCCTGCCTGTTGGTGGCCCTGACTGCTGCACACGTTCGGGCTGCCCCGGCCGATGCCGCGGCGGAGCTTGCGCCGACGGGACGGCTGCGCGCGGCGATCAACTTCGGCAACCCGGTCCTGGCGCAACATGGACCGGACGGCTCGGCGCAAGGCGTTTCCGTGGCGCTTGCGCAGGAACTGGGGCGGTGGCTCGGCATACCCGTCGATCTCGTGCCGTTCAACGAGGCCGGGCAGGTGTCCGCGGCAGCGGGGTCGGGCGCCTGGGACGTGGCGTTCCTGGCCATCGACCCGGTGCGTGCCGCCGCGGTCAGCTTCACCTCGCCCTACGTCGTGATCGAAGGTACTTATCTCGTTCGGCAAGACTCGCCCCTGCACACGCCGGACGACGCTGACCAGCCGGGCATGCGCATCGCCGTTGCGGAAGGGAGCGCCTATGACCTTTTCCTTACGCGGACGCTGCATCATGCGTTGCTGCTCCGCTTTCCCGATGGGGCCGCTGCCACGGCGGCGTTCATGCGGGAGGGCCTGGACGCCCTGGCGGGGGTGCGCCAGCCGCTAGCCGCGTTCGCCGGGGATCACCCGGAGGTGCGCGTGGTCCCCGGCGGCTTCATGCAGATCAAGCAGGCGATGTGCATTCCGGCGGATCGGGCGCCGCAGGGTGCGCCAACCTTGCTTGCCTTCTTGGAGGCGATGAAGGAGTCCGGCTTTGTTGCCCGCGCCCTGGCTGAAACAGGCCAGGATGCGGCCCTGGCCGCGCCGCCTGCGAAGTAGGACATCAAGCGGCTGCAACTCGAACGCAACAGGCTGCAACTCAAGCCGGTTCGGATGAACGACAGTCCGGGGAGCGGTCTGCCGCTTAATCTGCCGCCATCGCCGCCGCATCCGCCGCGTGCCAGAGCGCCCCGCCCACCACCATGCTGTCCAGCGCGAACCGCTGCCGGCCGGTGCGGATGTTGCCGACGCTGTCGGTGAAGCTGAACCGCCCCTCCTGCAGCCGCATCACCGTCGCGTCCCCGGTGCTGCCGGGGGACAAGTCCGCCAGGTCTGGCCGCCGCATCGCCAGGGCCGGGGCCGCCGTCACCGCGCGCACGATGTCGGGCAGTTCCACGCCCAGGCACAGGAATTTGCTCATCGTCTCCATGGTGTCCCAGGCGGGTCCGTCGATGCACAGCACATGCACGTCCGAGCTGATGATGTCGGGCGGGAAGCCGCCGGCCAGCATCGCCTCCG
>CAXTFY010000229.1:0-3580 GCA_964243265.1 uncultured Acetobacteraceae bacterium | reverse complement strand
TGCACGTCCGAGCTGATGATGTCGGGCGGGAAGCCGCCGGCCAGCATCGCCTCCGCCACGCCGAAGTCGAACGACCCGGCGCCGTGCGCGATGTCGAACAGCACCCCGCGCTCCCTGGCGCGCCAGCAGGCGTCCAGCACGCGGCCGTCCGCGGTGCAGGGGGCGTTGGGGAACGGCTTGAAGCAGTGGGTCAGGATGTCGCCGGGGCGCAGGTCCGCCAGCACGTCGGCCAGGCGGGGCGGCGGGCGGTCGATGTGGCACATGACGGGCAAGCCCGCCCGGTCCGCCGCCGCCAAGGCGTGGTGCAGGGGGGCGATGCCGTTCACGCCGCTGGTATTCATGCCGACGCGCACCTTCACCATGCGGATCAGGTCCGGGTGCGCGCGGGCGACGGCGGCGCAGGTCTCGGTGTCCATCAGGCGCATGTCTAAGGACTCGCCGACCATCGCGGTCTTGGAGAAAGCGAAGATGCCGGCGTGGCTGACGTGCAGGGCGGCAAGGATGCGGGTGTGGCTGGGCTCGATGACGTGGGTGCGGAAGCCCGCGAAGTTGCCGGGGCCGGCCGAGCCGGCGTCAAGCCAGGTGGTGGTGCCGCTGCGCCGGGCCAGCGCGTCGGCGTCGATGCTGATGCTGGTGCCGCCCCAGTAGACGTGGGCGTGGAAGTCGATGTGGCCGGGCATCACCAGGCAGCCTGCCACGTCGCGTTCCTCACGGCCGTGCAGCCCGGGGCCGATGGCGGCGACCTTGCCGGCGGTGAAGGCGACGTCGGCGGTTTCGTCGCGCCCGGCGCCAGGGTCCAGAACGCGGCCGTTGCGTAGGACTAGGTCGTATTGCATGCCGGACTTCCTCATAGCCTGGGATGGAGCGTAGGCCGTGCTGCCGCGGGTGTGAACCGGCCTTCTCCGGCAGAGGGCCGGGGTGAAAGGGTTTTGGGAACCGAACCCTGGTGTGGCGGGCCGCTTCTGCTGCTGTAAGGGGGGCAGGGCAGTGCTTGCGGCTTCCCTCACCCCGGCCCTCTCCCGGAGGAGGAGGGAGAAGAGCTTTGCGGGGCGGTGTTGGCCTACTTGACGGTTTGGATCACCTCGAAGCCCTCGAACTCCGGGTGGCCGGAATACATCGGGGTGGCGCCGCGACCGGGGCTGCCGGCGTTGCGGTGGGCGGCGCGGAACGCCTCCGACTTGGTCCAACCCTCGAAGGCGGCGTGGTCGGCCCAGATGGTGTGGCTGGAATACAGCACGTGGTCGTCCCGCACGGGGCCGCGCAGCAGGTGGAACTCCACAAATCCCGGCACCGTCTTCAGATGCGAGTCGCGGCTGGTCCACATCTCCTCGAACGCCGCCTCCGACCCTGGGGACACCTTGAAGCGGTTCATGGCGATGTACATCGTCGGCTCATCCTTCAGTGTTGCGTTGCCCCCAGAGTTTGGGAGGCGGTCTCCACCCGCAAGCGTGCGCCTGCCTTGCGGCTCAGATCGGCTTCAGGTTGCGCTCGATCTCGGCCCGGCGCGGCTCCAGGAACGGCGGCAGCGACAGGCGTTCGCCCAGCGCCTCCATCGGCTCGTCGGTGGCGAAGCCGGGGCCGTCGGTGGCGATCTCATACAGGATGCCGCCGGGTTCGCGCGTGTAAAGGCTGCGGAAGTAGAACCGGTCCACCGGGCCGCTGGACGGGATGCGGAGGCGTTGCAGCCGCTCGACCCAGCCGGCGTACTCGTCGTCACGCACCCGGAAGGCGACGTGATGGACGCCTCCAGCGCCGGGCCGGGCCGGGGGGAGGCCCGGTTCCACCCGGACGTGCAGCTCCGCCGCCGGGCCGCCGCCGCCCATCTCGAAGACATGCACCTTGGCGGCGTCGGGGGCTTGGAAGCTGCGCGCCTGCTGCATCGCCATGACCTCCGTCAGGAACCGGGCGGACGGCTGCAGATCGCGCACGCTGATCGTGACGGGGCCGAGGCCGCGGATTTGCATCTCCCTGGGCACCGGGCTGCCGGTCCAGGGATGGAATGGCCCGGCGCCCTCATCGTCCACCAGCGCCAGGCGTTGCCCCTCGGGGTCCTGGAAGTCCAGGCGCAAGCGGCCGTCCACCTCCTGGACCGGGCCGCGCGGCACGCCGAGCCGATCCAGCCGCGCCATCCAGTAGTCCAGCGCGGCCTGGCCGGCGACCCGCAGCGCCGTGCCCACGATCGAGTTGGTGCCGCGCGCCTCCGGCCCGACCGGCCAGTCGAAGAAGGTGATGTCGGTGCCGGGGCTGGCCGCGCCGTCGGCATAGAACAGGTGGTAGGCGCTGACGTCGTCCTGGTTCACGGTCTTCTTCACCAGCCGCATGCCGAGCACCCGGGTATAGAAGTCGTGGTTGCCGCGGGCGTCCGCCGATACCGCGGTCAGGTGGTGGAGTCCGTGAAGCTGCATTGCCCTATGTCTCCGGCCCGTGGTTCGCATCCAGGTCTTGCAAGCCTGGCACCGGCATATCGTTGCGGGTGAACGTCCAGTAAAGCGGCGACCGCCCGGCCTGCAATGCCTTGGCTTCATAACGCGTCGGCGGCCAGTCCGCCGGGCGCTGTGCCGCCGGGGTTGGGGCGGTGAACAGCGCCTGGCCAGCCATGACCTCCGCCACCCAGGCCTGGTAGGTCGGGTCGTCGGAGGCGACGCGCCATTCGCCGCCGGGCCGCAGGGCACGGGCGACCAGCGGCACCTGCGCCGGATGCACGAAGCGGCGCTTGGCGTGGCGCATCTTGGGCCAGGGATCGGGGAACAGCAGGAACACGCGCCGCAGGCTGCCCGGCGGCAGGGCGCGCAACAGGAGGCGGGCGTCATCGTCCCACAGGCGCAGGTTGCCCGGCAGCGGCGCGGTCGCCTCCTCGCCCTCCGGCACCAGGCGGGACAGCAGCGAGCATACGCCGTTCTCGAACACCTCGCAGGCGATCAGCCCGGCTTCAGGGTGCCCGGCGGCCTGTGCCTGCGCGTGCTCGCCGCCGCCGAAGCCGACCTCCAGCCATAATTCGGCTGGGCGGGGATCGAAGGCGGCGAGCGGGTCGGCTGCCTGCGCTTCGGCAAAGCGCAGGCGCGGCAGGGTGACATCGAGCAGCAACTGCTGCCGCAGCCGCAGCGGGTGGCTCCGCGTGCGGCCGTACAGCCGTTCGGCGGGGTCCTTCAGCACCCCGCCCTCCATGCGCCTTCCCGGGGGCCTACCGGTTGAACGCGCTGCGGAGCGCCGGTACCAGGTCGGTCTTCTCCCAGGTGAAGGTGCCCAGGTCGTCGTCCGGCGTGCGGCCGAAATGGCCGTAGGCGCTGGTGACGGCGTAGATCGGCCGGTTCATGTGCAGGTGCTCGCGGATGCCGCGCGGGCTGAGGTCCATCAGCTCCCGCAGCACCTTCTCCACCCGCGCCTCGTCCACGTCGTGCGCGGTGCCGTCCAGGTCCACATAGACGGACAACGGGTGCGACACGCCGATGGCGTAGCTGATCTGCAGGGTGCACTTGTCCGCCAGGCCCGCGGCCACGACGTTCTTTGCCAGGTACCGGCAGGCATAGGCGGCGCTGCGGTCCACCTTGGTCGGGTCCTTGCCGCTGAACGCGCCGCCGCC
>CAXTFY010000228.1:0-8908 GCA_964243265.1 uncultured Acetobacteraceae bacterium | reverse complement strand
GAACTGCTGGAGGACCATGCCGACACCCTCCCTGCGGACGAGCGCGGCAAGCTTCTCCGCATCCTCGCCCGCAACACGCAACGGCTGGACCAGTTGGTGCGGCGCCTGTTGGACCTGGCACGGGCCGACATGATGCGGCCCGGCGCCGGCTCGGCCACCAACGTCGGCGACGTGCTCCAGGCCCTGCTCCCCACCTATCTTGAGCGCGGGATGGCGGTGCATGTGGACGTCGGACCCTGCACCGTCGCCCTGCCAGCCGATGCGTTGAGCGCGTTGCTGGCCAGCCTGTTCGACAATGCCGCCGCCCACGCCAGTGCAGATGGCCGCGGCTCCGGGGCCAGCGTGACCGTCTCGGCTCGCAGCCGGGGGGGGCGGACATGGATCACCGTCAAGGACGACGGCCCCGGCATCTCCCCGGCAAACCGCGGCCGGGTGTTCCAACCATTCTTCACGACGTCCCGCGACCAGGGCGGTACCGGGTTAGGGCTGTCGATTGTGCTGGCGATGGCGCAGGGCGTGGGTGGCGCAGCCGAGTTGCTTCCCTCTGAGCGTGGCGCCTGCTTCTGCGTCGAGCTTCCGGCGGAATGGCTGCAAGAAACAAATAACCGGTGTCCGGCTGACGCGAAACAATAACCGCATGGTTCGTGTCTTGCCCACTTCAGGGGCGTCGGTGCATGGACCCTATGGTAAACGCGCCATTTCGATGACTTGGCCGATACGGACAATCCAAGAATACTCGGAACTTACGCCAATGGCCGTCCTGCCGCGGCCACGATCCGCACCTCGGCGCAGTGCTGACCGCCGACCACCTCATGGCCCTCGACCTGCCATGTCCGAAGGCCGTCGTGGCAGCCGTGATCGGAGCGCCCGGCGGCGTTGCGGTCACCCTGAACTGCAACGTGGCCCGGCTGGTCGTGCTGGCGGACCGGCCCAGTCTTGACCGCACGCTCAAGCCCTGCGGGCACCATCCTGCCAGCCGTATCCTGCACCGCCGCGCCTGCGCGCAGTCCGCAGCCTAACCGGTCGCGAGGGCGCAGCCGGACACCGTGCCAACTCGGATCAGCTCGTCGCGCACGTTCTCCTCGCCGGCAACGCTCCGCGCCGCGGTGCACAGCGCCTGCCCGAACGCATCATCGGCCAGGAGACCTTCGACGGTCACCACGCCGTCCGCAACGAACAGTTGCGCGGTGCCGTCCGAGAACCAGGGCTGCCGCTCAAGGACGGCCTGCAACTGACGGCTGAGCGCCTGGTCCCCACTTGGCGCCTCGCAGGCCGACGGCGCCGGTTGCACGATGATCATGCTGCACCTCCTCGATCGTCACGCGGCGCCGTCACACCAGCATCGCCGGCGCACGGGCCAGGGCACGGACCATGTCCGCACGGCCGACGATGCCGACAACCCGATCGTTACGCAAGATCGGAATGCGCTGTTGACGAGATCATGCCCTGCGACGCGATCTGCGTGGAGGTCGCCGGGCCGGCTGATCGAGGTCTCGGTCAAGGCCAGGGTCGTGCAGCTCACCGACGGCCTGTTCGACGACCGCGCCCGCGGCGCGGTGCAGGTGCTGGCCGAGGACGCGCCCGGGGTGACGCGGGTCGAGAACAACCTGGTCTGCATCGAACCGGACTCGGGCGTGATCACCGTCGGCCCGGCCTGGACGCTTGCCAATCCCGTGTCACCAAGTCCTGTGTCACCAAACCCTGTGCCAGCCGGATGACCGTCAGGCGGCCCGGCTGATCAAAGCCGAGCCGGGCGCATCCATGCGCTCACGGCAGCGACAACATCAACGGCCCTCTGGTTTGACCGGTTTGCCCACCCCCGTCTGTCATTGCGAACAGCACTTGCAACGCGGCAATCCAGGGGCCGCCAGACCAAAACGCAGCCCATGCCCACCTGAATTGCCGCGCCGAAGCCGGCTCGCAATGACGGCGGCTAATCCGATGCATTATCGTCACGGTCAAGGCGGAGGGCCATTGGCATAAGGGTTCACGAACAGACCGGCGCCTGCTGCCGGCGCAGGATAAAGGTCACGGTCAAGGCGAGGCCGACCGCGGCGACGCCGGCGCCAAGCCAGGGCAGCCCGCCGTAGCCGAGGCCGGACGCGATCGCGGCGCCGCCCGCCCAGGCGCCGATCGAGTTGCCCAGGTTGAAGGCGCTCTGGTTGAGGGTGGAGGCCAGGTTGGGCGCGTCGGATGCCGCATCCATCACCCACATCTGCAGCGGGGCGATGAGCGCGAACGCCACCGCCCCCCAGACGGCGAGCGTGATGACGGCCGGCAGCGGGGCATGGCTGGTGCCGGCGAACACCACCAGGACGAGCACCACTGCGGCGTAGCTGGCCGCAACCGACGTCGTCAGCCGCCAGTCGGCCAGCCTCCCGCCGACCAGGTTGCCGATCGTCAGGCCGACCCCGAACACCAGCAGCGCCCATGTCACCTGGTGCGGGCCAAGCCCGGTCACATGCAGCAGCAGCGGCGTGATGAAGGTGAACACGCTGAACAGGCTCACCGAGCCCAGCGTGCTGAGCAGCATCGGGATCAGCACCTTGCCCTGGCACACGACCGCGAACTCCCGCTGCAAGCCGACCGCGCTGCCCCGCAGCCCGGACGGCAGCAGGAAGGCGATGGCGCAAGCGGCAACCAGGCCGATCGCAGTCACCGCCCAGAACGTCGCCCGCCAGCCGGCAATCTGACCGAGCGCCGTGCCGAGCGGGACGCCCAGCACGTTGGCCAGCGTCAACCCGGCCAGCAGCATCGCGACCGCCTGGGTGCGCCGCTCCCGCGGCACCAGCCCGGCCGCCACCACCGAGCCGATGCCGAAAAACGCGCCGTGGGCCAGCGAAGTCACCACCCGCGCCAGCATGAGCAGGCGGTAATCCGGCGCCAGCGCACAGCCCAGGTTGCCCAGGATAAACAGGCCCATGAGCGCGAGCAGCGCCGCCTTGCGCGGTAGGCGGGCAATCGCGATCGCCACCAGCGGCGAGCCAACAGCGACGCCGAGCGCATAGCCCGACACCAGCATCCCGGCCGCCGGCACGCTGACGTGTAGGTCGCGCGCCACATCGGGCAGCAGCCCCATGATGACGTACTCCGTGGTGCCGATGCCAAAGGAGGCTATCGCCAGGGCGAGGAGGGGAAGCGGCATGCCGGCGCCCCCCTACAACGCCAAACGCGGCAGCACCGCCACATGGCCCGGCAGCAAGACGGTCCGCACGGCTGCGCCCCGCAAACGCCAACGGTCCGTTGCCGGGCCGGCAAGCCTCGGGTCGCTGCAGCAAGCTGGTGATGACATCGGTATCCCCCTCCAGCGCCCCCGGCCGTTGCATGGCTATGCACCTGCGACTTGCCAGCGGCGTTGCAAGGCTATGCAACTCCTATCGGCAACGCATGGCAAGGGAATTCTTGGCGGGCCGGACCGCCACGAAGCGGCGCGTCAAGCCGGCAGCGTCCCGGCCACCCCGCGGAATGCCGGGCCTGCAACCGCCCGCGCCTCGGGAACTTGCCCCACCAAGCCCTGCCGTCCCGACGCCATCCAAGCCCAGCATCGGGCGGTCCAGTGACAAGCAGCGGCGCCGCGGCACAGGGCTGGATGCACTCCTCCCTATCCCGGCGGCCCACCCGGTCCCGCTTCGCGCCCGGCATCGGACGCCCGCGGGTCACCTGTCGTCCGCCTGACGACCAGGTGCGCCGGCACCGTTTCCAGCACGCCCTGACGCGCCTCGTCTGCCGCCGCCTCGTCCAGGATCAACCGAAGGCTGCGGCGGATCATCTCCGGCACGTCCTGGTCGAAGCTGGTCAATCCAAAGGCTGCCCAGGCGGCCATGCCGATGTTGTCCCAACCCAGCACGCGCACATCCCCCGGAACCCGCAGCCCGGCCCGGCAAAGCCCGTCCAGCAGCCCCAGCGCCATCAGGTCGTTGGCGCAAGCCACGGCATCCGGCCGCGGGCTGAACGCCTGCAACGGGTCCACAGCCGCGCGTCCGCTCTCATAGGAGTAGTCGCCGCGCAGCAGCACCGGCATCGGCGCACCCAGCCGCCGCAGCCGCCGCGCGAACCCGTCCCAGCGGTCGGCGCTGGCCGGGCTGTCCGGTGGTCCCTCAAGAAAGGCGAAATGGCGCCCTCCGACGGCATGGAGATGGTCGGCCGCCGCCCGGCCCGCCCGCCGGTTGTCGCTCGACACGGAGGACAGCCACGCCCCCTTGATGCGGCCGTTGAAGCAGACGACGGGAATGCCCAGCGCGGAAAGGCCCTGCGCCGTTTCAGGCGACAGCACCGCCAATGCGCTGACCATCGCATCAACGCGGTAGCCGGCGATGCGGTCGAGGACCCTGTCGAGCGCATAGTCGCTCTCCAGTTGGATCAGCACCACTTGCTGCCCGGCCTGTTGCAGGGCGGCGGTGAACTGCTGCAGGACCGCGGCATAGAACGGGTTGGTCACCGCGCCCACCGCCACCGCAACCAGGCGCGACCGGTTGGATATCAAGGCTTGCGGCAGGAAGCTCGGCCGGTAGCCCAGGGCGCGGGCCGCCTCCAGCACCCTCTCCCGCGTAGCCGGGGCGACGCTGGCGCCTGGCGTGTAGGTGCGCGAGACCGCCGACTGCGACACGCCTGCGAGCCGCGCCACCTCCATGGACGACACGTAGCGCTTTTCCAAGGCCCGGCCCTTCTTCCCGATGCTGTGACCCTGCCACGTGGTGCATGGCCTTGCAACAGACGCCCTGTATGCGCTATTGCAAGGCCATGCATTCAATGACGAAAGGAATGCCATGCTGCCGCCTCTCTGCCTGTTCGGCCCACATGACCCGGACCCCATGCTGAACCGTTGGCGCACGCTCATCGGCGTCGCCGGCGCAATCCTGACGGTTGCAAGTCTCGGCTTGCTCCTGCTGGTGCCCGGCGCTGCCGGCACCCCCTTGTAACCGTCCGCAGCCGGATGTCCGGCCCTTCCCCTCGCATTGCTCATCGAGCGATATCCCGACGCACTCCCGGCCTTGGAGGCTCACCGGTGAACGACCACCCGGCCCCGCCCTCCGGCAAGCAGCAGAACTCGGT
The DNA here is from genome assembly GCA_964243265.1 of uncultured Acetobacteraceae bacterium. Lineage (GTDB taxonomy): Bacteria > Pseudomonadota > Alphaproteobacteria > Acetobacterales > Acetobacteraceae > DASWOJ01. Next base: position 3,856 of record CAXTFY010000228.1, on the reverse strand, counting down.
GCCGGGCTGCGTGGCCGCGATGGAACCTCACCCGGACCATGGCGAAGAAAGCTGCAAGGGTTCCGGGCGCCTCGCCGGCAAGATTGCGCTTGTGACCGACAGCGGTGTTGGCTGCGCTGTCGCAGTCGTCCCGCAGGGGCCGGCCTGCTGCTGAGTGACCTGGACGAGGCGGACGACATACAGGAAACCGTACGACTCGTTGGGGCAACCGATCGGTCGAACTGATCGGCGGCAACCTGCGTGACCCGGTGCATTGCCGGGCCATCATCGCCCGCACGCGGCATTGTTGCGTGTATGGGCGGCCCCTTGGGTGCAAGGGACGTGCTGCATGACGGAACCTGTCAACGACTTCAAGGCATGTTTCCGTTCAGTTTAACCTTATCGGGTTGGCTTGGGTTCGGGGTAGGTTGATCCAGGCGGCAGCCGGTTTGCGAGGCGGCATGGGCGGCCTGACAAAACGGTCGGAATGCCTGGCGAAGACGCGGTCGAGGGTGGCCTGTCGTGCGGCGTCGGCCTGTCCCGGATGAAACTGATCTGGGGCCATCAGGCCCAGACCGTCGTGTCCACCTGGCACAGGGGTAATAGCTGTTATACCGCGCCGATACCCGCCCTACGCCGAACGGCCGACATGGAAAGCCAACTTTCTGTCCCGCTTCGCCAATATCAGATGCCCCGACCGTTCGAAGCTGTACTCCGATACCCCACGGTGACGAAAAGCAGCCAACCAATCGGATGCGAAACTTAATGCAACACTCCCCACAAGACTCCGGCGATGCCGCCCCATAGCGGCATGCTCAAAGCCACAGAAAAGACGAAGCCTCGAGCGAATCTCACGTCGTCTTCCAAGGACGGCAGGCCGACTTCGCCAATAAACGCAGGAATGTCCATCGTTGTCGGGCCACGTAGCAGCGGGATCAGATGCGGGTTCACATGGGCTTTACGCCCTGGGCGGCGATGGGACCTAACCCTGGTGAGAGTGGAAATTCCTCCGGTTGCTTGTGGAGACATTTTGAAGTGCATTGAGTGAGGTCCCAAAATTTAGCTTGTGGTCGCTGCCTTGATGAGACTGCCATACAAAATCGGAACCTATGGCGTAAAATGATGTCAAGTCTTGTCGCCTCGCTGTCTCTGCTCACTCGCTCCATGACCAAGGCCGCGATGCCGCGCATGACCGGATACGGGGCTGTGGGTGGCGCCCTGCTGCTGGTAGGCACCGGATTCGGGGACGCGCCGGTCGAGCCAGTCTCCCAAAGGGAGCAAAAGCAGAAATGGATTGGCGCTCAAATGGGCAGACCAGTCCGCAACGTGCACGCCCGGCGCCGCCGGTCAAAGGCCGGCGTAGCCCTCCGGATCGAAAAAGCCCTGCCCGGCCACATAGCGGCGCCCCTCCGACAGGTCCGGCGGCGGCCCGGCCTCAGTGCGAGAGTCGAACGTCAGCTCGATCTGCACGCCGCTGGGATCATAGGCAAAAAGCTGCCACAGCGGCGTGCCCGGCACGATGAACTCGCGGAACGCGATGCCGCGCGCCTGCAGCCGCGCGATGAACCCATGGTAGCCGCTCGCCGTCACCGAAACATGATCGATGGCGGCGCTGCCCTGCGGCGCCAGGCCGCCTGCCCCCATCGCAGGCCCTCCGGCGTAGATATGAAAGATCGGCCCCGGCCCCGGCAGCCCCAGCCACGCGCCGGGATAGCCGAAATCCGGCCGCGCCATCTCCTGCAAACCCAGCACATCCAAGTAGAATCGCCGTGTCCGCTCCAGGTCCGCGGTCTTGATCGCAACGTGCAGCAGGCCCTGCAGGGCGGGCTTGATGCTCATCCCGGAATGAACCGGTCGAGCCCAACGGGATACCCCGCCACCCGCCGGTTCGCCTCCAGCAGCCAGGGCGTCGCGGCCGCCGCGCGTTCGGCCTGCCGGGCATAGTCGCGCCGGAACCCCGGCATCACCGCCGCGGCCTCCGCCCGCAAGGCGGCCTCATCCACCGTGGTGATGCGGCCGGCATCCAGCACCATGCGCCCCCCCACCATGACGCTGTGGACCCCCCGCCCCGCCTCGGCGAACACCACCTGCCGGGCCGCGCTGTTGAGCGGCACGTAGGCGATGTCCCGCAAATCCAGCAACAGCAGGTCGGCCTGCATCCCCGGCGCGATGGCGCCCACCTGGCCCTCCAGCCCCACCGCCTTGGCCCCCCCGGTCGTCGCCGCCGCAATCGCATCCGCGGCAACGACGCCCGTCGGGTTCGGGTCCGCCGCGGCGGCCAGCAGGCAAAGCAGCTTCATGGCCGTGAACATGCTCTGGCAATCCCCGCAACTGCAGTTGTCGCATCCCAGAGCAATATTCACGCCAGCGTCGATCACCCGGCGCATCGGCGCGACACCGCTTTTCAGCTTCAGGTTGCTCGCCGGGTTGTGCGCCAGCCCGGCCCCCGCCCGGCCCAGCAACGCGATCTCCTCATCCAGCAGCCACACGCCATGCACCACCGTCAGCCGCCGGGTCAGCAGCCCGACCTCCTCCAGCCACCGCAGCATGGACCCGCCTTGCGCGCCATACAGCTCCCGCGCCTTCGCCGCCTGCGCCCGCGTCTCATACACATGCGTCAGCACCGGCAGCCCGTGCCGCTCCGACAACTCCGCCACGCCCTCCAGCAGCACCCGGCTCGACCGCTGCGGGCCGGACGGGCTGAGCGCCCAGCTCAGCCAGGGCGGCAGCGGGTCCAGCCGCCTGATCTGCGCCTCGACGAACCCGAGCTGCGCCTGCGCGTCCGCCGGGACGCCCTGCACCAGCGCCTGCACCTCCGCCGGGGCCTCGGCCGGCAGGAACGGCGCGATGTCCAGCGCCGCCACATCCCGCATGGCGGCGGAGAACACCACCCGCAGCCCAGTCTCGGCATAGGCGGCCAGGATGGTGTCCAGCGTCGGCTCGTCCATCGGCACCAACGAGTTCATGTCCTGCACCGTCGTGATGCCGTGCCGCAGGCAGTCCACCGCGCCGATCAGCGTCCGCAGCCGCAGCTCCCGCGCCGGCCGCGGGCCAAGAAAGGCCGGCTGCGTATGCAGCGCCCACACATCGAACGGTATGTCCTCCAGCATGCCCTTCTGCAGCACGTCGTAGGAATGGTAATGCGCGTTGACCAAGCCCGGCAGCACGAGCAGCCCGGCGGCCTCGACCACCCGCGCCTCCCCGGCCACCGCGCGGCGGCGCAGCTCGTCCTTGGCCGCGCCATCCTCGCCCGGGCCGCTGACCGCAAGGATGCGCCCGTCCCGCACCAGGATGTCCCCGACCGGCGGGGCATGGGGGTCGCAGCCGGGCCGATAGACCTGGCCGCCGGTGATCAGCATGTCTTCCATACCAGCCATGGTGCCCAATAGGGGCCGCCGTGCAAAGTGTCCCGCGCAGGCGGCTGGACGGTTGATGCCAGCCGCCGAAACCCCTGACTGGTGATGCAGGTATCGTCATCGCGAACCGCGCTTGCGGCACGGCAATCCAGGCGCGTCATGCCCAGGCGCGTCATGCCCAGGCGCGTCATGCGTAGTCCTTGCCGCCCTGGATTGCCGCGCCGAAGCCGGCTTGCAATGACGGTTGCCAACCGGCGTGAACAGGTCAGAGCTTTCGGCGGTCGGTATCGGGGCGCGTCAGTAGCCCCGCTCCCGGCTGAACAGGTTCGGCAGCGGCCGGCCCTGCTCGAACGCCGTCAGGTTCTCGATGAACACGTCCAGGCTGCGGGCATTGTAGGCCAGGGCGTCATCGCTCGACACATGCGGCGTCATCACCAGGTTGCGCGTCGTCCACAGCCGGTGCTCCGGCGGCACCGGCTCGGGCACGAATACGTCCAGCACCGCGCCGGACAACGCGCCGG
>CAXTFY010000227.1:0-8934 GCA_964243265.1 uncultured Acetobacteraceae bacterium | reverse complement strand
CCGACGCAGAAGCTGCTGGACCAGTTGGGCCGGCACGGGCAGCGGCCGGCGCATGTGCACTTCTTCGTCTCGGCGCCGGGCTACCGGCAGTTGACGACGCAGATCAACATTGCCGGGGACAAGTTCCTGTATGACGACTTCGCCTTCGCCACGCGGGACGAGCTGATCCCGGCGATCAGCCGGCACGACGACGGGTCGGACCCGAAGGTGCAGGGGCTGAACGCGCCGTACTCGGAGATCACGTTCGACTTCACGCTGAACCGCGAGGTGGCAAGCCTGCCGGATACGGTCGTGGTGCGCGAGCACGCCAAAGCAGCCTGATGTCTGCTCCCTCTCCCTCCGGGAGAGGGTCGGGGTGAGGGGGTCTGTCTGCAAGCGCCGCCTTTGGCGCTGCAGGGCAGCCCTCCAAACCACACCGTCCGCGCCGCAAGGTCCCCTCACCCCGGCCCTCTCCCGGAGGGAGGGGGAGCAGAAGGCGTTCCGTCATGCCCGACACCCTCCCTTCAGGCCTGTCCCGCGACATGGCCATTCACTCCATCCGCAGCACCATCGTGGACGTGCCCACGGTGCGGCGGCACAAGCTGTCCAACACCTCCGTCACCGCGCAGAGCTACGTCATCGTGCAGGCGCGGCTCGCCAACGGCGTCGAGGGCATCGGAGAGGCGGCCACCCTGGGCGGCCCCCGCTGGAGCGAGGAGAGCGTCGAGGCCATCAAGGCCAACATCGACACCTACCTGGCCCCCGCCCTGCACGGCCAGCGCGCCGACCTGATCGAGGCCGCCGGCCTGCGTATGGGCCAGGCCGCCAAGCGCAACAACGCCGCCAAGGCCGCCATCGAGACCGCGCTGTGGGATGCGGTCGGCAAGACGCTCGGCCTGCCTGTCACGGCGCTGCTGGGCGGCGCGGTGCGGGACCGGGTGCCGGTGCTGTGGACCCTGGCCTCGGGGGACCCCGTGCAGGAGGCCGAGGAGGCCGGGCGCAAGCTGGACGCCCGGCTGCACCGCACCTTCAAGGTGAAAATCGGCGCGCAGGACCCCGCCGCCGACATGGCCCGGATGCGGCACCTGGTGCAGGCGCTGGAGGGCCGGGCCGAGCTGATCGTGGACGCCAACCAGGCCTGGGACGAGACGGTGTCCGCCCGCTGCCTGCCACAGTTGCAGGAGATGGGCGTGCGCCTGGTCGAGCAGCCGGTGCCGGCCTGGAACCTGGCCGCCATGGCCCGGCTGCGCGCCCGCCCCGGCACGCCGCCGCTGCTGGCCGACGAGTGCGTGTTCGACGTGCACGACATGCTGGCCGTGGGGGCGGCCGGGGCGGCGGATGCGGTGTCGCTCAAGCTGGTCAAGCACGCGGGGCTGCTGGGGTTGAAGCGGGTGGCGGCGGTGGCGGAGGCGGCGGGGATCGGGCTGTATGGCGGGTGCCTGCTGGAAAGCTCGGTCGGCGCGGCAGCGCACCTGCAGGCGTTTGCGACGCTGCGGGAGCTGGCATGGGGGTGCGAGCACTTCGGCCCGCAGATCCTGGTCGGCGACCTGGTGAAGGAGCCGCTGCGGTTCGAGGACTTCAACATCCACTTGCCCACGGGTCCCGGTATCGGCGTGACGCTGGACGCCGACCGCATGCAGGCCTACGCACGGACGTAGCTGCTCCCTCTCCCTCTGGGGAAGGGCCGGGGTGAGGGGGCGGACAAGCGCCGGCGTTGCCCGCAACGGGAGCTGTTCCACAACGGGCCAGAGGTCGTGCTGCAAGACCCCCTCACCCCGGCCCTCTCCCGGAGGGAGAGGGAGAAGGAGGGGAGCAAGGATGCTGTATTGCGTGGAAATGGACGTGCACGTGCCGCGGGACGTGGACCCGGCCGTATTCGACCGCCTCAAGGCCGAGGAGAAGGCCCGCGCCGCCGACCTGCAACGCCAGGGCAAGTGGCGGCACCTATGGCGCGTGGCCGGGCGCTACGCCAACATCAGCATCTTCGACGTTGCCAGCCATGACGAGCTGCACGCCATCCTGTCCACCCTCCCGCTGTTCCCCTTCATGGAAATCAGCGTGACGCCGCTGGCACAGCACCCCTCGGCCCTCGTGGCTGAATGACCGCCCCGACGCCCCGGCGCTGATGCCGGCGCTTTTCGTCGGCATCTGGGCAACCGGGTTCCTGGTCGCCCGGCTGGTGGCCCAGCACGTGGACCCGCTGACGTTCCTGTCGGCCCGCATGGTGCTGAGCGCCCTGGCGTTCGCCGGGCTTGCCACCGCAGCCCGGGCGCCTTGGCCCCGTGGCGTGCGAGGCTGGCGGGATGCGCTGGTGGCCGGCGTGCTGCTGCAGGGCGTCTATCTTGCCGGGGTGTTCTGGTCGGTGCGGCACGGCTTGCCCGCGGGCATCTCGGCGCTGATCACCGGGTTGCAGCCGCTGCTGACGGCGATGCTCGCCCTGCCGCTGCTGGGCGAGCGGGTGGGGCCGCGCCGTTGGGCTGGCATCGCGCTTGGCTTCGGTGGCGCGCTGCTGGTGCTGCAGCCGCAACTGCGGGCGGTGTCGGGGGTGGGGCTGCTGCCCGCGCTGGCCAGCACCGCCTCGATGGTGGGGATCACGCTGGGCACGATCTGGCAGAAGCGCACCGGCGCGGCGGCGGACCTGCGGACCAACGCCGCCGTGCAGTTCATCGGCGCCGCCGCCGTCATCGCCCCGGTGGCGGCGCTGACCGAGGCCGGGCGGTTCGATGCGTCCTGGCAGGCTTGGGCCGGCCTGGCCTGGGCGGTGTGCGGGCTGTCGCTCGGCGCGGTCTCGCTGTTGCTGGCGCTGATCCGGCGGGGGGCGGTGGCCGGGGTGGCGTCGCTGTTCTACCTGGTGCCGCCGGTGGTGGCGGTGCTGGCCTTCATCTTGTTCGGCGAGCGGCTGGTGCCGGTGCAGGGACTCGGCATGTTGGTCGCGGTGGCAGGGGTTGCCCTGGCCAGCCGTGGATCCAGCCAGCCGGTCAGCCGGAAGTAGCTACCGCGATGCCAAGCTGTGCATCCGGGACTGCGGCTCCGCCAGATGCGGCCCGGCTGACCGGCATTCCGGGCCGGCCTGCGCGCAGTGCTCCATCGAGAACGGCCAGGTCTGGCCGACCGATTGCGACAGTTCGGACGTGATGGTTCGCACGACCGGTGCCGCCACCAAGGCCAGGATCAGGGCCATCACGACCTGCGTCATGCCGGCGGGTAGTCTGGAGAACGGCATCTGCTTGCTCCTTATGGCCATGCTCATGGCCGGGACCGGAACGGCCCGGGCCATCAGGCGCACGCCAGGCGTCCCACCAGGGGAAGCTCGGCGGTCAGCAGGCACCGGCGGCCAAGCTGGCGGGCGTGGATCGCCTGGAAGCCATGCATCTGCAGGGCGTGGCGGGCGTGGCGGACCAGGCCGGGGGAGGGCAGCTCCGCGAACCGCAGGATGACGCTGCCCAGCGGCGCCAGCACGCGCCGGGCCTTCACCAGCCCGACATCGACGCAGTCCACCGACGCCACGGCAGGAAGGATCGCCAGGTCCGCCGTCCCGGCCTTCGGGCGGTCGAGCAGGCGGATGGCGGCGGCGCTGGCGCAGTCGAGGCGGACGAGGGCACAGAGCAGCTCCAGGGTTTGCGGCCCGATCAGCACGACCCGGGTGTCATGGGCGATGTCGGCGAACTGCAGCAGCGCCGCGTCGGCGGACGAGCCGATGCTGTGGACGCCGCCCCAAGCCTGCGCGAGGGTTTGGGCGGCGTTGGATTGGTGGTGACGCAAGGAGGAAGCTCCTGTTGACGTGCAGCCCCGGCGCGGGTCTGCGCCTGATGGCGCGGAACGTTCGCTGTGCGGCGGGGCAGTCAGGACTATGCGCCGATCCTGCTCAACGGTTGATGCGTGTTTGGGGTACGGCGCATAAAGGCGGCGTAATGCCGGGGGAGTGCAGCGCAATAGGGTTCCAGGTCCCTTTCACCCTGCGCCCGGTGGCGGACATCGAGCCGTGGGGTGAGCCCGGCGACCGCTCCCTAAGCTGGTTCGCGCTGACGGATGGCGCCTACTGCATCGAAACCCCGGCTGGCCGGCTGCTCGAATACGCCTCGGGAGACCGGCCGGAACATTGGGTGACGTACCAGGTCGTCCGGCTTTTCGAGGATCTCCTCGAGATATGGCCCCATGTCGGCGAAGTCGTCCCGGGCGACGTGGCAGCCCGTTTCCTGGCCTGGCACGGCACCGACGCCTACGTACAGGCGTCAGCCGGCTGGAAACTTGATCCGCTGGATACCTTTGATCATGCAAGCTTCTGGTGGCAGGAGCGTCGCCTCGACTTCATGTACTTGTCCTCAAAGCCGGCGTTGTACTTTTGGCGCAGCGGAGCCGACATCCACCTGGTCTGGGACGCGCCGGACAGAACCGATGATGGCCCGGTTTGGGCTGTGCAGCACCTGCGGCTGACGCTGCCGTTCGACGCGGTGCGGGACGGTGTCGCCGCGTTCTGGCAGGGCTTGCTGGACGCGATGGCAGAGCGGGTCGCAGCCATCCAGCGCGACGGCTGGACACGCAAGGATTGCACCCTCGATATCGCGGGCCTGCTGGATGATCAAACAGTGCGCGCGACGTGGCCCGCCGCCGCCCTTCGCGCCTCGCGGCCAACCGATTGGAATCTGGTGCGCCGCAGCCTGGACCGGTTGGGGGCGGGTTGAGGGACCGCGTCCTGTGGTGGCCACTGCTGGCGGCTACCCTGGTGGTGGGCGTACCGGCGGGGCTGAGTGGCTACGGGATCGGCGACGCCTTTCCATTGCCGGCGACTTGGCTGCTCGGCGCCGTGGCTGCGGTTCTGCTGGGGATCGTATTCGCTGGTGCGATGGCATGGTGCCTGCTGCGCGGCCGGTGGCGGCAGGCCGCGTCCTATGGCCTCGTGATCCTGGCCTATGCCGTGCTGGCTCCCCCGCCATTCAGCCGCGCGCAGTCCATGCAGCAGGAGCGGCTGGGCAACCTCCTCCGGTTCCTGGCCTCCTATCCCGTTGCGGCCCGGCCAATGCGGACCCAGCCGCCAGGAACCGACGGGCTGGTGCGGCGGCCCTGGGGCACTCGAGGGTTTGCCGGCATGGAGAACGACGCCTACCTGGTATTCGATCCGGTGGGGCGGTTCTCGGCGGCGGCGCAGGGGGCGCATCCGGATGGCGACTTTGGGCTGGCCTGCCCCATCGTGGACACGCAGCCGTTGCTGCCGCCTTGGGTGATCCTGACGACCTACGGATGCACGCTGCCCTGATCGCGGCAGGCTGGGGCCTGGCGGACTGCCGGGCCGTTGACGGCAGGGCTGGCTATGGCGGCGCTACCCGGTCCAGGAAGTCCAGCACGCCGGCCAGGTGGTCGTCCCACCGCGGCGCCTGCCACTCCCGCAGCCGCGCCCGCTGCGCCGCACGCCGGGGGCTGCCCGGCGCGGCATAGTCGGTGATGGCCGTCATCCATCCAAGCCCGTCCAGGGGGTCCAAGTACTCCGCCACCTCGCCGCCGACCTCCCGCAACGCCGGCAGGTCGCTGCACAGTGCGGGCACTCCGGCGGCCAGGGCCTCGGCCAGGGGCAGGCCATAACCCTCGGCGAACGACGGCAGCAGCAGCGCGCGGGCGCCCTGCAGCAGGGCGCCGGTCTGCCGGTCCGACAGGTCCGTCCGCTCATGCACCACGCCGTGCAGCGCGGCGCAGCGTTCGATCATGTCCACCACCTGCTCGTTCTCCCAGCCGCGGCGGCCGACCAGCACCAGGTGCGGCGCGTCGGGACCCTGCTGCTCCACCAGGCGGCGCCACAGGTGCAGCGGCAGCAGGTGGTTCTTGCGCGGCTCGATGGTGCCGAGGAACACGAAGTACGGGTGGCCCGGCGGTTCCGCCGCCACCGCCACAGGCGGGTCGATGCCCGGCGGCGCAGGCGGGTCGATGCCCAGCGGCGCCACCAGCACCGGCGTCCTCCGGCCGGCGCGGTCCAGCCAGGGCTGCAACGACCCGGCGGTGGCGGCGCTGTTCACCAGCACGCCGTCGGCCAGCGCCGCCACTGTCTCGATGCGGCGCTGGTGCCGGGCCGGCTCGACCGGGCGGGCGTATTCCGGGAACTCCATCGGGATCAGGTCATGCACCATGCAGACGAACGACGCGCCATACCGCCGCATCACGTCGGCGATCACCGCCGGGCGGTCGAGGTGATGGTGCGACATCAGCAAGTAGGTGCTGCGGCCAGCCTGGCGCGGCGTGCCGGGCGCGAACTGCCCGCGCAGGAACGCGGTGCCCAGCAGTGCGCGGGCGGCGCGGCGAACGGTGTCCACGCCCACGTCGCCGTCCCGCCAGCGCCGGGCCGCCACGTCCAGGAAGTGCCGGACCTCCGGCGTGGGCAGCCGCCCGAACCGGCCCAAGGGGTGCAGGGCGGCGAACTCCAGCCGCTCCGGGCAGTGCGCCAGCAATCCTTCGGCATAGGCCAACTCGACCCGGTCGATGCCGGTCGGCACGGCGTGGGACGCACGGGACAGGGTGCGGGACAGGTCGAGGATCAGGCGGTGGGTCAACCCGCCCCTTGTAGCGCCCCGGCGAGGATGCCGCCAAGCTGGTCGGCGGAGGTGTCCAGCCGCCCGCCTATAGGCTGGCCGACGCCCCAGATCACGTAGTCGGTGCGACGGTCCCGCATGTGCAGTGCCTCAAGCGCGCCGGGCAGGCTGGGCTGGTGGTCGCCATACAGCCCGAGCCAGCCCTCGCCGGCCTCCTGCAGCACTGCGGTCAGCGCCGGGATCATCCGGTCGGTGCCCTGCATGGCGGCCAACCAGCCTGCGAGCGGTCCCGCCTCCGCCACGTCCTGCAGCTCCGGCGGCAGGGCGCCGACGCCGGCGCCGGTCCAGGGGCCGTGCCCGTCCATGGTGATGATGAAGACGAATACCCGCGGCCCCAGCGTCCGCACCAGGTTTGCCGCCACGTCGGACACCTCGGCGTCGCTGGCGTAATGGCCTTGCGGCCGGCGGGGGAAGGCATCCGGTCCGACGAAGTGGTCGAAGCCCAGGCGGGGCAGCACCTTGCGGCGGCTATAGAACCCGGGATCGAAGGGGTGGACGACCACGGTCGTGTAACCCGCCGCCTTTGCCGCCCAGGCGATGCTGGGCAGTCCACCCTGGGCGAAGGCCTCGTAGGGATTGAAGCGGTCCAGACCCACCGCCGGCTCGGTCACGCCGGTCAGCACGGCGAACTCGGTACGGACGGTGTTGGCGCCCCAGCACGGCACCTGCAGCGCACCGTGCAGGGCGGCCTGCTGGCGCAGCGCGTTGAAGTGAGGCAGGGCGCCGGCCAGCGCGGGATGCAGCCGGGCGGCGTCCATGAAGGACTCGGCCTGCACGAGCACGACGGGTCCGGCGGAGGCGGGCCATAGCGGCGCCGGGCGGGCCTGTGCCGCCGCGACCCGGCTGGGCCGCTCCGCCGCCGCCAGGGTGGCGTGCACCACCAGCGAGGCCAGCGGTCCCAGGCGGCGTGCGTCCTGCTCCGGGTCCCGGCTGGGCCGCAGGCGGCCGTACAGCGCGGCAAGGCGGTGCACGGCGGGGCGCAGCGCCGGCAGCACGAAGCCGGCGCGAGCGGCGACCCCCGCCAGCAGCAACGCGGCCGCCGCAGCCGGCCAGGACCGGCGCCACAGCGGCGGCTCCGCCCAGGTCAGCGCGCCCGCCGCCAGCAACAGCAGCGCGGCGGCGGCCAGCACAAGGCCGGTGCCGGCAAACGGCAGATAGAGCTGCGGATGGCGCACGACCTCCGGCAGCTCCGCCCGGTCGGAGAAGTTGACGGGTTCGTGCAGCACCTCGCGCTTCACCTCATCGGTCAGGCGCAGGCCCAGCGCGGTGGCGCCCAGGACCACGCCCGACAGCACCGGGCGGGCGGTGCCGGCCAGCATCAGGCCAAAACCGGCGGCCATCGGCAGGGCGTCCAGCGCGGTGGCCAGGGGCGGGGCCTGCACGAACCTGGCGCCGACGCCCGCACGCAGGAACAGCCAGGCCGAGGCGCACAGCACCACGCCGCCGATCAGGGTCAGCAAGGCCGCTGCCTGCCGCTGCCCCCTCTCCCTCCGGGAGAGGGCTGGGGTGAGGGGGTCTTGGGCCGCCGCCGCCCAATGAAGACCAGGCTCCGATAGCGCACTCGATCCGCCGCTCCGCAGCAAGACTCCCTCACCCCGGCCCTCTCCCGGCGGGAGAGGGGACAGGAAGTGTTCATCGGCCGGGCTCGATGTGGAACCGCACGCCGCGCAGGATGCGGTCGCCGGCCCAGGCCGGGATCAGGTCGGCCAGCACCAGCTCCACCGCCAGCATCCGCGGTGCCACGATCCGCGCCGCCCGGCGGTCCAGCCCGCGCCGCACCGCCGCCACCATGCGCGGCAGGCTCATCATCCCGGGCTTCGGCCCCTTGAACCGGTCGGTCATCGGCGTGTCGAAGAAGCCCGGCACCACCACGCTCACCGCCACGCCCCGCGGTGCCAACAGCGCCCGCAGCCCCTCGCCATAGGCGCGCACCCCCGCCTTGCTGGCGCTGTAGGCCGGGCAGTACGGCGAACCGCGCAGCCCCGCCACCGAGGACACCACCGCCACATGCCCATGCCCACGCGCCAGCAGCCGAGGCAGCAGCGGCTCTACGGTGTGCATCGCCCCCAGCAGGTTGGCGCGCACCTGCATGCCGGCCAGCGCCACGCCTTCCGGGCTGCCATCCGGGTGCGTGCCCGCCGACACCCCGGCGCAGGCCAGCACCAGATCGACCGGCGCCACATCGTCCGCCGCCAGCAGCCAGGCCGCGACAGCCTCCGCATCGGTCACGTCCACTGCATGCGCATGCACCGCAGCACCCCGGTCCCGGCACCGTGCCGCCACGCCCTCCAGCCGCGTCATGTCGCGCCCGGCAAGCCAAAGCGTCGCACCCGGTGCGGCGTAGCTTTCGGCCAGTCCTGCACCCAACCCACTCGACGCC
>CAXTFY010000226.1:0-8937 GCA_964243265.1 uncultured Acetobacteraceae bacterium | reverse complement strand
CGATCGGCATGGATGCGCGGGCGTTCGCCGGCAACTTCCTGTTCTCGCTGGGGCCTAATAGCGAGGCCGGGGGCACGCGGCACACGGCGTGCCACATCGACATCCCGATGCGCCGCTGCACCGTCCGGTTGGACGGCGAGGCGGTGGTGGAGAACGGCGTCGTAGTGAAGCAGCCTGCCTTGGCGGCGGCATGACCAGGGGAGCAAGCTCCGAGGCTGTTTCGAGTGCGCCTGTGGGCAAGTGACACCAACCGCTGGGGGGTCCGACCTGTCCACCCCGGTTGGCAACCGTCATTGCGAGCCGGCTTCGACGCAGCAAGCCAGCGCGGCAAAGACGGTGCGTGCAGCCCCTGTACCGCCGCGCGCCGCAAGTGCGGCTCGCAACGACGGCGGCAGACCCAGTGCAACGATGTAAGGGTCGGAGCAGAGGGCGGCTGGCATGGTCGAAACGATTGGTGTTGCGCCCATGCTGCTTGCACGAGACGGCAGGGGAGGGCTTGCAAGTAGGCAACCAGATCCGCCTTCAGCCGCGGTCGCGTGTGTTCGCTGCCGGCCTGGGACGTTGGGGTCTGTTATCTACGCACGGGCGCAAGCCCTCCTTGATGCCGCCCGCGGCGGGAGACCTTCAAAATGCCGACCGATCAGCAAGCGCCTGACATGGCCAGCACCGGGCTATGGAGCCAGCGCCAAAGCCACCCTATTATCCCAGCATGAACCGTCGCATTGTTTTCGCTGCCGGCCTGGCCATCGCCGCCGGCCTTTCAGCCGCCGCCGCAATCGTATGGCATCCGGCCATCGCCGCCATCGCACCGCCCTCCCGTGCGGCCTTCAGCGCCGACACGGTCGCGCGTGGGGCTGCGCTGGCCGCCATCGGCGACTGCTCGGTTTGCCACACCGCGGACGGTGGCCGTCCCTATGCCGGCGGCCGCGGCCTGCCCACGCCGTTCGGCACCATCTATGTCACCAACATCACGCCGGACTCGGACACCGGCATCGGCCGCTGGCCGGAGACCGCCTTTCGCCGGGCAATGCGGGACGGCATCGACCGTGAGGGCCGGCACCTCTACCCGGCGCTGCCCTACCCGCACTTCACCCGGGCCACCGACGCCGACATCGGGGCGCTGTACGCGTTCCTGATGACGCGCCAGCCCGTCCAGGCCACCGTGCCGCCGAACCGGCTGCCGTTCCCCCTCAACGTGCGGACGACCCTGGCTGGATGGAACCTGCTGTTCCTGCGCCCGGGCGCCTGGACCCCCGACCCGGCCCAATCGCCGGAGTGGAACCGCGGCGCCTACCTCGTCGAGGCCGTCGGGCACTGCGGCGCCTGCCACACCCCGCACAACGCCCTAGGCGCCGAACGGGACACGCAGGCCCTGGGCGGCGGCGTCGCCGAGGGATGGTCGGGCCACCCGTTGCAGGCCGGCTCGCCCGCCGCCCAGCCCTGGACCGTGGACGAGCTGGCGGACTACTTGGCGATCGGCCTGTCGGCGCAGCACGGCGCCGCAGCTGGTCCGATGCTGGCCGTCACACGGGAGCTGTCCCACGTCCCCGCCGCCGACGTACACGCCATCGCCGCCTATGTCGCCTCCGGGATGCCGCAATCGCCGCCGCCGCCAACGACCCGTGAGGCCGCAGCCGAAGACGCTGTGTTCACCGGCGCCTGCGCCGCCTGCCACGCCGCGACCGCGCCGATGACCCGGGCCGGCGCGCCATCGCTGGCGCTCAGCACGACGGTCAACGCCCCAAGCCCGCGCAACGCGATCCGCGTCATCCTGCACGGCATCGCGCCGCGGGAGGACGCGCCCTCGCTGATCATGCCGGGCTTCGACGCTGCCTTGTCGGACGGGCAAGTCGCCGACCTTGTGCGCTATGTGCGCGCCCGCTACAGCAGCCGCCCGCCGTGGACCGGCATCGAGGCCGATGTCCGCGCAGCAAGGGCCGAGGAGACCGACCCATGATCACGCTCACGGTCAACGGCGCCACCCATGCGGTGGACGCCGACCCGGCAACGCCGCTGCTCTATGTGCTGCGCGACGACCTCGGGCTGAACGGGGCCAAGTTCGGCTGCGGCCTGGGGCAATGCGGAAGCTGCACGGTCCTGCTGGACGGTAAGGCCGTGTTCTCCTGCCTGCTGCCGATCGCGACGTTGCCGGGCCGTCAGATCCGCACGGTCGAGGGTTTGGGGACCGTGGATGCGCCCGGCCTGGTGCAGCGGGCCTTCATCGAGGAGCAGGCGGCGCAGTGCGGCTACTGCATCGCCGGGATGATTATGCGGGCACAGGCGTTGCTGGATGCCAACCCGGCGCCGAGCGAGGCGGAAATCCGCACCCATATGGCGCCGAACCTGTGCCGCTGCGGCACCCACGTCCGCATCCTGCGCGCCGTGCACCGGGCCGCGGCAGCGATGGGACACGCTGAGCGATGAGCGCCGAGCCGATGAACACCATGCCGATGAGCGCCAAGCCGGGCCTGCCTCGCCGCGACCTGCTCGGCGCCGGCGCCGCCCTAGTGGTGTCCTTCAGCCTTGGCCGCACCGCCCGCGCCGACGAGCCAGCCGGCTCCCCGCCAGCCAGCACCCCCGCGCCGCTGCCGGGCAGCCTAAAGGAAACGCCCGAACTCGACGCATGGATCAGGGTCGCGGCGGATGGCGCCATCCAGGTGTTCACTGGCAAGGCGGAGCTGGGGCAGGGCCTGAAGACCGCGCTGCTACAGGTCGCCGCCGAGCAGCTCGACGTGGCGCCGTCCAGCCTGGAGCTGATCACCGCCGACACCGGGCGCACGCCCAACGAGGGCTTCACCGCCGGCAGCCACTCCATGCAGGACAGCGGGACGGCGATCCTGCACGCCGCCGCCCAGGTGCGCGGCCTGCTGGTCAACGCAGCCGCCGCCGGGTTCGGCCTGTCCCCAGCGGAGCTGCAAACCCGGGGCGGCGCGGTCCACGCCCCGGACGGGCGTTTGCTCGCCTATGGCGAGCTTGCGGCCAACCTATCGCTGCATGTGCCGGCCCAGCCCGGCGGACACCTGAAGGACCCGGCGACCTACCAGGTGATCGGCACCGCCCTGCCGCGCGTGGACATTCCGCCCAAGGTCACGGGCGGCTCCGCCTACATCCAGGACCTGCGGCTGCCGGGCATGCTGCATGCCCGCGCCGTGCGCCAGCCCAGCCCGGGCGCGACGCTCCGTTCGGTCGATGCGGCACCCATCGAGCGCATGCCCGGCGTGGTCGCCGTCGTGCACCAGGGCAGCTACCTCGCCGTGGTGGCCGAGCGCGAATGGCAGGCCGTCCAGGCCTGGCGTGCGCTGTCCGCTGCCGCGGAGTGGGAGGAGACGGCAACTCTGCCCGACGCCGACAACATCGCCGCGGTGATCCGCAACCTGCCGGGCCGGGACATCGAGGTGCTGCGCTGGACCGGCGCGGCCGACGCACCCGCCCGCCGGCTGCAGGCCCGCTACACCAAGCCGTACGGCATGCATGGCTCGATCGGCCCGTCGTGCGCGCTTGCCCAGGCGGATGAGGGCGGGGTGACGGTCTGGACCCACACCCAGGGCGTCTATCCGCAGCGCGCTGCCCTGGCCGAGCTGCTGCGCCTGCCGCCCGGGCAGGTGCGCTGCATCCATGTCGAGGGGTCCGGCTGCTACGGCCACAACGGCGCCGACGACGTAGCGGCGGACGCGGCGCTGATCGCACGCGCGCTGCCGGGCCGCCCGGTCCGCGTGCAGTGGATGCGCGAGCAGGAGAACACAGCCGAGCCGTTCAGCCCCGCCATGGTCGCCGAGGTGTCCGCGGCGCTGGACGCCGAGGGCCGGATCGTCGATTGGGATTACGGCGTCTGGAGCAACACCCACAACCTGCGGCCCAACAAGGGCGGCCTGTTCATCCAGAACGCCGCGTTGCCGAACCCCTTGCCGGTGCCGCCGCCCGCGCCCATCCCGATGCCGGAGGGCGGCGGCGAGCGGAACAGCAACCCGCTCTACAGCTTTCCCAACGCCCATGTCGTCTCGCACTTCCTGCCGGAGATGCCGCTGCGGGTGTCGGCGATGCGGTCGCTCGGCGCCTACCTCAACGTCTTCGCCATCGAGAGCTTCATGGACGAGCTGGCGGCGGCGGCGGACGCCGACCCGGTGGCGTTCCGCCTGCAGCACATGCAGGACGAGCGCGCCCGCGCCGTGATCCAAACGGCGGCCGACCGGTTCGGCTGGCTTGCCGCGGCCCGGCGGCCCGGCGGTTCCAGGGATGGTGCCGGCCGGGGCTTCGCCTTTGCGCGCTACAAGAACCTGGGCGCCTACTGCGCGATAGCACTCGACCTGAAGGTCGAGCATGAGACAGGGCGCATCCGCATCGGTCGCATCGTGGCCGCCGTCGATAGCGGCCAGCCCATCAACCCCGACGGCATCCGCAACCAGATCGAGGGCGCCATCGTCCAGTCCGCAAGCTGGACCCTGTATGAGCAGGTCCGGTTCGACCGGCGCCACATCACCAGCCGGGACTGGGGAGGCTACCCGATCCTGCGCTTCCCGGCCGTGCCGGACAGCATCGAGGTCCACATCGCCGACCGGCCCGGCTTGCCCTTCCTGGGCACCGGCGAGGCGGGACAGGGGCCGACGGCCGCCGCGATTGCAAACGCCCTTCGCGATGCCGCCGGGGTGCGTCTGCGGGATCTGCCGCTGTCGCCGGCCAAGGTCAAGGACGCGGTCGGGGTGTAGCAGCGCCGACCGTCGGGAGTTCTTGCCGCTAACAAAGGCATCGTCATTGCGAGCCGGCTTTCGCGCGCCAGTCCAGGGCGGCGAAAACTGCGCATGCAGCCTCTGGACTGCCACGCCGAAGCCGGCTCGCAATGACAGGAGCCAGTCAGCATCGACAAGTCAGAACTTTTCGGCGGCTGGTAAAAGACCCAGCGCGGTCCGGCCCGCCTCAGCGGCTCGGAGCATAGACGCCGACAAACCCATTTCGGTTGGGCATCTGCACCTTCGGCAGGGTGGCTGCATCCAGCACGATACCGTCAGGCACAATGCCGTTCAGCTGCAAGATGTAGGCAGTCACGGCGTAAACCTGGTCGTCTGTCAGGGATCGCGGCGCCGAGAACGGCATTGCACGCCGGATGTAGTCGAACAACGTCGTCGCATAGGGCCAGTAGCTGCCCACCGTCTGCACCGCGCCGGGCGTCGCAAGCGTGCCGCGCCCGCCGACCAGCCGCAGCGCCGGGATGACCGGATGCTCGCCCCGCTCGCCATGGCAGGCCGCGCAGGTGCTGGCGAACAGCGCCGCGCCCTGCTCCACGCTGCCCTGGCCCGGCGGCAGCCCGGCACCGTCCGCGCGCACATCGATGTCCTCGGAACTCATCTCCTGCGGCGTCGCCGGGCGGCCGAAGCCGAGCTGCTGAGCCTCCGCCGCGGCAGCGCCCGCAAGCACGCCGCAGGCCAGCAGGACGGCGCTAAACCGCAAGCGTCGCCTCCCCGCCCGGCGCGATGCGCCAGGTGTTGATCGCATTGTAATGATAGAAGAAGTTCGGCCCGCGCTCGGCGAGCAGGCTGGCGCGCGTGGGTTGCACGGCGCCGGTCTCGTCCGTCGCACGGCTCTGCAGCATGGCCGGACCACCGTCCCAGGTCCAGGGCAACCGGAACCGGGTCAGGCACTTCGGCAGCACCGGATCCTGTAGCGCCGCGTCCCGCCAGGTGGTCCCCTCATCCGTCGAGACCTCGACCCGCGCGATGCGGCCACGGCCGGACCAGGCCAATCCACTGATCTCATAGAACCCCGGCTGGCTCAGGCCCCGCCCCGGCGAGGGCCGGGTGATCACGGATTTCACCTCCATGACGAAGTTGAACTGCTTGGCGGTCCCATCGGGCAGCAGGCTGGTGTACTTCGACGTCTCCTCGCGCGTCTCGAACGGCTGGTCGCCGAGCTTCAGCCGGTGCAGCCATTTCACGTTCATGTTGCCCTCGTAGCCTGGCAGCAGCAGGCGCAGCGGATAGCCGTTCTCCGGCCGCAGCCGCTCACCGTTCTGCGCATAGGCCAGGATGGCGTCGTCCAACGCCTTCTCGATCGGCACCGAGCGACTCAGCGCGGCGGCATCGGCCCCCTCCGCCAGCACCCACGCGGCGCCGGGCTTCACCCCGGCCTCGGCCCGCACGTCCGCAAGCCGCACCCCGGTCCACTCCGCGCAGCTGACCTGCCCGTGCGTGTCCTGCACGGTCCAGTGCGCCTCGATCTTCTCGGTCTTGTAGAACGGCGTGTTGCCCGAGCATTCCAGGAAATGCAGCCGGGACACGGAGGGAAACCGGGCCAGGTCGTCCATGCCGAAGCTGATTGGGCGCTCGACCATCCCATGCACCAGCAGCCTGTGGCAGGCCGGATCGATCGCCGGGGTGCCGGCATGGCTGCGGACATGGTGCAGGCCGTTCGGCGTGATGATGCCAACCAGGTCCTGCAGCGGCGCATGCGCGGACGCGGTGGTCATGAACGGCGACCGGTCCCGCACATGGCGCACCACCGAGCGCTCGAACGGCGACGGGCTGCCATAGGGCGCGTCGTCCGCCGCGGCGCCCTGTTTGGTCATCCAGGGCGGCGGCGCCAGGGCTGGTTCCGCCGCGGCGGCGCGGGCGCCCGAGGCCGCCGATGCGCCCGCCAAGGTCCAACCCACCTGCTGCAGCATGCGCCGACGCTGCATCCCCGCGGTCCCATGGTCCGGCATCACCATCCTCCCCAAGTCTTCCAGTAGCCAGTACCCTGGCCACCGCTGCCCCGCGTCTCCGCGTAACCGTCACCGGGGATGTATGCATGAAAGCCAGCGATGGAAAGGCAGGGCCGCAACCGGCAGGGTGGGCGTCCCCAGCCCCGCGATGGGCAAGCCCTTTGCGAACCGATCGCAGGCGCCAGCAAGGACCAGGTGGCCAGCGCCGTCACCGGACATTCCCGTGCATCTCCCCTGATAGTGCAGATTGCGCTTGCATACCGGGCTGGGTTGGGAGTGGAATAATACCAATCCCGCCCGAAACGAGGCGGCATGAACCGGGAGCGAACAGGATGTCCATACGGCACAGCTTCAAGCGGGCGGCGTTGTCGGCGGGGGTGGCGGCTGCCGCCATCCTTTTGGCGCCGCCGGGTCGGGCGGCGGACCCGGTAACGCAGGACCGCCTGGTGAACGCCGATGGCGAGCAGGGCAACTGGCTGCTGCACCACAAGGACTTCTCGGCGCACCGGTTCTCCGACCTCACGCAGATCAACAAGGACAACGTGGCCAACCTGCACGTCGCCTGGACGGTGCAGTTGGGCGGGGTCGAGGGCGGCGGCATCTGGTCGCATGGCGGGCTTGAGGGCACGCCGATCGCCGAGGACGGCTTCCTGTATGTCACCGATGGCTGGGGCTCGGTCTATAAGATCGACACGCACGGCGGCAAGGGCGTGCTCGTCTGGAAGATGGACCCGAAGACCGACCATGACTGGGCCGGCGCCGTCGCGTGCTGCGGCGTGGACAACCGCGGCGTGGCGCTGTGGGGCGACCTGGTGATCTCCCACACGTTGGACGGCCGGCTGATCGCGACCGACAAGCAAACGGGCCAGGTCGCCTGGCAGCGTCAGGTCGCCGATCCCGACAAGGGCGAGGCGGTCACCGGGGCGCCCCTGGTCGTCAAGGGCATGGCCATCACCGGCGTCGCCGGCGGCGAGTTCGGCATCCGCGGCTGGATCGCGGCGACCGACCTCAAGACGCAGAAGGAGGTCTGGCGGACCCACACCATCCCAGGCGCGGGAGAACCCGGCAGCGAGACCTGGTCCGGCCCGCACGACGCCGCCGCATCCGGCGGGGCGCCCACCTGGGTGACCGGCAGCTACGACCCGGCGACCAACACCCTGTTCTGGGGCACCGGCAACCCCGGCCCCGACTGGAACTCGCAGTACCGGCCCGGCGACAACCTGTACAGCGATAGCTCGCTGGCGCTGGATGCCGACACCGGCGCCATCAAGTGGCACTTCCAGCATACCCCCAACGACCCGTTCGACTACGACAGCGTGTCCGAGAACGTCCTCGTCGATGTTCCCAACCGCGGCGCAACGCAGAAGCTGGCGTTGGAGGCGGACCGCAACGGCTATGCCTACGCGGTGGACCGTGCGACCGGGCAGTTCGTCTGGGGCCTGCCGTTCGTGAAGAAGATGACCTGGTCCGCTGGCCTGGACCCGGAGACGGGCAAGCCGCGGGAATACGACCCGTCCAAGCCGGTGCAGACCTACGCCGCCTCCGTGACGCCGACCGTGGACAACTCGCCCACCATCATCTGCCCCGGCAACATGGGCGGCAAGAACTGGCCCCCCACGGCCTATAACCCGATGCTGCACACCTGGTACATCCCGGTGATCGAGAGCTGCAACAAGATCACGGTCAAGGCGGAGCCGGGGCAGAACAAGCCGCGCGACTGGTTCGTCGGCGGCGGCCCGACCTCTCCACTGCCGATCACCGGCAGCGTCACGGCGATCGACGTCCTGACCGGCAAGCAGGCCGGCAAGTTCGAGACGCCGTTCCCGATGCTTGGCGGCATGCTGGCGACGCCGGACCTGGTGTTCGCCGGGTCGCCGGACGGCGAGGTGTTCGCCCTGGACGCCAAGACGTTGCAGAAGAAGTGGTCGTTCAGCACTGGGGCCGGCGTGAACGCGCCACCGATCACCTTCACCTCGAACGGCAAGCAGTACATCGCGATCCTGGCAGGCGTGGGCGGGGCATGGGACAAGTGGTTCATCGACTCCACGCCCGACCTCAAGAAGATCCAGCCTGGGTCGGTGCTCTATGTGTTCTCGCTGTGACGCATGGGGGG
Source organism: uncultured Acetobacteraceae bacterium (assembly GCA_964243265.1). Taxonomy (GTDB): domain Bacteria; phylum Pseudomonadota; class Alphaproteobacteria; order Acetobacterales; family Acetobacteraceae; genus DASWOJ01. The sequence goes on along the minus strand of CAXTFY010000226.1, from coordinate 133 downwards.
CAGGATGAGGCTGAGCCTATGCGTCGCGGCAGCCATCGGCGGCGCCTTGATGGCCGGTGCGGCGCTAGCCGGGGGCACGCGCGGGGAGGACGGCCAGCAGGTCTATAAGCAGGCCAACTGCGTTGGCTGCCAC
>CAXTFY010000225.1:0-8946 GCA_964243265.1 uncultured Acetobacteraceae bacterium | reverse complement strand
CGACCGAGCGGGGCGACCCGATGTCGCCCTTGCGCTGGACCTGCCTGAGCCTGCGTCATCTGGCGGAGATGCTGACAGCCCAGGGCCACCCGGTCAGCCACATGGTGGTGGGCACGCGGCTGAAAGGGGAAGGGTTCAGTCTGCAGGCGAACCGCAAGATCCTGGAGGGCAGCAGCCACCCAGGCTGCGGCACGCATCCCTGACCGGAACGCGCAGTTCAGCCACATCAGCCAGAACGTGTCCCACGCCCTGGCCGCGGGCCAGCCGGTGATCTCGGTGGACACCAAGAAGGAGCTGGTCGGCCCGTTCCGCAACCCAGGCCGCGAGTGGCGCCCGCAGGGAACACCGGAAGAGGTGCGGGTGCATGACGTCCTGATCGAGTAGCTTGGCCGCGCGGTGCCCTATGGCGTTTACGACTTGGGCGCCAACGCGGGCTGAGTCAGCGTGGACGCGCACACGGCGGCGTTTGCGGTGCAGACCATCCGGCGCTGGTGGTACGAGGTGGGCCAGCCCCGCGCCCCCAAGGCCACGCGGCTGGTCATCACCGCTGACGGCGGCGGCGGCAACGGCTCGCGCGTGCGGCTGTGGATGCGCGAGCTGCAACGGCTTGCCGACGAACTCGACATCGAGATCACCGTCCACCCCCCCCGCCGGGCACCAGCAAGTGGAACAAGATCGAACACCGCTTGTTCCCATACATTAGCCGGAACTGGCGGGCGAAGCCGCTGGTCGGCTACCGCACCATCGTGAGCCTGATCGGCGCCACCGCCACCAAAACGGGCCTGGCGGTCCGGTGCGAGCTGAACACCAAGACCTACCCCAGAGGCATCCGCGTGGCAGACGAGGACATGGCTGCCCTCAACAACCACCGCGACCCATCCCACGGAGAATGGAACTACACCATCAAACCACAAAAACCAGAAGACGATGTGGTTGCCTTATGACGCTTCCTCAGGGTTCAAACCAGACGGTCCACTACGATCTCCAGCATCGGCAGGCGTTCGCAGCTGATCAGGACGGCGCTGATCACACGCTGCATGCCGCTCTAAACTGCGCCGCCGGGCGGCCCGTCCCCGTGCCCGATCGGCTGTTGATCTCTGTTTGTGTCGAGATCTTGCCCGAGTCTTCCGGGTTTTCTGCGGTGGTTGCCGTGACATCGCCCATCGCACGATCCCACTGTCCGTACTACGGGCCTGGAAGACGACAAAGGAAGATAGTTTCGAGGGTTTGCAGACATTTCTGATACGCCCCGGTGTAGCCATGAATATTTATGTGGCTTGAGGTAGGGCCGCGACAATGCAGCCGAGCCAGTCAACGGTTTCAAGGATCAAGCGACTGGAAAACCTATGCAAAACTGCCTCGCCCAACTTGTTGAAGAGTCTTGCCTTTACGTCATATGCGCTGATATCTTCTCGCGGCTCAAGTCTGCCCAGACCTAGCGGTATCTCTAGGTCCCATGCGGCCTCCATTCGACGAGCATGCTGGAAATCCGGACGATCACCTCGCTTGGCGTAGATCCCAACTGCGGGCAAGATGTAGGCACCTGCGTCCGGGATCGTGATGCTCCCTGCCGCATTAACCGCAGGTTGCAACCAGCCGATGACGATCAGTTCGGTCTCAAGCTCCTGGATGCACGCCGTTTCCGGCGTCGGGCGGCGACGTGAACGTATCTTCAAGATCGGGCGATCTCGCCGCCATGCCCGTGGGTTGGCGACGCAATGGCTGCGCTTGGGGATTTATTGAAAATAAATCTGATCGATGGCAGCGAATGGATTGCTGTGGCTGAAGTCTTGACGGGAGACCTGTCCGTCTTGTGGCTTCACTCACACATCGGGCATGATGGACACGCTCCCACGTGTCATCCCAGCCCACCGGGTCAGCAAAATTTTCCCCGCCCGATGATGTGCCGGGCTGCCTGGTAGGCAGGCGGCATCCATCAGCATGTCCAACGAGCATGATGGCGGAGAGGACAGCGGACTTAGGTGCATCGCATTACGGTCGATGCAGCTTAATCCCGTGTTCAGCTTCATCCCGTAAGCCTGCACCCATCGGCTCACCTGATAGGATTACCGGTCTTGCAGCACCTTGCGCCCGACACGCCCAACCTAGCCCCGTTTTCCCTGGCGGCGTCTCTGGACCTGCGCGCCGCGCCGGATCTAGCAGCGTCCCTTCTGATGCGGCGAGGTAACGACGTGCTGCTTGACGGTTCGGCTGTGCGCCACCTCGGCGGACAGTGCCTGCAAGTGCTGCTCTCGGCGCAGCAGACCTGGGCGGCAGACGGGCGCACGTTCCGCCTCCTGTCGGCCTCGGAGGAATTACGGGCTGGGGCTGCGCTGCTCGGCGCGGTGGACCTGCTGTGTGGGGAGGACGTGCCATGACCAAGCTGGTGCTAACCGTAGATGACAGCCGCACGATGCGGGACATGCTGCGCCTGACGCTGGACCAGGCAGGCTACCGCGTGGTCCAGGCAGTGGATGGGCTTGACGGGCTTGCGGTCCTGGAAGGGGAGCAGCCGGACGTCATCGTCACCGACATCAACATGCCGCGCATGGATGGTTTCGGCTTCATCGAGCAGGTGCGCCGCCACGACCGCCACCGAGCCACGCCGATCCTGGTCCTGACGACCGAGAGTGACGGTGACAAGAAGGCCCGCGCCCGCGCTGCCGGCGCCACAGGATGGATCGTCAAACCGTTCGACCCGACGAAGCTCGTAGACGCCCTGCGTCGCGTGGCGGCCTGACCACGATGGCCGACCCGATGGATGTCATCCGGCAAACCTTTTTCCAGGAATGCGAGGAAGGGCTGGCCGACCTGGAGGCCGGCCTGATGGCGATGGAGGCCGGCACGGGTGAGCCCGACACCGTGAACGCCGTGTTCCGCGCCGTACATTCGATGAAGGGTGGCGCCGGCGCCTTCAGCCTGGTGCCTCTGGTGCGCTTCGCCCATGTGTTCGAATCCGTGCTGGACCAGCTGCGGTCCGACCAGCTTGCGCCGGAGCCGGGCGTGCTGCACGTGCTGCTGCGCGCGGCGGACTGCCTGGCGGACCTGGTACGGGCGGCGCAGGCCGGCACGGAGGGCAGCCCGGCCCGCGTGGACGCCGTGGCGGCAGAGCTTGCGGCGCTGGGGAACGGCTCGGCCGAGACGGCGCATGAGGCAGCAGCCGACGGCGAAGACGATTTCGCCGATTTCGGCTTCACGGTGGTGCCGTTTCAGGCCGATGCCCCGATCGAGGCAGATTGGCAGGTGCGCCTGCGCCCGCATGCCGACATGTACACCAAGGCGAACGACGTGGCGCTGCTGCTGCGGGAGTTGGCCCGTCTGGGACCGGTTATGGTCCGGCTGGAGGCAGACACCCTGCCACCCCTGCCTGCGCTGGACCCGGAGGGCGCCTATCTCGCCTGGTCCGTGGACCTGCGGACGGCCGCCACCGAAGCAACGATACGCGAGGTATTCGAGTTCGTGGACGGCGACTGCGACCTGATGGTGCAGCGGATGGACGAGACACCCCCGGCTGCGTCATTCCCGGCTGCGCCGTCCTCACCTGCGTCGACCAAGGCAGAGCCGGACGTGATGGAGCTGATCCGCCGCGCCCAGGCTGATGCCCAGACGTTATCTGCCCCAGTGCCGTCCACCCCAGCCGGCCCTGATCCACAGCCTGCCACCTCTCGCACCGCCGAGGCCGCGCCCGCAGCCAACCCCACCATCCGCGTGGACCTGGAACGGGTGGACCGTCTGATCGACTTGGTGGGAGAGCTGGTCATCAACCAAGCCATGCTGGCTCAACGCATGGTGGAGGCCGGCCTGCCTCGTTCCAGCGGCGTCGCCACTGGCCTTGACGAATTGGGCGTCCTGACGCGTGGCATCCAGGAAGCGGTGATGGCCATACGCGCCCAGCCCGTGAAGTCGGTGTTCCAGCGCATGCCCCGCCTGGCGCGGGAAGTCGCGGCCATGACTGGCAAGCAGGTCCGGCTGGTGACGGAAGGCGAGAGGACGGAGGTGGACCGCACGGTGATCGAGCACCTGGCGGACCCGCTGACCCACATGCTTCGCAACGCCATAGACCACGGCCTGGAAAGCCCGGAGGCGCGCGTGGCCGCGGGCAAGCCGGCAGAGGGCATCGTCCGCCTGGCGGCGATGCACCGCGGCGGCCGCATCGTGATCGAGGTTGCGGACGACGGCGCCGGGATCAACCGCGCCCGCGTGCGCTCCAGCGCAGTTGCCAAGGGCCTGGTTCCGGCAGATGCGGTCTTGTCGGACGAGGAAGTGGACAACCTGATCTTCCTGCCGGGCTTCTCGACGGCGGAGACGGTATCGGACATCTCGGGCCGCGGCGTCGGCATGGACGTGGTGCGGCGGCAGGTGCTGGGACTGGGGGGGCGGATCAGCATCGCCTCAAGGCCGGGGCAGGGATCGTGCTTCACGCTCAGCCTACCGCTGACCTTGGCGGTGCTGGACGGAATGATCGTGCTGGTCGCCGGGCACACGCTGATCGTGCCGCTGACCGCCATTATCGAAACCTTGCAGCCGCGTCGCAAGGACGTTCACGGCTTCGGCGACCGGCCAACAGACGCGGCGCGCGTCGTGGCCATACGCGGAACCTGGCTACCCCTGGTTGACGTGGCGGTGGCGCTTGGCTTCCGCAACGCGCCCACCGACGACCCGACGGCGGTCGCGCTGCTGGTGGAAGGCGAGGGAGGGCGGCGGGCCGCGCTGCTGGTGGATGCCATCCTCGGACAGCGCCAGGTCGTCATCAAAAGCCTGGAGGCGAATTACCGTCCCGTGCCCGGCGTGGCAGCGGCGACCATCCTGGGCGACGGCCGTGTCGCGCTGATCTTGGACGTGGACGCCGTGGTCGCCGGCCCGTCTCCGCAACCCGCAATCACAGGAGTAGCCTATGTTTAACGCCTCCATGCCCGGTGCAACGGCGGCTCCCGGCCGCAAGCAGGAGCTGATCGCCTTCCGCATCGGCGCGCAGGAGTTCTGCGTGGACATCATGGCCGTGCGCGAAATCCGCTGCTGGACGGAGGCAACGCCACTGCCGCGCGCGCCGGAGTGGCTGCGCGGCGTCATCAACCTGCGCGGCGCGGTGCTGCCCATCGTGGATCTGGCGGCCAGGCTGGGCTTCATGCCGCGGGAGGCGCCGGAGCGGCAAGTCATCATCGTGGCGCAAATCGCGGGTGGGGCCGGGATGCAGGTCGTGGGCCTGCAGGTGGATGCGGTGTCGGACATCCTGACAGTTGAAGAGGGCACGATGCAGCCGCCGCCGGAGGTTGCGTCCGACCTGGTCCGGACCTTCGTGCAAGGCCTGCTGGCCATCGAGGGGCGGATGGTCAGCCTGGTGTCGCTGGACCACATACTGCCCCAGCCGGAGGCAGCATGACGGTAGCAGCGACTCAGGCGGCACGCAGCGGCCCGGCGGGCGAGTTCACGCTGACCGAGCGGGACTTCCGCGCCATTGCCGACCTGTTGCGCCAAGACGCTGGCATCACACTGCCGGACGGCAAGGCGACGCTGGTCTATTCCCGCCTGGCGAAGCGCCTGCGGGCCTTGAGCCTGCCCGGCTTCCCCGACTACGTCGCGTTGCTGCAGCACCCGGACGGGGCGGATGAGCGCCAGCACATGCTGAGGGCGCTTACGACCAACGTCACCCGCTTCTTCCGGGAGCCACATCACTTCGATCACTTGCGGACGACCGTGTTGCCGCCCTTGCTGGCAGCGGCGCGGGCGGGAAAGCGGGTGCGGCTGTGGTCTGCAGCCTGCTCCAATGGGCAGGAGCCGTATTCGATTGGGCTGACGATCCTGGACCTGCTGCCCGATGTGGCCGACCTGGACGTGCGCGTGCTGGCCACCGACATCGACTCGGACATGGTCGCACTGGGCCAGGCCGGGCGCTACGACGGGGACACGCTGTCCCCGGTGCCGGCGCCGCTGCGGTCGCGCTGGTTTCGGCCTACCACGGACGGCAACGCGATGGAGGCTGGGCCGGAACTGCGGCGACTTGTGCAGTTCCGCGAGTTGAATCTGATCGGCACTTGGCCAATGCGCGGCGGCTTCGACGCCATCATGTGCCGCAATGTGGCGATCTACTTCGATGCGGAAACGCAGGCCCTGGTGTGGTCCCGCTTCGCGCCGCTTCTGGCGCCAGGAACGCACTTGTACATCGGACATAGCGAACGCCTGTCCGGTCCGGCGGCCGCCGGCTTCGTGCCGGCTGGCACAACCATCTATCGGCGGACCTGACATGGCTGAGCACCCGATCCGCGTCCTGGTGGTGGATGACAGCGCCACCATGCGCGCCATGATCCGCCACGCCCTACGCACCGAACCGCTGCTGCAGGTGGTGGGGGAGGCTGCCGACCCGCACGAGGCCCGCGCAGCAGTGAAGGCGCTGAACCCTGACGTGATGACGCTCGACATTGAAATGCCGGGCATGGATGGACTGGATTTCCTCGAAAAGATCATGCGGCTGCGGCCGATGCCAGTCGTGATGGTGTCCACGTTGACCGCCCGCGGCGCGGACGCCAGCCTGCGCGCACTTGAGCTTGGCGCATTCGACTGCGTGGACAAGGCCGGCCTGCAGGGTCCGGTGCTGGCCCACGCCGTAAGGGCTGCTGCGGGCGCACGCCCGCGTGTGCGCACGGTGCTGCAACCGCCCCCTCGGGCAGAGATGCGCGGCCAGGGTCGCCTGGTCGCCATCGGCGCATCAACCGGCGGCGTGGAAGCGTTGCTGGCCATCGTGTCGCACTTGCCCGGCAATGCCCCTCCGGTCGTCATCACGCAGCACATGCCGGCCGCGTTCACCGGCGGCCTGGCCCGCCGCTTGGACCGCGCCGGCGCCGCCCGCGTTGCGGAGGCGGAGGACGGTGCGCCCTTGTTGCCCGGCCATGTTTACTTGGCGCCTGGCGGTGCAGCCCACCTGCTGGTGAGCGGTGGGGGCAGTACCGGCCCTTGGCGCTGCCGCTTGCGGGCAGGCGAGCTGGTCAACGGCCACCGCCCGGCGGTGGACACGCTGTTCGCCTCCGTCGCGCAAGTCGCCGGAGCGCAAGGCGTGGGCGTGATCCTCACCGGCATGGGGCGGGACGGGGCACAAGGCCTGCTGGCGATGCGCCAGGCCGGCGCCCGGACCCTGGGCCAGGATGAGGCAAGCTCCGTTGTTTATGGGATGCCGCGCGTGGCCGCGGAACTCAATGCCGTCGAACGGCAAGTTCCCTTGGATGCAATGGCCGGCGCCCTGCTGGCGCTTTGCCGTTCTGATGAAAGGATTTCTGTCTGATGCCAGCGCCTGGAACGATGAAGGTGATGATCGTTGACGACCAGCTCAGCATGAGGCTGCTGGTTCGCGACGGCTTGCAGCAGCTCGGCTTCCGCGACTTCGAGGAGGCGCCGGATGGGGAGGCGGCGCTACGCATGCTGGTTGTGCCAAAGGCCGGCGCCCCGGTTAGCCTGATCATCAGTGACTTCAACATGCCCAACCTGGACGGGCTTGCGCTGCTGCGCGCGGTGCGCGTGCATCCACCGACCAGTAAGATCGCCTTCATCATGCTCACCGGCCGTGGCGACAAGGACCTGGTGCAGCGCGCAGTGCAATGCGGCGTCAACAACTTTCTAATAAAGCCGTTCACAATTGCCAATTTGCATGAAAAAGTTTCGGCAGTGTTTGGGTCCTTGAAGTGATCGCTACTGCCCTTGCCGGGTCTGGGCATTACGCAGACTTGCCGGAGCGGCGGGTCAACATCGTGCGGGGTGAGCAACATGTGACGGACGATGCCGGGCTGTGCGTGACAACCTTGCTAGGGTCCTGCGTTGCAGCTTGCTTGGCGGATCCAGTGGCCGGCGTGGGCGGAATGAACCATTTTCTGCTGCCCGGCGCGGACGGTGAGGGCCGTGGGATGCAGCACGGCGTCCATGCTATGGAGCTGCTGGTCAACGCCCTGCTGCAACGGGGTGCCCGACGGGAGCGGCTGCAGGCTAAGCTGTTTGGCGGCGCTCGAATGGTGCGGGGCCTGACGGACGTGGGCGCACAAAATGCACAGTTTGCCACCCGGTTCGTTCAGAGGGAGCACATCGCGCTTGGCCCTGGCAGCCTGGGCGGGGACGCCGGTCGGCGGGTTCAGTTCTGGCCGGTCAGCGGTCGAGCGCGGCAGCAGACGATGGGCCGCGATGCCCGGCTGTTCATAGCCGAGCGCGACGCGCCGCCGCTGCCGGACACGGGCGGGGTCGAGCTGTTCTGATGGCGCCGGACCTGCATGGTATATTGGCAGCGGCTGGGCAGGAGTTGGCCGCGCTCGGCCGCGTGATGCAAGGATTGCAGGACACGCTCACGTCCGGCCACGCCGGCAGCGCCGACCTGCAAGCGCTGGACAGCGTGACCCAGCACCTGTTCGCGCTGGGCAGGCTGCTGGGTACGCTGGCCCCGGGCGGGGATGGGCGAACCGAGGCGGCGCTGGACGGGGTGTCGCTCGGCGGCTTGCAGCGCCGGCTGCGCGGCCAAGCGGCATACAGCCCGGATAGCGGGGAGGTCGAGCTGTTCGGTCATGATTAATACCAGGCTGGACGTATGACTTCAGGCTGGCAGTCTCAAAATCACAGTGCTGCCACAACAGATTGTGCGTCGTCCCGACACTTCGTCTGTTAGAACGTTTTGCGTTTACCTCCGGCAACTTGGTATCCTGAGTGGCTGAAGTAGCCTTGGGCGTCTTGGGAGGTGATGGCGCCCAGCGCCATGTCAGGCGACATGCAAAACCGGGTCCTTCCGCATTCTCCGTGCAGATGTGGGGCTGCCGCGGCGTCATTTAGGCCGCCTGGAGGATGCGCTGGCGCAGCAGCTCGAACCCGGCGCGGCCGCACATGGCTCGCTTGATCGTCTTCAAGCGGCTGATCTGCCCCTCCACGGGTCCAGTGCTCCAGGGCAGTGACAATGCCGCCCGGACCGCGGCGAGATCACGC
>CAXTFY010000224.1:0-8971 GCA_964243265.1 uncultured Acetobacteraceae bacterium | reverse complement strand
CTCCGGCGCCGCGCGTGCAGGCGATCGAGGCGCGGCCCGACATGGCGGCACCGCTCGACCCGCGGTTCGAGTTCGACAGCTTCGTCGTCGGCAAGCCCAACGAGTTCGCCTACGCCTGCGCCCGCCGCGTGGCCGAGCGGCCGAGCAGCCCCGGCTTCAACCCGTTGTTCCTGTACGGCGGCGTCGGCCTGGGCAAGACGCACCTGATGCACGCCATCGGCCTGGAGCTGTCCCGGCGCGACACCCAGACCATCCAGGTCGCCTACATGTCGGCCGAGAAGTTCATGTACCGCTTCATCGCCGCCATACGCAGCCAATCGACCATGGAGTTCAAGGAGCAGCTCCGCAGCGTGGACGTGCTGATGGTGGATGACCTGCAGTTCCTGATCGGCAAGGACAACACGCAGGAGGAGTTCTTCCACACCTTCAACGCGCTGGTCGACGCCGGCAAGCAGATCGTGGTGTCGGCCGACAAGTCGCCCTCCGACCTGTCGGGGCTGGAGGACCGGCTGCGCACGCGGCTCGGCTGCGGCATGGTGGCCGACCTGCATGCGACGACCTTCGAGCTGCGCATCAGCATCCTGGAGGCCAAGGCGATCCGCGGCGGCACGCCGGTGCCGCCCAAGGTGCTGGAGTTCCTGGCCCACAAGATCACCAGCAACGTGCGCGAGCTGGAGGGCAGCCTGAACCGCCTGATCGCCCATGCCAACCTGTTCGGCCGTCCCATCACTCTGGAAAGTACGCAGGAGGTCCTGCACGACATCCTGAAGGCGCATGACCGCCGGGTCACCATCGAGGAGATCCAGAAGCGTGTCGCCGAGCATTGGAACATTCGCCTGGCCGATATGAGCAGCGCCCGACGCGCCCGCGCCGTGGCACGGCCGCGGCAGGTTGCGATGTACCTGGCCAAGCAGCTCACCAGCCGGTCGTTGCCCGAGATCGGCCGCAAGTTCGGCAATCGCGACCACACGACGGTGATGCATGCGGTCAAGGTGGTGGCCGAGCTGATCGAGACCGACGCCGACTTCGGCGAGCGGGTGGAACTGTTGCGGCGCATGCTGGAAAGCTGAACGGGGCAACCGCCTGCAACAGGGGGACGCTGCCTGCTCCCTCTCCTTCCGGGAGAGGGCCGGGGGTGGGGGAGGCCGCAAAGGCTGAACTAGGCCGAGTTAGGAGCGGGTTTCGTCTTTATACCGGCGAACCAGCCCCTCGTGGCTTCCCTCACCCCGGCCCTTTCCCGGAGGGAGAGGGAGCAGCAGAGGCGGTTGTCCCGACGCCGACCATGCCGGTTTGCCATGGGAGACGCATCCGCTAAGGTGTGCGCCCGCGCTGCCAACAGGAAGCATCCCATGAAGTTCAAGGCCGACCGCGCGACCCTGCTCAAGGCCCTGGCCCACATCCAGAGCGTCGCGGAAAAGCGCAACACCATCCCGATCCTGGCCAACGCGCTGATCCAGGTGCGCGACGGCAAGCTGAGCTTCACCGCGACCGACATGGAGATCGCCATCGTCGAGGACGTGGCCGCCAGCGCCTCCCGCGACGGCGCCACTACCGCCCCGGCGGCCACGCTGTACGAGATCGTCCGCAAGCTGCCCGAGGGCGCGGAGCTTGAGTTCGAGACGGCGGGCGAAGGCGCGCAGATGACCCTGCGCGCCGGCCGGTATGCGACGAGCCTGGTGACGCTGCCGACCGATGACTTCCCCAGCATGACCGCCGGGCAGTTGCCGCACAGCTTCAAGCTGACGGGCCTGGCGCTGCGCGGGCTGATCGACCGCACCCGCTTCGCGATCAGCACCGAGGAGACGCGGTACTACCTGAACGGCATCTACCTGCATGCCGCCGAGGGCGACGCCGGCCCTGTGCTGCGGGCCGTCGCCACCGACGGCCACCGCCTAGCCCGCGTCGAGGAGCCGATCCCCGAGGGCGCCACCGGGATGCCCGGCGTCATCATCCCGCGCAAGACTGTCGCCGAAATCCGCAAGCTGCTCGACGAGGAGGGCGGCGAGGTGGAGATCGCGCTGTCGGACACCCGCATCCAGTTCAAGGCGGGTCCGATCACGCTGACGAGCAAGCTGATCGACGGCACCTTCCCCGAGTACGAGCGGGTGATCCCCAAGGATAACGACAAGGTGCTGCGGGTCGGCAAGAAAGACTTCTCCGACGCTGTCGCCCGCGTGGCCGCCATCAGCAGCGAGCGGTCGCGGCCGGTGAAGATGGCCCTGGCGCAGGACCTACTGACCCTGTCCGCCGCCAGCCCGGACCAGGGTACGGCGAGCGAGGAACTGGACGGCGGCCGGGTCGCCTATGCGTCCTCGCCATTGGAGATCGGCTTCCAGGCGCGCTACCTCAACGACATCACCGACCAGATTGCCGACAAGGTGGAGTTCCACTTTTCCGACGGGTCCGCCCCAACCGTCGTGCGGGACGGCGGCGACAGCAGCGCGCTGTATGTGCTGATGCCGATGCGTGTGTAGGCCGGACGACCCTAACGCACCGTCATTGCTAGGAGTGAAGCGACGCGGCAATCCAGGGGCCGCACGCATCCATGCCGGTTCTGCCAGACCCTGGATTGCCGCGCCGAAGACGGCTCGCAATGATGGCCCCTCCGCGCCGGTCCCTGCAACGGCTACGAAGCAGGGTGCCAGCGGTGACGCGTGCTGAGGCTCACGCGCCTCACCTTGACGCACTTCCGCAACTACCCGGCCCTGACCTGGCGGCCCGCCGCGCGGGTGGCGGTGATCACCGGGCCGAACGGCTCGGGCAAGACCAACCTGCTGGAGGCGGTGTCCCTGCTGCAGCCCGGCCGCGGCCTGCGCGGGGCGCGGATGGCGGACCTGGCCCGCCAGGCGCCGGATGCGCCCGGGCGCTGGGGGGTGGCGGCGCGGGTGCTGCGCGACGATACGGAGACCGACCTGGGCACCGGGACCCCGCCCGACGGCCCCGCTGATCGCCGGGTGTTCCGCGTGAACGGCGCGGCGCCGCGCAGCCAGGCGGAGGTGGCGGCCGTCGTCGCCGCGGTCTGGCTGACGCCGCAGATGGACCGGCTGTTCCAGGAGGGCGCCTCGGGCCGGCGGCGGTTCCTGGACCGGCTGGTATGGGCGCTGGAGCCGGCCCATGCGCGGGAGGTGTCGGCCTATGAGACGGCGCTGGCCGGGCGCAACCGGCTGCTCGCCAACGGCGGGGCGGACCCGGCATGGCTGGCGGGCGTGGAGGATAGCATGGCCCGGCACGCCGTCGCCGCCACCGCCGCCCGGGCCGGGCTGGTGGCGCAGCTCAATGCGGTGCTGGCGGCGGGCGCGACGGGCCGCTTCCCGGTGGCGCGGCTGGCGCTGCTCGACCCGGTGGCGGACCGCTTGGCGACCCAGCCGGCCCTGGCGGTGGAGGACTGGCTGCGCGAGACCCTGCGCGACGGGCGGGCGCGGGACGCTGCCGCCGGATCGGCCGCCGTGGGGGCGCACCGGGCGGACATGGCGCTGTCGGACGCCAGCAGCGGCCTTGCGGCGGGGCTGGCCAGCACGGGCCAGCAGAAGGCGCTGCTGATCGGCGTCGTGCTGGGGCACGCCGCGCTGATCGCCGATGCACGGGGCGCTGCGCCGTTGCTGCTGCTGGACGAGCCGGCGGTGCACCTGGACGGCCCGCGGCGGGAAGCATTGTGGGACGCTCTGCTGGACCTGCCGGCGCAGGTCCTGCTGACCGGCACCGACCCGGAGCCGTTTGCGGCGCTGCGCGGCCAGGCGGAATGGCTGCGGACCGGGGACGGGATGCTTGCCGCGGAAGACAGGGCGTCGGTTCCCCCGGCATCAGAGGCCGGGCGAACAACGTGAGTCCTTGGCTCGCTCCCTCTCCCTCCGGGAGAGGGCCGGGGTAAGGGAAGCGGCAAGGGCCTAATCCGCCCGTCTCAAGGACGAACTCCGCTCTTAAGCATGCCGGGCTTGATGCTTGCGGCCTCCCTCACCCCAGCCCTCTCCCGGAGGGAGAGGGAGTCAGAGCGGCTCTTGCGGCACCTGCGGTTACCATGGGCTGGGACACTTCTGGGCGAGTAGCCGCAGCGTCTGCTCCTCGGCAGTCAGGTCGCAACAGGGGTGGTCGCCATCATCGACTCGCGCTTGGCGAAATCGGCGTGCCAGGCCGCCAGCCTCGTATGGTCCGCACGCCAGTCCAGGCCAGCAAAGCGGAAATCCAGGTAGGACAGCGCACAGCCGAAGGTGATGTGGCGGATGTCCAACGCCCGCATCGCCAGTTCCGGAGCCATCGCCTCCATCCGGTGCAGCGTCGCGGCGGTCTTGGCGGCGAAGCTGTCCAGCCAGTCCGGCGTTTGCTGCGCGGCCAGCTTGGTGTGCTCGTTGCGCCACAGCACCAGCAGGTCCAGGAACCCGGTCCCCAGCGCGTGGCCGGTCAGCACGTCCCAACGCCCCACCCCACCGGGGAACAGCCCGCCGCTGGCGAAATCGTTCAGGTACTCGCAGATCGTCAGGCTGTCGTACAGCGCCGTGCCGTCCGCCAGGAGCAGGGTGGGGACCTTGCTCAGCGGGTTGTCGGCCATGAGGTCCGCGTTGGGCCGGCCCATCGCGGCCGCGGTCGGCACGATCTCGATCCGGTCTGACAGGCCAAGCTCATGGGCGGCCACCATCACCTTGCGGACAAAGGGCGACCCCGACGACCAGTGCAGCTTCATGCGCGTTCCTCCGCCAAAACCCCTGAAACCCTGCCGCCGCCTGCACGACCCGGGAGCGCCGGCTCCGCCCCTCCAAGAGATGAGGCGTCAGCGCCGTGCTTCAGGGTAGGAGCGCCCCGCCCTCACGGCCTGCGCTTGCAGCATAATCCACATCCGCATGATCCAGCCAAGCCGTAACGACCATATGTGGCAAAGTCAGCGCCGCGATCACCCGGAACATCGGCGCCAGCACCCCGGCGGTCACGCCCTGGCCCAGCAACGCCAGCCCCCCCAGCCCGGCGGCGCAGGCCAGGCCAGCCGGCAGCATCACGCGTGCCAGCCAGCGCGCCGCCGCCGCCGGGTCATGCGCATCGCGCCACGCCCCCAGCCGCAGCACATGGCGCACCGAGTGCCCGCCGCCGAAGTACAGGCCGAACGCCAACAAGGGCGGCAGCAGCGCGAAGCCCGCCGCAGTGGCCAGCCGCTCCGCCACGCCCCGCCGCTCCCGCCAGGCTTCTATCAGCGTCCAGGCGAAGGCCGCGATCCACGGCGGCAGCAGCCACATGCTGGCGGACAGCACACCCTGCATGGCGGATGCCGGCACCTCCGCCAGCACGGCCAGCACGGGCGCGGCTGCCGCGGGGTGCAGCGCCATCGGCAGCAGCAGCGGCAGCCCGCCATAGGCCAGCACCGCAACGGCGCGCGGCACCCCGGCTGGCGCCAACCCGTCCTCCACGTCGCCCAACCCGAAGTGCAGCACCGAGGCTGCCAGGAACCCCGCCAGGGTCAGCCCCGGCGCCGCCATCCAGGCCAGCCACACCAGCCCGGCTAGGCCCAAATAACTTATGCCGAACAGCGCCCACCACCACCGACCGAGCCGCTCCAGCCGCCGTTGCGCCACCAGGTGATCGAATGCCCCGTGCGGGAAGCCGACCACGACGATGCCGGCCAGGAGCACGGCCACCTGCGCGGTAAGACCGAATGGCACGCCCAGCAGCGCCGCCAGGCAGAACCCGGCCATCAATCCTGTCGCCACCCGGGATTGCACCCGCAGCGCGGGGCCTAGCCAGCGGCGGCCGGTCGTGGCCATTCCATGCCTCCTGCGGCCATGCGTGCAGCGGCGCCAAGCGTCGGCAGCAGCGGGATGGCGGCGGCGACCGCGGCGAGGTCGGCCAGGCCCGCGCCGTCATTGAGGAACCGCACCAGCGCACGCGGCGGGCAGTTGGCGAACAAGGCGGTGAACACCCGCGGCGCCAGGGCCGGCCGCGCCTCCAGCAGGTGCAGCAGCACCCGGTCCATGTAGCGCACCAGGCCAGGCCGCGGGCGGGCGGGTTGCGGCAGGCGGCCGGCCGCCCATCCCGAGGCTAGATCCGCCGCGATGGCGTCGCAGCGCGCCTGGATGGCGTTGAAGGCGTATCCCGTGCTGGGCCGCGTCGCACCGCCCGCCGTGCCCAGCGGCAGCAGCCGGGTGCCGGGCCGCGGCTGGAACACCGGGTCCATGGGTAGGGCGCCCCGCTCCTCGAACCCCACGGTGAAGCGATGCACGCCATGGCGCTCCGCCATGTAGGCGCGGATGGCGGCGCGGTGGTCCGGCAGGCGCAGGCCGGCCGGGGCGAACCAGGTGTCCTCCACCAGGGCATGCCGGGGCGAGGTCGGCAGCACATAGGTGAAATGCGCCGCGCCGGCCTGCGGGCAGCGGAAGTCCATCAGGGTGGCGGTGCCGGGATCGAACACCGGCGCCTCGGTCTCGATCTCCTGGCCCAGGAACGCCTGGGTCAGCCCGTGCCCGCCAAGGCCCGGCGGCGGGCGGGTGTCGAACACCACCGCGGCCCGCAGCACCGCATCCGGCAGGTGCAGCCGCACGCCGCCGTCTTCCTCCACCGCATCGGCGCCGACGCCCGTGCGGAGGTCGATGTGCGGCGCGGCCTGGATGCGGTGCAGGGCCAGGCGGTAGAACGCGTCGGACGGGATCGACGCATAGTGCAGGCCGGACGCCTCCCGCACCACCTCACGTCCATGGCCGGCGACGGCCCAGCGGTCCCAGCGGTGCGCCACCGCGTCCTCGAACGGATGCGGCTCAAGCGCCCAATAGGACCAAGTGCGGTCACGCCGGTACTCGGTCCGCGGCTCCACCACCAGCACGCGCATCCCGGCGAACACGGGTGCCGCCAGGCGCACGGCCAGGCTCAGCCCGGCCAGGCCGGCACCCAGGATGGCCACGTCGTAATCGGGGCGGCTCATGCCCGGACGCCGGGCAGGCCGCGCAGGGCGTGATGCAGCACCGGGTCGTGCGGCCCGGCCGGCACGCGGCCGAACACCCCGGCACCCAGGCAACCCGCCAGCAGCGCCAGCTTGCGCGGCAGCGGCACCACGCAACGCCCCGCGTGCAAGTACGCCGGCCCGCGGCGCAGCACCCGCAGGCCGATCTCCTCATACAGCCGGGCTGCGGCCCGGATCGCGGGGCGCGCCCGCGGCGGCAGGTGGTGGAAGCCGCGCTCGGCGCTGCGGTAACGGCGGTCGGCCCGCGCCAGGACTTGCTGCACCGCGGCGAACACCGGGCCGGGGGCGTCCATCACCCCGGCCGGCTGCAACCCAGGCGGCAGCCAGGCGGCGGGCAAATACAGCCGGTCCTGCCCTGCGTCTTCCGCCACGTCCCGGGCGATGTTGGTCAGTTGCATCGCAACGCCGAGGTCGATGGCGTGCGGCGCGGCGCAAGGATCGTCCACGCCGAGCACGGCGCACATCTGCAGCCCCACCGTCCCCGCGACGCCATAGGCATAGCGCAGCAGCGCGGCCTCGTCTGCCAGCCGCACCGGGCCGAGGTCGGACAGCACGGTGTCGATCAGCGCGATGGCGGCCTCGGTGCTGACGCCCGCCGGCAAGGCGAAAAGCTGGGCCGCCAGGAGATGCGACGCGTCCCGCGCCAGCACCGCCCGGCGCAGCCGCAACAGCCCGGCGCGTGCGGCATCCCGATCCACGCCCATGCCGGCGGCCGGGTCAGCCGCCTCGTCGGCCATGTCATCGACCGCCCGGCAGAACGCATAAAGCTCCGCCGCGCTGGACAGCATCGCCCGCGGCAGCAGGCGGCCGGCCAGGCGGAAGGTCCGGCCATGCCGCGCAAGCACCCTTACGGCCCCGGTCACGCCAGGCCGTCTGCGATCGGGCGGGGTTGGATGCCGCGCAGGGTCATGCCGGGCAAGACGCTCCTGGTGGTGCCGGGTTGCGGCGTGATGCAATCTGCTGCCAGGGGCAGGCCCCCGGTCCCGGCCGAGCCGCCATCCCTCAAAGGACCTCGGGCGCGCCTCGCGCCATCGGAGGCATGCACGGCGGGCATCATGCCTCCGCACCGTGCCGAAGTAGCATTCCCGGGACAGCCCTGCCAGCGGGATCGGCTACGCCGACAATTCGTGACAGGCGCCGGTCGTGACAGGCGCCGGGCCTACGGTAAACCCGCGAATGGCCGCCGGCGACACCCGGCATCTCCGGGTTCCCTACCCGCGTGCGCCGGCGCCAGGGAGGATCAATCAGGCGGTTTCGCCGCCGGCGCCGCCGGGCTGGGCGCCGGCGAGATCGCAGACGGCCTACCGGCGGAACGGCCGGGCAGGCGCGGCGCGAGGCCGGCCAGCACCGCAAACGCAACCGTCGCACCGATCACGGCGCCGATCAGCACCATGTTCGCGCGGCGGCGGCTGGGCAGGGGCGGCTGGGCCCCAGGCTGGGCCAGTCCGTCCGGACGGGCGTGCCCCGGCAGCAGCACGACCAGGCGGCGGGCGGCGTCCCTGGCCTCCTCTGTCGGCCAGCCTGGCCCGCACAAGGTCAGGATGGCGCCCGCCAGCCGGTCCACAGCCGCCGCCGGAGACAGGTCCGCCAGCCGCGCCGCCTCCACCCAGGGGTCCTTGCCCAGGCGAGCCAAGGCGGACAGCACGGTCATCTCCATGCCGTTGCCCTCCAGGCCGACCGGGGCCAGCAAGAAGGCGGTCAGCGGCGAAGGGCCGATCTGGAAGACGCTAGCCGCCATGGCTCAACGGTCCTCGATTTCAGCGCCGGGGCATCCAGCGCCACGGAACAGCAGCGTGGCACGACGGCAGACCTTGGCGTGAGGCGCATTCCTAGCTGCTGGCGGCGCGGAATCGCTCGCCCGGCGGCTTGGGGGGCACCCGGCCGCGCCGTTCCGCCCCAACCGCCCCGGCGTTGCCTGCATCGCCCAGCCCTGCCATCACCCGGACCTGCGAAGTCAGGACAGCACGGTCACCAGGTCGGCAGGCGGGTCCGCTGGGTCCAGGATGTTGGCCCGGCTGCGCACCGCCCCGGCGATGG
>CAXTFY010000223.1:0-8998 GCA_964243265.1 uncultured Acetobacteraceae bacterium | reverse complement strand
CAAGGAGGAGGTCGAGGCCCTGCAGCTCGGCGCCGTGCAGATGCTGGCGCCGTCGTTAGCAAAGTTCGGCCCGCTGGGCGCCCGCGAGTTCGAGGTGTTCGACCTGCCCTACATCCTGCCGGACAAGGCGGCGCTGCGCCGCGTCACCGACGGCCCGCTGGGGGCCAAGCTGTTCAAGAAGCTGGAGACCAAGGGCATCACCGGCCTGGCCTACTGGGACAACGGCTTCAAGGTCATGTCCGCCAACAAGCCGCTGCGCGAGGTCGCGGACTTCCGCGGCCTGAAGATGCGCATCCAGTCCAGCAAGGTGCTGGAGGCGCAGTTCAAGGCGCTCGGCGCGCTGCCGCAGGTGCTGCCGTTCTCCGACGTGTACCAGGCGATGCAGACCGGCGTCGTCGATGGGTCGGAGAACACGCCGTCCAACATGTACACGCAAAAGCACCACGAGGTGCAGAAGTACGCCACCCTGTCCGAGCACGGCTACATCGGCTACGCCGTCATCGTGAACAAGAAGTTCTGGGACGCCCTGCCCGGTGATGTCCGCGACGCGCTGACCCGCGCGATGAAGGAGGCGACGTCCTACGCCAACGACTCCGCCCAGGCCGACAACGACGACGCCATGGCCGAGATGAAGAAGTCCGGCCGCATCCAGTTCATCGAGCTGACGCCGGAGCAGAAGGCGTCCTGGCGCAAGGCCCTGGAGCCGGTGCAGGCCGAGATGACCTCCCGCGTCGGCAAGGACACCATCGACGAGTTCCGCAAGGAGGTCGGCACGGTCTAGGCCGGCCCATGCCGCTGCGCATCCTCGACCGGCTGGAGGAGGTGCTGATCGCCAGCCTGATGGCGGGCGCGACGCTGCTGATCTTCGCCTCCGTCGTGCAGCGCTTCGCCGCCAGCACGGCCTGGCTCTACCCCTACGCCAGCGGCATCGACCTGACCTGGGCGCAGGAGCTGTGCATCTTCATGTTCATCTGGATGGCGAAGTTCGGCGCCGCCTATGGCGTGCGGACCGGCATCCACGTCGGCGTCGATGTCCTGGTGCGCAAGCTGCGGCCGTCGCGGCAGCGGGCCGTGGTGCTGTTCAGCCTGCTCACCGGCGCCGGGTTCACCGGCGCGGTGGGGACCATGGGCGCCAGCTTCGTCTATGGCCTGATGGGCACCGACCAGACGACGCCGGACCTCGAATGGCCAAGCTGGATGATCTATCTCTGCATCCCGCTCGGCTCCTACCTGATGTGCTTCCGCTTCCTGCAGGTCGCCTGGCGCTACGCCCGCGGCGGCGAGCTGCCGCACCACGACCCCGGCCATGTCGAAGGCGTGCACGACGAGGCCGAAGCCATCGAGATGGCGCAGGCGCTGGAGCGGCAGCCAATCCGATGACCCCCCGCTTCATGACCCCCGCCGCATGACCGCCGTCATCATCTTCGGGCTGCTGATCGCCCTCATGCTGACGGGGATGCCGATCAGCATCGCCCTGGGCACCACGGTGCTGCTGTTCCTGTTCACCATGACGCAGGTGCCCATCGAGAGCGTCGGCCTCAAGCTGTTCACCGGCCTCGACAACTTCTCCATCATGGCGATCCCGTTCTTCATCCTGGCGGGCACCTTCCTCACCCATGGCGGCGTGGCCCGGCGGATGATCCGCTTCACCACCTCCCTCGTCGGCCACTGGCCCGGCGGCCTCGGCCTGGCGGGCGTCGCCGCCAGCGCCCTGTTCGCCGCGGTCTCAGGCAGCAGCGTGGCGACGGTGGTGGCCATCGGCTCGATCATGCTGCCGGCGATGGTCGATCACGGCTATCCCAAGGGATTCGGCGCCGGCGTGATCACCACGTCGGGCGCCCTGGGCATCCTGGTGCCGCCGTCGGTGATCCTGGTGCTGTATGGTGTCAGCACCAACACCAGCATCGGCGCGCTGTTCATGGCCGGGGTGCTGCCCGGCGTGCTGCTGGCGCTGCTGCTGGCCGGGCTGACCTGCATCATCGCGTGGCGCAAGGGCTACCCGCGCATGGTGGCCTCCACCTGGCCGGAGCGGTTCAAGGCATTCCGCGAATCGTTCTGGGGCTTGGCGCTGATCGGCATCGTGCTGGGCGGCATCTATGGCGGGGTATTCACCCCGACCGAGGCGGCGGCAGTGGCGGCGGTGTATGCGTTCGTCATCGCCGTGTTCGTCTACCGCGATATGGGCCTGCGCGACGTGCCGCGGGTGCTGCTGAACGCGGCGAACATGAGCGCGATGCTGCTGTACATCATCACCAACGCGGTGCTGTTCTCGTTCCTGATGACCAGCGAGAACATCCCGCAGGCGATGGCCTCCTGGATCGTCGCCCGGCACTTCGACCCCTGGGTATTCCTGATCGTCATCAACGTAGTGCTGCTGGTGGCTGGCAACGTGATGGAGCCGACATCGATCCTGCTGATCATGGCCCCGATCCTGTTCCCCATCGCCAAGGGGCTAGGCGTCGATCCCGTCCACCTAGGGGTGCTGATGGCGGTCAACATGGAGGTCGGGCTGTGCCATCCACCGGTAGGGCTGAACCTGTACGTGGCGTCGGGGATCGCGCGCATGGGGATCACCGAGCTGACGGTGGCGGTGTGGCCTTGGCTGCTGGTGATGCTGGGGTTCCTGGTGCTGGTGACGTATGTGCCGGGCATTTCGCTGTGGCTGCCGCACGCGCTGGGCATGTAGCCCCCGCTGCTGCTCCCTCTCCCTCTTCGGGAGAGGGCCGGGGTGAGGGGGTCTTCGTGGCAGCGCGGAGCACTCATTCCGATACAAGAACGCCTTTGTTGCGGGGTGGGATGCGCGCTGCAAGACCCCCTCACCCCGACCCTCTCCCGGAGGGAGAGGGAGCAGGAAGCGTCCCGATCCGCTCCAGGATCGACCGCACTTCTTCCCGCCCGGCCTCGTCCAGCGGCGACTGCGGCGGCAGCGGCGGGCCGACCGGGAAGCCCTGCAGCTCCAGCGCACCCTTGATGCAGGCGGCCAGCGAGTGTTTGGCAAACGCCTGGTTCACTGCCCAAAGCTCGCGTTGCAACGCCATCGCCGCCGCCCATTCGCCGCGCCGGCACAGCTCGTATAGCCGCACGCTCTGCCGGGGGATGACGCAGGCCGGGCCGGCCATCCAGCCGACGCCGCCGACCAGCATGACGCAGGTCGGGATATGCGCGGATGCGGCGAACACGCGCATGCGGCCCCCGGTCTCGTTCAGGATCGACAGCAGCCGCCCGGTGTTGGTCGAGGCGTCCTTGATGTAGCGGATGTTCGGCGCCTGGCTGAGCCGGGCGATCACCGGCAGCGATAGGTCGGACCGCTGGAACTGCGGGTTGGTATAGAGCACCACCGGCCCGTCCGTCGCCTCCGCCACGGCGCGGAAGTAGTCTTCAATCCCCTGGTCCGGAACAGGAAAGTAAGCCTCCAGGATCGCCAGCACGCCGTCCGCGCCGCGGGCCATTACCTGCCGGGCCAGTGCGGCGCCGTCCCGCGTGGTGGTGGCGGCGACGCCCGCGATCACCGGCACCCGGCCGCGCGCCGCCTGCACGACGGTCTCCACGATCTCCAGCCGCTGCCCGGCGCCGAGGTAGGCGAACTCCCCGGTGCTGCCCAACGGCGTCAGCCCGTGCACGCCGGCCTCGATCAGGTGCTCCACCAGCCGTGCCAGCACCGGGCGGTTGACCCGGCCAGCGTCGTCCAGCGGAGATACGAGGTAGGGAAAAACCCCGTGCAGCTCAGTCAATCAGCGCTCTCGCCGCGTTGACCAAAGCTTGGGCGTCTACAAGCAGTCCGGGATCGTTTTTGCCATAATGCTCCTCCATCCACCCATAATTCGCGTCGGCAAGGCCATGGGCGGACACTGGGGCAATGCAAAGCAGGTCCGGAAACGCGCGCAGTGCAGCCAGGGTGAGGTCTCCAGGATACAGGTCCACCTCCATCGCTGGAAAACGGGTGGCGAACATGGCAACAGGTTCGGCTAGCCACGTCAGGCCGAGCTTCTGCCCGGTGAGCACTCTGACCTGAGCACAGGTCAGGGCACGCATTGGAACAGCCCACGCGGCGACGCACCTGCGGACCAGGCCGCTGTCCCAGCTTGGGTCGAGGTCGTGACCTTCCAACTGCCCGAGGGAGCGGCCCAAGGCCGGCAGCGATACGGCGTAGCCGGCAGATCGATCGAAAAACGGCGTGTCATGCACCGGGATGATATGGTTTGGCCCACTCTGCATGGGGACCGCGCCTCCGTGGTCGTGGACTAACTTGCTTGGCAGTGGCAGCTTAGCCGCACTCAATGCCGCACTAAACAGGCATCTCTTTGGGGGATGGGCTTCATGCTCAAGACGGTTCTGCTGGCGCTCGCCCTGGCCGCATACAGCGCCGCCCACGCCCAATCGCCCGATCCTCTGCCCCGCGCGACGCCCGAGGAGGCCGGCCTGTCCGCCGCACGCCTGGCGCACATCGGCCAGGTGCTCGACCAGGACATCGCCGACGGCAAGCTGCCCGGCGCCGTGCTGGCCATTGCCCGCGACGGCAAGCTGGTGCACCTGCAGGCCTACGGCTGGCGCGACAAGGCGGCCGGGGTGCCGATGACGGTGGACACCATCTTCAACATCGCCTCGATGACCAAGCCGATGACCACAGTCGCCGCCCTGACCCTGGCCGAGCAGGGCCGTCTGGTGATCGACGAACCCGCGAGCAAGTACCTGCCGGAGCACCTGGCCGACATGAAGGTAGCGACGCTGGACCCCGCCGGTGCCATCGCGGGTACCATGCCCGCCGCCCGGCCGATCACCGTGCGCGACCTGCTGATGCACACGTCCGGGCTGGTCTATGGCGGGCGTGGCAGCACGGCCGTGCATCGCATGTACCCCGCCGGCAGCGCCGCGGCGGCCGAGGTGCTGACCGGCGAGGCGTTCCTGGACAAGCTGTCCACCTTGCCGTTGCTGAACCAGCCCGGCGCCACCTGGGACTACGGCTTCGGCCTGGACGTGACCGGGCTGATCGTCGAGGCCCTGACCCGGCAGAGCCTGGGCGCGTACCTGTCCGACACCGTGTTCAAGCCGCTCGGCATGGCTGACACCGGCTTCCTGATCCCGGCGGACAACACCGCGCGATATGCCAAGGCGCTGCCCACCGACCCCGAGACCGGCCGGCCGCAGACCGTGGGTCCCGATGCCACCAGGCCCACGAAGTTCGAATGCGGCGGCGGTTGCGCCGTCTCGACCGCCAGCGACTACCTGCGCTTCGCCACCATGCTGCTGAACGGTGGCGAGTATGCCGGGCACCGCGTGCTCAGCCCGGTGATGGCGCGCTACATGGTGACGAACCAACTGGGGCCGCAGGTTCGCAACCTGATCGGCAACGCGGACCCGACGCGGGCGGATTACGGCTTTGGCCTGGGCTTGGCGGTGCGGACCACGCCGGGCGTCGTGCGGCTGCTCGGGTCGGTCGGCGACTTCTCCTGGCCCGGCGCCAGTGGCACCAACTGGTGGGTGGACCCGGCGCAGCGGCTGGTCGTGGTGTTCATGGCGCACTCGCCGGGGCCGGCGCGGTGGCACTACCGCTACTTGATCAACACGCTGGTGTATGGAGCCATAGAGAAGTGACCAACTACACGTGGAACAGCGGCAAGGCCATGCTGGCAGCCGTGGTGGCGGCCCTGGCGGTGGGCCACGCGCAGGCCCAGCCGACGCCGCGCGAGGTGCCGGCGAAGTCGGTCCCGGTGCCAGGGGATGTCAGCCCGCAGATGCAGGCGATCATCGCCGCCCCGCTGCGCGCCAACTGGGACGTGCTGCCGAAGGATGGCGCGGAGTGGCAGGCGACCGCCGCAGCCGGGGCCGCCGCGACGATGCGGATGCTGCCGGGAATGCGGGAGCGCCTGCACGTGAAGGTGGAGCCTACGACCATCGCGGGCGTGCGCGCCTTCACCGTGACGCCCGACACCGTCGCGCCCGAGAACCAGGGCCGCCTGCTGGTCCATGTCCACGGCGGCTGCTACCTGCTCAGCCCCGGTGAGGCCGCGACATCCGAGGCCGTGCTGATGGCGGGCTTCGGCCACATTAAGGTGATCTCGGTCGATTACCGGATGCCGCCCGAGGCCTACTTCCCCGCCGCGCTGGACGATGCGGTGACGGTGTGGAAGGCGGTCTCGGCGTCGGGCGATCCGCGCAAGATGGGCATCTTCGGCCTGTCGGCGGGCGGCGCGCTGACCCTGGAGATGGTGCTGCGGATCAAGCAGGAGGGCCTGCCGATGCCTGCGGCCATCGCGCCGGGCACGCCGATGTCGGACGTAACGAAGGTGGGCGACAGCTTCAGCACCAACGCGATGGTGGACAACGTGCTGGTCTCCGCGGACGGGTTCTGCGATGCGGCGACCAAGTTCTACGCCCATGGGCACGACTTGGCCGACCCCTTGCTATCGCCGGTCTATGGCGACATGCACGGCTTTCCGCCCGCCATCCTCACCACCGGCACGCGCGACCTGCTGCTGAGCAACACCGTGCGGGTCCACCGCAAGCTGCGCGAGGCCGGGGTCGAGGCGTCACTGCAGGTTTGGGAGGGGCAATCGCACGCGGAGTTCGCCCGCGACGACACCGCGCCTGAAACGCGCGAGGCGTTCGAGGAGATCGCAGCCTTCTTCGACCACCACCTGGCGCGGTAGCACCCCGCGGTTGCAGCTCCGCACGGCGCAAACCGCTGCGGCGGCAATACCGACGGCCCTCCGCTCCGGCCCCTACGACGCTGCATCGGATCAGCCGCAGCCCAGGCACCGTCATTGCGAGCCAGCTTCGGCGGTGGCAATCCAGAGGGCAAGGGCCCCAGTCCCCGTCTTGCGGCCCCTGGATTGCCGCGTCGCAAGCGCTCCTTGCAATGACGAACTGGCGGATCAGCAGACCGATCAGAACATAAGGGCAACTGGTATAAGGCATGCGACGCCCGCAGCGACGGGGTGGTCCTGCTGTTGAGAGATCGGCTAACGAGCTGTCGCGAGCACAGGGGCACGAGACATCGACTGCTCAACTGACGCCCAATGACGCCTGTTGAACCATGCGCTCAAGAAGCGGGAAAGCTGATCTAACCGTTTGATTTGCTGGAGCGGGCGAAGGGATTCGAACCCTCGACCCCAACCTTGGCAACAATGGATCAGGGCTTTGCGCTGGCTTGATCCCTGTTGCACCGTGTTGCTAGACCGCTGATTTTGCTTGCATAGGCTGTTGCGTTGGCTTGCGATGGCTTGACCTGAGTTGATCCGACTTGCTTTCATCTGGTTCCGCCCTGGTTCCGTGAACTTTCGGAACCAAGCCGCGGAACCAAATCGAGGCTAGCTTGCCCAAGATCACCAAGCGCGTCATCGACGCCATCACCCCCGTGCCCGGCGCCCCCGATACCTACGTGTGGGACAGCGAGCTGAAAGGCTTCGGCGTCCGCATGATGCCGAGCGGCGTGGGCAGCTACGTCCTGAAATACCGGAACCAGGAAGGCCGGCAGCGGAAGCTGGCGATCGGCCGCGTCGGCGCGCTCCCGCCGGATGAGGCCAGGTCGCTTGCCCGGCGCCGGCTGGCCGAAGTGGACAAGGGCGCCGATCCGTCCGCCGAACGCAAGGCCCTCCGGGCTGCAATGACGGTGGCCGACCTGTGCGACCTCTACCTGCAGGACGCCGAGGGCCGCGTGAAGCCGTCAACGCTGGCGATGGACCGCAGCCGCGTGGCCGTGCACGTCAAGCCGATGATCGGATCGCGCATCGCCGCCGCCGTCACCAGCGACGACATCGAGCGGCTGCAGGCCGACATCGCCGCTGGGAAGTCTGCCAAACCCCGGAACGGCCGGGGTGGCGTGACAACGGGCGGCCCTGGCGCGGCCTCCCGGACCATCGGGATGCTGGGCACCATCCTGGAGTTCGGCCGCCGCAAGAAGCTGCTGAAAGCGAACCCCGCCCGCGGCGTCGAGAAGCTATCTGAGGGACGCCAGACGCGGTTCCTGACCGAAGCCGAGTTCGGCAGGCTGGGCGCAGCCTTGCACGCCCTGGAGGCCGCGGGCGGCAACGTGACCGGCCTGGCCGCCATCCGGTTCCTGCTGCTGACCGGCTGCCGGCGCATGGAGGCGCTATCGCTGCCGCTGGCGTGGGTGGACCGCAACGCCCGGTGTCTGCGCCTGGGCGACTCCAAGGGCATCCGGGCACGCGAGGTAGGCAACAGGGTGGAGTTGCGGCCGGTTGGCACCGCAGCCCTCGACCTGCTGGACGCCCTGCCGCGGTTCGAGGGCACGCCCTGGGCCTTCCCTGCCGCCCGGGGCGATGGACACTTCATCGGCCTTCCTACGCTGCTGGAACGGGCCTGCACCAGCGCGAAGCTGGAGGGCATCACCGTGCATGTGCCGCGGCATAGCTACGCCGCTATAGCGGCCGGCATGGGCTACTCGGAGCTGACCATAGCCGGGCTGCTGGGGCACCGCGTGGCGGGCGTGACGGCCCGGTATGCGCATGTGCCGGATGGGGCACTGACCGCGGCGGCTGATGCGGTGGCGGGACGGGTGGTGCATTTGATGGGCAAGCCGACCGGCTGCTGAACCACGTCGCGGGGACGATCAGCGGCGTGGCGGCGGTGTATCAGCGGCAGCAGTTCCTGGCCGAGCGGAAGGCGGCGCTGGAGGCGTGGGCGGCGCATGTAAGCCAGCTTAACGGAAACTAAGGGTAGCTGTGACACGCTACTGCGATGACAGCTTGACGGCAGCTCCAGGACCTATCAGATTGATAGGTGCAATGGGACCGCAGGCGATACTGAATGACGGCACCGAGTCCACTTCGCCTGACGTGCGTCAATGCCAAACGGATCATCCA
The DNA here is from genome assembly GCA_964243265.1 of uncultured Acetobacteraceae bacterium. Lineage (GTDB taxonomy): Bacteria > Pseudomonadota > Alphaproteobacteria > Acetobacterales > Acetobacteraceae > DASWOJ01. The sequence continues at coordinate 176 of CAXTFY010000223.1, read as the reverse complement.
TCAGAGAGCAGCCGATACGAGTTGCGTCGTGCTGACCTTTCACGCGCAAGAACGCATGGAGGAACGTGGCATCGTCTCAGATGAAGTCTATCGTATCCTGCGTAGCGGCTTGGTCTATGCGACACCGATACGGAATGAACAAGGTGACTGGCAGGTTGAGGTTGAGAAGCGAATGC
>CAXTFY010000222.1:0-9028 GCA_964243265.1 uncultured Acetobacteraceae bacterium | reverse complement strand
ATCGTGTTCGGCCTTGGTGCCACGGCAGCGACCGCGTTCAGCAGCGTGGCGCCGCCGTTGCTGATCGAGGCGGTGGCCGGGCTCGCGCTGCTTGGCGCGTTCGGCGGCTCAATGATGCAGGCGATGCACGAGCCACGCGAACGCGAGGCCGCCGCCGTGACTTTCCTGGTTACCGCATCGGGCGTCGGCTTTTTCGGCATCAGCGGCGCGTTCTGGGGCCTGCTGGCGGGCGGCGCCATCATGGCGCTTACGCGTTGGCGCGGACTGCGGCACAGATAGCGGCGACGTCGGCGTCGGTGAGGTCGGGGTGCAGCGGCAGCGCCATGATGCGCGTCGAGAGATCCTCGCTGACCGGCAGGCTTACCCCGTCATGCGCGTGCGCGTACGCCGGCTGCTGATGGAGCGGGCGCGGATAATACACCGCACTCGGCACGCCGGCCGCCTTCAGTCCGCCCTGCATCCGCTCGCGGGCGGCGGCATCGGGCAGCAGGATGGCGTAGACCGCCCAGGCGCTGCTGCTGTCCGGCACCCGCGCCGGGACCGCGACCGCATTGCCGAGGCCGCCGTCATAAGCGAGGGCAATCCGTTCGCGCGCCGCCAGTTCGTCGGCGAACACCGTGAGCTTGCTCAGCAACACCGCCGCCTGGATGGTATCGAGCCGCCCGTTCATGCCGGTACGCAACACCTCGTAGCGCGTGGTGCCCTCGCCGTGCGAGCGCAGGCTGCGGTACAGCGCGGCACGCTCGGCACTCTCCGTAAACAGAGCGCCGCCGTCGCCATAGGCGCCCAGCGGCTTGGAGGGAAAGAAGCTGATCGCGGTTGCGTCCGCCATGCTGCCCAGCGGCGCGCCGTGCAGGGTGGCACCGAAGCTTTGCGCGCAGTCGTCGAGCGTGAACAGGCCGTCGCGGGCGGCGATGTCGCGCAACGCCGGCCAATCGGCGGGCTGGCCGAACAGGTCGACGCCGATCACCGCGCGGGGCCGCAGCTTGCCAGCGGCGCGCACTTCGGAGATGCGTGCGCTCAGATGCGCGGGATCGATCTGGAAGGTGTGCGGGTCGACATCAACGAACACCGGGGTGGCGCCCAGCAGCAGCGGCACCTCGGCGGTGGCGGTGTAGGTGAAGGCGGGCAGGAACACCGCGTCGCCGGGGCCGATGCCCTCGGCCATCATGGCGATCTGCAGGGCGTCGGTGCCGCTGCTGACGCCGACGCAGTGGCGGGCGCCGCAGTAGGCGGCCAGCCGGCCCTCCAGTTCCGCAACCTCCGGGCCGAGGACGAACTGGCAGTGCGCCAGCACCGCATCCAGCCGGGGACGCAGCCGGTCGTGGATGCGGGCCTGCTGGGCCTTAAGGTCCAGGAAGGGAATCGTGGACACGCTTGTGGACACGGGGGCTACTCTCCAATCATCGGCGCGGCGATGGGGGCAGGGCTGTTGTCCGCCCCTGCCCGCTCGAATTCCGGGACCATGCGGCTCAGCATCGTCAGCGCCGCCCGGATCTGCCCAGCACGGCAGGCGGCGGCGATGCGGTCGATGGCGTCGCCGACCAGCACGGGATCGGCGGTGCGCGGGGTGGCCATCAACAGGCCCGGGTGGCCCGTGGGTGCCGGCGGCTCGCTGCCGTGGAACAGCTCCTCATGCAGCTTCTCGCCGGGGCGCAGGCCGGTGAAGGCGATGCGAATGCGGCCAGGAACCGGCTGCGTCACGTCGCCGTCCGCAGCCTCCGCCGGCTGCAGCCCGGCGAGGCGGATCATCTGGCGCGCCAGGTCGACGATGCGGACCGGCTCCCCCATGTCGAGCACGAAGATGCCCCCCGCCTCCCGCGCGAGCCAATCCTGGTCGGCGGCTCCCCCATCACCAGCTTGTCGCGCCGCGCCGAGCACGCTGGCCTGCAGCACCAGCCCCACCGCCTCCCGCACGGTCATGAAGTAGCGCTGCATCTCCGGGTGGGTGACCGTCAGCGGCCCGCCCCGCTCCAACTGCCGGCGGAACAGCGGCACGACGGAGCCGGTGCTGCCCAGTACATTACCGAACCGCACCGTCACGCAGCGCATCGCGCCCTCCGCGGCCGGCGCGTCCAGCGTCGCCATGTCCAGGGCCTGGCAATACATCTCGGCCAGGCGCTTGCTGGCGCCCATGACGCTGCTGGGGTTGACCGCCTTGTCGGTCGAGATCAGCACCATCGCCCGCGTACCGGCTGCCGCGGCGGCGTCCGCGACATGCCGGGTGCCGACGGTGTTGGTCAGCAGGTCCTCCAGCGGGTTCGCCTCGCCCATCGGCACGTGCTTCAGGGCGGCGGCGTGGAACACCAGATCGGGCCGCACGTCGGCGAACACCGCCCTGATGCGGGCCTGGTCGCGGACGTCGGCGATGCAGGTCTGGCGCGGCGTGGCCGGGCTAGTCTCCCCAAGCTCCTGGTCGATCTGCCACAGCGCGTATTCGCCGTTGTCCAGCAGCACCAGCAGGCTGGGGCCGAGCGCGGCGCATTGCCGGGCCAGCTCGGAGCCGATGGTGCCGCCCGCGCCGGTCACCAGCACGCGGCGGCCCTGCACCAGCCGCGCCATGCCGTCGCGGTCCAGCGGGACCTGCGGGCGGTTGAGCAGGTCCTCGATGGCGACGGGGGCCAGCTCCAGCATCGCGTCGCCTTGGGCGGATTGCAGCGCGGTGGGGCGCGGGACACGGCGGACCGGCACGCCCTCGGCGTCCGCCTGCGCCAGCACGGCGGCCAGCACGGGGCCGGCCAAGTCGGGCTGGGTGACGACCAGGGCCGAAGGCAACCGGCCGTCGGCGCGCAGCCGGGCCAGCACGGCGCCGGCCTGGCCGACATCGCCCAGGATCGGGTGGCCATGGATGCGCCGCCCGGTCTGGCCCTGCCGCAGCGACAGCAGCCCGGCGACGCGATAGCTGGCGCGGCCGTGGCCGAACTCCAGCGCGCGCAGGAACAGGTCCGCCCCGTCGCCGGCGCCGACCAGCAGGACCGACTGCGCCTCGGCCCCGTCGCGCCCGCGCCGCCGGGCCATCTGCAGGCGATAGACGACGCGGGGCGCGCCGAGGGCCACGATCAGGGTCAGGGCATGCACGACCGGAAAGGTCGGCGTGGGCAGCGGAAAGCCGGACACCCGCAGCAGGACCGCGAACAGCACGGCGCTGGCGACGCTGCTGCCGACCAGGCCGACCAGGTCCTCGATGCCCGCGAACCGCCAGTACTGCTGCGGCATGCGGAACGGCAGGCCCGCCAGCAGCAGGGTGATGGCGCCGCCGGCCACGAACCACAGGGGATGCAGCAGCCCGCCGCTGGGATCGGCGATGTAGCGGGCCACCGGCGTCGCCACCGCTGCCAGCGCGCCGTCCAGCAGGACGTTGAGCAGGATGTGGTTGATCGCCGGCTTGGTCGGGGTCGGGGAGCGTTGCAGGGCCATCGTCCGGACCCTATAGCCCACCCGGCCCCGCTTAGCAGTCCCCCTCAATCCCGAAGTTCCCTTGGCCCAGTGCTCCCTTGGGGCCAGTGCTCTCTTTGTGGAAGGCGCCCCGCTTGTCCGCCGCTGCCGTGCTGACCCACTTGCTATTCTGCGCCTGCCTGGCTGCCCTGTCCGCCGGGGTGGTGCGCGTGATGATCGGCGTGGCCGTGATGGACCAGCCGGACCTCGGCCGTCCCGGCGCGCGCAAGGCGCATGCCCACCCGGTGCCGAAGGGCGGCGGCGTGGGCGTGGTGGCGGCGTTCCTGGTGGGAACGCTGGTGCTGTACCGGTATGCCGCGTTCTCCCGCCTGGCCGATCCCTACTTCCTCGCCTTCATCCTCGCCGCCACCGCCATCGCCGCGGTGGCGTTCCTGGACGACCTGCGGGACTGGCCGTTCTCGGTGAAGCTCGCCGCCCAGGTCGGCGCGGCGGCGCTGGCGGTGGGCAGCGGGCTGGTGATCGCCGAGATCAACCTGCCCTGGTGGGGGCCGGTGCCGCTGGGCTGGGTGGGCGTGCCGGTCACGCTCGCCTGGATGCTGTTCGCCACCAACGCGGTCAACTTCATCGATGGGCTGAACGGCCTGGCGTCCGGCGCCTGCGCCATCGCCTGCGCGATGCTGGCGATGATCGCGGCGCGGTTCGGCGGATGGTTCGTCTATTTCGCCTCCCTGCTGCTCGCGGCGGGACTGGTGGGGTTCCTGCCGTTCAACTTCCCACGGGCGCGCATCTTCATGGGCGATGTCGGCAGCCAGTTCTGCGGCTTCGTGCTGGCGATGCTGGGCGTGGCGGCGGGGCGGTTCTCCGGTGACCCTGGGGGGGTCGAACCCTCGGTGCTGCTGGTGCCGATGCTGCTGTTCGGCGTGTTGTTCGACGTGGCGTTCACCCTGGTGCGCCGCCTGCTGGCCGGCGAGCGGCTGACCCAGGCGCACCGCGGGCACTTGTATCAGATCGCGCACCGGTCCGGCATGCCGGCGGTGCAAGTCACGCTGGTGCACTGGCTGTTCGCCGTCTGGGGCGGGGTGTGCTGCGCCGTGTTCATCCTGGCCACCGGCAACCCCAAGCCGCTGGCGGTGCTGCTCGTGCTGCCGCCGCAACTGGCCTGGGCCGCCTGGGTTCTCCACCGGGCGCGACGGGCCGGGCTACAGCGGTGGTAGCGGCTTGCGCGCCAGCCAGCCGCGCCCATAGCATTCCCCCACCAGGTCCGCAAAGGAACCGCCCATGATGCGCCGGCTGCTGCCTGCTGCGCTGCTTGCCTTGGCCGCATTGCCGGCCTGGGCGCAGGACAACCCGTCGTTCAACGTGGTGAACCGCACCAGCGTCGCGATGAAGGAAGCGTTCGCCAGTCCAGCAGGGATCGCGAACTGGGGCCGCAACCGCCTGGCCGCGGTCGCCGTGCCGCCTGGGGGCAATGCCCCGATCCGCCTGCCCGCCGATGGCAACTGCATTTACGATGTACGGGTGGTGTATGCCAACGGGCAGTCTGACGAGCGGCGCGGAGTGAACACCTGCAGCTTGGACAACCTGATCTTCCCGGCCACGGCCGAGATCGCCACGCCACCCGCACGGTCCGGTCGCGGCCAGCAAGCCACCAATGACGATCCCTCGTTCCGCCTGGTCAACCGGAGCCGCAGCGAGGTCAACGAGGTCTATGCCAGCCTGACCGGCAACGATGACTGGGGAGTTGACCAACTCGGCGAGGACACCATCGCACCTGGCGCGACGCGGGTCATCCGCCTGCCGTCGGGACCCTGCACCTGGGATGTGCGGATCGTCTGGGCGAACGGAGAGGCAACCGAGAAGCGCCGGCTGAACCTTTGCACCGTCACCGACCTACGGGTGCCGTAAGCGAAGATCCTCACGCTAGCCCATCGACGGACCTGATTAGGCTAGCGTGATCCTGTTTCGACCAGTCCGGTGGCTGCTCCAGGTACACAGGCCTACTCAAGCCAACCAGTAGCCAGGGCGGCGCTTGCTGCCCGGCCACGCAACCGGCTTGTTAGCCCGCCGCGACCTTCTGTGCCGCATCGGCCTTGGCGCTTCCGCCAGTCGCCGGCTTTTTTGCGGTGGCTGTCGCCTCAACCATGATGCCGCGCAGGTCGCGCAAGAAGGCCTGCCCCTTCAACGTGCGCTGCACCAACACGCTGCGGCGGTCCATCGGGTCCACCTTACGACGGGCCAAATCCAGCTCGCCCAGCCGGTCCAGCGCACGGGTGATGGCGGGCTTGGAGACATTCAGGTCGGCGGCAAGGCCGCGGACGGTGTGCGCGCCGTCTTGCAGGTAGCAAGTCAGGAACACACCAAGTTGCCGGGCCGACAGGTCGGGGCCATCGCGACGCACCAGGGCAACGATAGTGTCGCGCAGAATAACGACAAACTGGTCAGGGGATGGGATAGCTGCCACAGTGTGATCCTCTCTAACGACCGCCGTCTCAACGGCTGGTTAAGGTTCGTAACAAAACTCGATTTAGTAGCCAACCAAATCGTTAACAGTGTTTCACATCAGATACAGGCCGCCGAACCGTTCCCATTTCCGTTATCTTGCCTTAACTGTACGCTTTCTAACGTCACGGTAGCACATTGGTTACGGTTTCAGTATGTAAATTGCGCACGGCACTGTAACAGGCGCGCAATCCCAGCGCCTCGCCGCCTTCCGGCCGCCCAGGACGGGCCTGATCGTTCCATGCATAGGTATCCAGGTGCGCCCAAGCGACCCCTGGCGCAACGAAACGCTGCAGGAACAGTGCGGCGGTGATCGCCCCGGCCATCGGCTTGCTGGACACGTTGTTCAGGTCCGCCACCGGGCTCGCCAGCCACGGATCATACCCTGCCCACAACGGCAGCCGCCACAGCGGGTCGTGTTCGGCCTGCCCGGCGGCCAACAGGGCGCCGGCCACCCTGTCCCCGGCCGTGTCGTGCGGGGCGAACAGCGCCGGCAGGTCCGGGCCGAGCGCCGCACGCGCCGCGCCGGTCAGCGTGGCGGCGTCCAGCAGCAGCGCCGGGCACAGGTCGGACGCCTCCGCCAGCAGGTCGCACAGCACCAGCCTGCCTTCGGCGTCGGTGTTGCCGACCTCGACGGTCAGGCCGCGCCGGGTCCGCAGCACATCCAGCGGGCGCATCGCGGTGCCGGACACCATGTTCTCCACGCAGCCGATCCGCACTAGCAGGCGCACGGGAAGGTTCGCCTGCATGACCATGCGGGCCAGGGCAAGCATCAGCGCCGCGCCGCCCATGTCCTTTTTCATGCGCAGCATGCCGGCGGAGGGCTTCAGGTCATAGCCGCCGCTGTCGAAGCACACGCCCTTGCCGCACAGCGCCACCAGCGGGGCGTCCGTCCCCGCGGTGCTGCCGGCCCAGGCGAACCCGGCCACGCGCGGCGCCCGGGCCGAGCCGCGGCCGACGGCGGCCACGGCGGGGTAGTCCTCGGCCAGCGCATCTCCCTGCACCAGCAGGCTTTCGGCCCCGAAGGCCTCGCCCAGCGCCAGGGTCGCGGCGGCGAGTTCCGCCGGGCCGAGATCACTGGCGGGCATATTCACCAGGTCGCGCGCCAGCCAGGTTGCGCGGGCGGCCGACAGGGCATCGGCGCAGCCATGGTAATCCGCCAGCAACGCCGGACCACGCTTCGGCTGGGAGTAGGCGGCGTATTGGTAGGCACCCAGGCAAAAGCCTAGCACGGCTGCCTCACGCTCGTAGCCACCGCCGGCCAGGTGCCAGGCCGTGCCCTCCGGCAAGGCCATCGGCAAGGCGCCGAACGGCCAGGGAGTGGGGTTGGCGCCCAGGCCGAGCACGGCTCCAGCAAGGCCGTCCCCGCCCGGCAACAGCACAAGCTGCCCCACGGCGCCCGTGAAACCGGACGCCCGCACGAAAGCAGCCTGGCCCGGGGTAAGAGCGGCCAGCACCGAGTCGACCTCGCCGGGGCGGACGGCATGCAGCGGTAGGCTCGGGGCGCCGGGCGGCGCTAGGCAGGTTAGCTCTCGATCGAGCATCATTTGGGGTCCCATCCTCGAATCCAGCGCCAAGGTGCAGCGCCGCATCTGGCCTGCACCCAAGCGGTGGCAACCGGCAAGCTGGGCGTCGCGGACTTGCAATCTGCAGCGCCACGCGCAAACTCCAGGCATGCAAGGCTTACCCTCCCGGGTCAAGGCGGTGCTCGGGCCTACCAACACTGGCAAGACCCACCTTGCGATCGAGCGGATGCTGGCCCACTCGTCGGGGATCATCGGCTTTCCGCTGCGCTTGCTGGCGCGGGAGAACTATGACCGCATGGTGCAGGCCAAGGGCGTGCGGTCGGTGGCGCTGATCACTGGGGAAGAGAAGATCATCCCCGCCGGCGCCCGCTGGTACTCCTGCACCGTGGAGGCGATGCCGCTGGACCGTGCGGCGGAGTTCGTCGCGGTGGACGAGATCCAGCTCTGCGCCGACCCGGACCGCGGCCACATCTTCACCGAGCGCCTGCTGCACGCCCGCGGCCTGGTGGAGACGATGTTCCTCGGCGCCGAGACCATCCGCCCCCTGCTTCAGCGCCTGATCCCGCAGGCCGAGATCGAAACCCGCCCCCGCCTGTCGCAACTGACCTACGCCGGCCCGGCCAAGCTGGTGCGCCTGCCGCCGCGCAGCGCCGTCGTCGCGTTCAGCGCCGGGGAGGTCTACGCCATCGCCGAGCTGATCCGCCGGCGCCGGGGCGGCTGCGCGGTGGTGATGGGCCGGCTGTCGCCCAGGACGCGCAACGCGCAGGTGCAGCTCTACCAGAACAAGGAGGTGGACTTCCTGGTCGCCACCGACGCCATCGGCATGGGTCTGAACATGGATGTGGACCATGTGGCCTTCGCCCGCCTGAGCAAGTTCGACGGCCACCGCCCGCGGCGGCTGACGGCGGCGGAGGTGGCGCAGATCGCCGGGCGGGCTGGGCGCGGCATGCGGGATGGCACGTTCGGCACCACCGCCACCTGCCCGCCGCTGGACGAGGACCTGGTGCGGGCCGTGGAGGCGCATGATTTCGAGCCGTTGGAGGCACTGTACTGGCGCAATGCGGAAATGGACTTCTCCAGTGTGGACAACCTGCTTGCCAGCCTGCTGACGCAGCCGCCGCGGGCCGGGCTGGTGCGCGGCCCCGACGCAACCGACCTGGAAACGCTGGAGGTGCTGTCCCGCGAGCACGACATCCGCGACATGGCCCGTGGGCACCGCCGGGTGCGGCTGCTGTGGGAGACCTGCCAGATCCCGGACTTCCGCAAGCTGGCCGACGATACCCACACCCGCCTGTGCGCCCGCGTGTTCGGCCACCTGGTGCGCGAGGGCACGGTGCCGACCGACTGGCTAGAGACCGGCATCTCCGCCCTGTCCCGCGCCGATGGCGACATCGACACTCTGATGGCCCGGCTCTCCGGCGTCCGCATTTGGGCCTACATCGCCGCTCGCAGCGATTGGGTGCGCGACGCCCCCGCCTGGCAGGCCCGCACGCGCGAGGTGGAGGACCTGCTGTCCGACGCCCTGCACGAGAAGCTGACCACCCGGTTCGTTGATCGCCGCGCCGCGCACCTGCTGCGCCGGCTGGAGGAGAAGGACGGCGAGGAGC
>CAXTFY010000221.1:0-9041 GCA_964243265.1 uncultured Acetobacteraceae bacterium | reverse complement strand
CATCGTGCTTCCAGCCCTCCAGCAGGGCCTCGTAGATGTTGCCCTCGTCCAGCTCCGCATCGCCGGCAATGGCGACCTGCCGGCCCGGCGGCAGGTCGGCACCCAAGCCATGCAGCCGCACATAGTCCTGCATCAACGCGGCAAAGCTGGTCAGCGCCACGCCCAGCCCGACCGAGCCCGTCGAGAAATCCACCTCCGGCCCGTCCTTGGTACGGCTGGGATAGCTCTGGATGCCGCCCATCTGCCGCAGCCCCTGCATCTGCACGGCGGTCTGCCGGCCGAACAGCAGGTTCACGGCATGGAACACCGGGCCGGCATGCGGCTTCACCGCCACGCGGTCCCCAGGGCGCAGCACCTCGAAGTACAGCGCCGTCATCACGCTGATCACGCTGGCACAGCTTGCCTGGTGGCCGCCGACCTTCAGGCCGTCGCGGTTGGGGCGGATGTGGTTGGCGTTGTGGATCGTCCAGGCCGACAGCCACAGCAGCTTGCGCTCAACCTGCCGCAGGTCGGCCAGGCGCTGCTCCGGCAGCACCGGGAGGATCGGGCCGGGCGCGTTCATGACCAGCCCCGCGCCAGCCGGCGGACCGCGGTGCTGGCGTTGCGCTTGCCCTCGCCGGCGTAGTCCTCGTGGTACTGCTCGATGTTCGGAGGATCGTAGAGGTAGTTGACCATCAACGTCGCACTCTCCCGCACGCCCTTGCCGGACGTATCAGCCAGCATGATAACCCGCTCCACCCGCGCGCCGTTGGAGAGGTGGAAATGCGCAACCGGGTCCAGCGCCCGCTTGCCGCGCGCCTCCACCAGCAGGTAACGCGCGCCCAGGCGGACCAGCACCGGCTCCATCGCGCGCTGCATGGCCGCGTCGCGGAACCAGCCGTGCTGCTTTAGGATGGCCTGCAACGCCTGCGGACCCGTCTCGCTGGCCGGCGCATTGGCGGGGGCGGCGGTGCGCAGGGAGGATGCCTCCTCCTCGCTCAGCAGCGCCGGGTCGTCCGCAGCAAGGCGGGCGTCCAGCCATTTGCAGAAGCCCGGGATTGGCGACAGGGTGGCAAAGGCCTTGAGGTTGCGGAACTCGCCCCCCAGCAGCTCCACCACGCGCTTGATCAGGAAGTTGCCGAAGCTGATGCCGGCCAGGCCGCTCTGGCAGTTGCTAATGGAGTAGAAGATCGCGGTGTCGGCCAGCGCCGGGTCGAGCAGCGGCGCCCGCTTGTCCAGCAGCCGCTGCACGCTGCTGGCCAGGCCACGGACCAGGGCGACCTCGACGAAGATCAGCGGCTCGTTCGGCATACGGTGGTGGAACAGCGCATAGCAGCGCCGGTCGCTGTCCAGGCGGTTCTTGAGGTCGCTCCAGGAGCGGATCTCGTGCACGGCCTCATAGCCCACCAGGCGCTCCAGCAGCACGGCCGGGCTGTTCCAGTCGATGCGCTGCAATTCGAGGAAGCCCACGTCGAACCAGCTTGCCAGCAGGCTGCGCATGTCGCTTTCCAGGGCGGCGAGGTGCGGGTCGCCGCGGGTCAGGTCCAGCAGGGTGGCGCGCAGGTCCACCAGGAACTTCATGCCGTCCGGGATGGTGGTGAACTGCGTCAGCAGGCGGACGCGCGGCGGCTCCAGGGCGCGGCGCAGGGCGACCTTGGCGGTGGCGCGCTCGGCCGGGCCGGGGGCGGATTGCAGGTCGGCGTAGGCGGTGGCAACGGCGTCGGGGTCGCTGTCGAACTTCGCCAGTTCGCCGAGGAAGTCGCGGCGGCCGTTGTCGTCCAGCACCAGATAGGCCTGCGCCAGCTTGGCCGCGCGGTTGCGGGCGCTGACCTCGCCGCCGCGGGCATGGAGGCAGGCCTCCATCTGGTGGGCGATGCTCTGGTCGTCGTCGGGGCCGACGCGGTCCGCCATGTCGCGCCATACGCCGGCGATGCGACGGATGGCCCGGTCGAACAGGCCGATCGGAGCGGGTGCGGTGGTGTCGCTCACGGGGTGTCGTTCATTGGGACGTGTCGCTCATCGGGGGCGGCTCCGGGTCGGTGGCGGCAGTATAACGCAAGTACGCCGCCGCGCATCGCCAAGTTCTGATGGCAATTTCCATGAACCGGCATCCTTGGCCGCGGCTGCCGGCCGTGCCATGAGGGCGCGGCGCTGACGGGAGTCGGAAATGGCGATCGTGATCACCGTGGCCCAGCAGAAGGGCGGCGCCGGCAAGACCACCCTGGTGGCCAACCTCGCTGCAGCATTGGCGACGACGCGCCGGGTGGCGGTGCTGGACATCGACCCGCAGCGCAGCCTGGCCCGCTGGCACGCCATCCGCCTGGCCCGCCCTGCCCCGGCGGCGGCGCTGACCTTCTCCAACCTGTCCGGCTGGCGCCTGGCGGCCGAGCTGGACCGGCTGCGGCATGGACATGACGTGGTGCTGGTCGATACCCCGCCGGTGATCGACGCCGATGCGCGCCGGGCCATCCGCAGCGCCAGCCTGGTCCTGGTGCCGGTGCAGCCCAGCGCGCCCGACCTGTGGGCCGCCGAGGGCACGCTGGCGCTGGCGGCCGAGGAGAAGCGGCCGGTCCGCCTGGTGCTGAACCGGGTCGCGGCCGGCGGTCGGCTGCGTGCCGAGGCCGAGCAGGCGATGCACGCCGGCGGCATGGCCGCGCTGGCGGCGGCGCTGGGCAACCGTGCGGCTGTCAGCCACGCGTTCGCGGAGGGGCTGGGCGTGACGGAGGCCGCGCCGCGGACCTTGGCTGCCTTGGAGTTGCAGGCGGTGTTGGCGGAGGTGGTGGCGTTGGCTGGGTAGGCGGTCTGAACAGGGAATGTTTCTAAAATTACGTTCGGCTTCCTGGCATGGGGGGAGGTTTCACCCACGGCAGGTCGTTATCTCGGTCCATCAACGGCCATCTGCACTGACCGGTTTGCTTGCCCCTCGTTCGTCGCATCCACGTCTGCAGTTGTCCCATCCGTCATTGCGAGGAGCGCCCGCGACGCGGCAATTCAGGGACGCAAGACTGCAATCCCAGGCCATGCACCCTGGATTGCCGCGTCGAAGCCGGCTCGCAATGACAGGACCTGATCAGATGCAGCATCGCAGGGGTCAGCGCGTAGGGTCGTTGGCGGTTCTATCTGGCCGGCGTGCCGGGATTGGGCTGCACTGCCGTTGCCGGCCGTACCGTTGGTGCGATCAGGTGCCATCCGATCAGCACCGGCTCCAGCAGCGCCAGGCCGATCAGGGTGCCGGCCAAACGATCAAGCGCCGGGGCGATGCCAGCGTCGGCATAGCTGTCGGGAACCAGCGTGACGAGGATGGCCAGCGTGAACTGGGTCCCGACATAGGTGGCCGAGTGGCTGCCGTTCTCGATGTGGCGGCCAACCAGCACGCCGGCGACCGTGCCCGCGATCAGCAGGGCGGCGTTGCCATGCGCGGCATAGAGGAAAACGCCGGCCAGCGCGCTTCCGGCCACGCAGCCGGCAACGCGCTGCGCCAGCTTGCGGCTGACCGGAGCCAGGCCGCCGGCGCCGAGGCTGCTGACGGGAACCAGCATCGCCGCCATGATGCTGACTGCGCTCTGCGCGAGTTCGCGGGTCGCGAACATCGACCATAGGGCCGGCAACAGCGCCAGGGCGACCGCCGCCTGGGCGGCGTGGCGCAGCGCATGGGGATGCCAGCCGATCCGCCGCGCCGGCGCCATGCGGGCGCCGGGCCAGCGGCGGCGCAGGGTCAGCGTCGAGAGCGTGCTGACCGCCACGCACGCCGCGGTGCCCGCCGCGACCTCCAACAGGCGCGTCGTGACGAAGGCGACGATGTCCTCGCCGGGGTGTTCCAGCTTGTCGAGCAGGATCATCTCGAAGGTGAGGCCGGCGAACAGCCAGGCGTAGGCGCGGCGCCCGGTCAGAGCGCCATACATCGTGACGCCGCCGGCCGCGGCGCAGCTCAACGTTGATAGAGACCAGGAAAGATGGACGGCCGGCACCAACAGCAGCGCCAGCCCGGCGCCGACCGCAGTTCCCAGAACCCGCAAGACGCCCCGCAACAGGCTGTCCGAGACGTGGCCGCGCATGACCATGTATCCGGAAAACGCGGCCCAAGCGACGTTCTGGGCATTGATCAAGTGGGCCAGCGCGATGGCGAGCAGGACGGATGCCACGCATTCAAGGTCATCGACGATGCGCGGAGCCCGGCCGTGCAGCCAGCGCCGGGTGCCGCCGAACGCGGCGGCATTGCTCAACTCATCCATTTAGAACCAACCACGATCAACGCAGCCGCCCCTGTCCGGAGGCTCGCTGTTGCCGCAGCAACCGCCCGCACGCCTGACCGGCAATCCAGGCGGCAAGGACAGCCCTCACCCCCCTGGATTGTCCCGTCGCAAGCGCGGCTCGCAATGACGGTGCAGCCTCACCGATCAGGCGCCGAGACATTGGCTTGGGGCAGCCGTCAGGCAACGGCTTGCATGTCCCTCAGCGATATCGCGGCCTCGACCACGTCCGGCTCGTCCGGCAGGCGGCGGATGGTGAAGCTCATGCGGCGCATGAACGCCAGCATCGGCCGGTTCTCCGTCAGCACCTGACCGGTGATGTCCGTCATGCCCTGCGCCCCCCCCCAGTCCATCACCCGCTGCATCAGCCGCCGGGCCAGGCCGCGGCCCTTCATGGACGGCTCGACCAGCACGGCGAACTCGCCCGTCGTGGTATAGGGCTCGCGCACCAGGCGACAGACGCCGAGGGTCTCCCCCGTCGCCTCCCGCACGGCGACGAAGGCCATTTCGCGGTCGTAATCCACCTGGGTCATGCGGGCGACCTGCTCGGGGGACAGGGCGCGCAGCATGCTGAAGAAGCGGTAGCGGATGTCCTCCGGCGTCAGGCGGCTGAACAGCGCGGCATGCGCCTCGGCGTCCTCGGGGCGGATCGGGCGGATCACCAGGGTTTCGCCCTTGGTGGCCCAGTGCTCGATCAGCTCCGCCGGATAGGGGGTTATGGCGAGCAGGCCGGCCTGCCCGGCGGGGCGCAGGGCGATCCAGGCGTCGCCGACCGAAACCCCGTCCGCGTCGGCGAACACCGGGTTCAAATCCAGCTCGGCGACCTCCGGAAAATCGACGGTAAGCTGGCTGACGCGCACCAGGGCGTCGGCCACCGCGGTCCGGTCGGCGGCGGGCTGCTCGTGCAGCTCGGCCAGGGTGCTGGCGGCGCGGGTGCGGGCGATCAGGCTCTCGGCCAACGTCAGATTCAGCGGCGGCAGGTCCATCGCCACATCGTTCAGGATGTCGGCCGCGCTGCCGCCGCCGCCGAAGGCGATGGCCGGGCCGAACAGCGGGTCGTCGCCGACGCCGATGCGCAATTCGCGGGCGCGGCCGACCTGGCGCTGCACCAGGAAGCCCTCGGCCAGGCCGTCCAGGCCCAGGCGGACCCGGCGGCTGTCCAGTTGCTGCGCCGCCAGTTGGACCGCGGCGCTGTCAACGAGATCGAGCAGCACGCCGCCGGGGCCGCCGGGCCGGGGCGGGCCGCTACGGCGCAGCTTCACCACGGCGGGGAAGCCCAGCATCTCGGCGGCGGTGCCGGCGTCCTCCGCCGAGAGGGCAAGGCGGCTGGGCACGACGGGGATGCCGTAGGCGGACAGCACCTGCAAGGCCTCGTCCTGCAGCAGCCCGGTCCGGCCCTCGGCGCGCACCCGGGCGAACAGGCGGCGTACGGCAAAACGGTCAGGCGCCAGGGACAGCACGGTACTGGCCGGCAGCTCGCGCGCAGCGGCGCGGGCACGGCGCTGCTCCACGAGCTGGGCGAAGCCGCGCATGGTTTGCTCGGGGGTGGCGAATACCGGAATGCCAGCCGCCGCCAGGATGTGCCGGTGGGCGGCGCCGGTGGTCTCGCCGAGCACGCAGGCCAGCAACGGTACCTTCATGCTGGGCAGGCAGGCCGCCAGGGCGGCAATGGCGGCGGCGTCGCCGGGACCGTTCGGCGCCATGACGACGACGACGCCACCGACCTCGGGCGCTGCGGACAGCATCGCGGCGGTCTCGGCCAGGCGGATCGCGCGGTCGGCGCCGGTCCAGACTAGGCCGGCGTCGGGCGGACCCGGCGGCAGGTTGAGGCGCAGCACCTCCTGCGTGGCCGGCGTCAACGCAGCCAGCGGAATACCCAGGGTCAGCGCGGTGTCGGCGGCGAGCTGGGCGGGGCCGATGGCGTTGTGGACGATGGCCACCGACTCGTGCCGGGGCGGGCGGGCGCGGGTCAGCGTCTCGGCCGCAGCGAGCAGGTCGGCCAGGCGCTCCACCCGCACGACGCCGGCGCGGCGCAGGGCGGCGTTGAACACCTGGTCGGCGCGGCCGGTCGGGTCGGACAGCCGGCCGCCGGCATGGATCGCGACTACGGGCCGCAGCCGGGCGGCGGCGCGGGCGGCAGACAGGAAGCGGCGGCGGTCGTTGATGCCGCGGATGTCCAGCAGGATCGCGCCGGTGTCGGGATCGCGCGACAGCCAATCCAGCACGGCGCCGAAGCCGAGGTCGGCGTTGCCCCCGGTGCCGATCAGGGTGCTAAATCCGACGCCGTTCGGCTCCGCCCAGTCCAGCACGGTCCGGCACAGCGCCGCCGATTGCGACACCAGCGCCACCTTGCCCGCCCGCGGCTGCAGGTGCCCGGTGGAGGCATTCAGGCCGATCGCGGGCACGATCAGGCCGAAGCTGCTGGGACCAAGCACCCGGACCCCGGCAGCACGGCCAGCCGCCAACAGGTCGGAGGTTGGCGTCAGGCAGGCCGCGGCAAAGGTGCCACGGGCGGCCAGGGCCAGCAGTGCCGGCGTCACGCCCTCGGGACCGGTCGCGATCACCGCGAGGTCCGGCGCCACCGGCAGTGTCGCCACATCGGGGTAGGCCAGCACGCCGCCGACCGCGCCGCCACCGGGCAGCACCGGAAGAATTGCACCCTTGAACCCGGCGCCGAGCAGGTTCGCCATCACCTGCTTGCCCAGGGCTGTCTCAGCCCCCAAGACCGCGACCGACTCCGGACGGAACAGCTTGCTCGGGCTGAAACGTCCGGCGCTTGCGGGCCTAATCAGCGGCATTGGGGTCCAGCTTCATTGTGCGGTGCAGCATAGCTTAGGATGGGTCATCCCAGCTACGTAAACACCCCATGGCACAGGAACGTTATGGGGCGAGGCACGCGCATGAAACGCTTGGCCGCACTGGCTCCCTCCTCCTTCGGGAGAGGGCTGGGGTGAGGGAAGCCACGAGGACGGATTTTGCCAGGTGAAGAGCGAAACCCGCTCGGAAGCAGGCGGATTGGGCCCTTGCTGCCTCCCTCACCCCGGCCCTCTCCCGGAGGGAGAGGGAGCAGGCAGCGACGGCTGCCCTGGTTGAGGCAGCGCCCGCCCGTCCTTTAAAGCGAAATCCGCAGCTTCGCCGCGATTTCCCCCACGATGCCGCGGCGGAACGCCAGCACGCACGCCATGAAGATCACCCCCTGCGTCACCGTCACCCACGACCCGGCGCCGGCCAGCGCGTTCTCGGTCCAGACGATGATCCCCGCGCCCACCACCGGGCCGAAGATGGTGCCCATGCCGCCCAGCAGCGCCATCAGCACCACCTCGCCCGAGAAAGCGTAGTGGACGTTGGTCAGCGTGGCGATGCCGAACACCAGCGCGTTGGTGCCGCCGGCGATGCCCGCGATGGCCGTGCTGAGCACGAAGGCGATCAGCTTGTAGTCGTCTGTGCGGTAGCCCAGCGAGGTCGCTCGCGGCTCGTTCTCGCGGATCGCCTTCAGCACCTGGCCGAATGGCGAGTGCACGATGCGGTGGATGAGCAGGAAGCACAACATGAATACCACGGCGACCAGCCCATACATCGCCATGTCGGACTGCATGGAGAATACGCCGAACACCGCCCCGCGCGGCACCTGCTGGATACCGTCCTCGCCGCCGGTGAACGGCGCCTGCAAGCAGAAGAAGTATACCATCTGCGCCAGCGCCAGCGTGATCATGGCGAAGTAGATGCCCTGCCGCCGGATCGCCAGCCAGCCGAACACCACGCCCAGCGCCGCGCCGGCCGCGCCGCCCGCCAGGATCGCCACCTCCGGCGTTAGGTGCCAGTTCTTCGCCGTCCAGGCGCTGACGTATGCCCCCATGCCGAAGAACGCCGCGTGGCCGAAGCTCATCAGCCCCACGAACCCGATCAGCAGGTTGAACGCGCAGGCGAACAGCGCGAAGCACAGCAGCCGCATCAGGAACACGGGATAGATGAACCAGGGGCAGGCCACGATCAGCCCCACCAGCAGCAGCAGCGCCCAGGCCTGCGCGCTGCTGAACCCCAGCAGGTTGAACGGGCGCCGGGCGGGCGCGGCGACGGGATTGGCTGTGGTGACGCTCATGTCAGGCCGCCTTTCCGAACAGCCCGGCGGGCCGGGCCAGCAGCACGATGACCATGACGACGAAGATCACCGTCGCCGAGGCCTGCGGATAATACACCTTGGTCAGCCCCTCGACGATGCCAAGCCCAAACCCGGTGACGATGCTGCCCAGGATGCTGCCCATGCCGCCGATCACCACGACGGCGAACACGGTGATGATGAAGCTGCTGCCCATGTTGGGGTTCACCGAGTAGATCGGCGCCGCCAGCACGCCCGCGAACGCCGCCAGCGCCACGCCCCCGGCATAGGTCAGGCTGATCATCCGCGGCACGTTGATGCCGAAGGCCTGCACCAGCCCGGGGTTCTCCGTCGCGGCGCGCAGGCGGGCGCCCAAGGAGGTCTTCTCGATCAGCAGCCAGGTCAGCAGGCACATGCCCCCGGCCGCGACGACGACCCACAGCCGGTACATCGGCATGAACATGAAGCCGAGGTTCACCGGCCCCGACAGCGCCGCCGGGATGCGGTACGGCATGCCCGAGCTGCCGAAGGCGTTGCGCGCCAGCCCCTCGAGGATCAGCGCCAGGCCGAAGGTCAGCAGCAGGCCATACAGGTGGTCCAGCTTATACAGCCGGCTAATGACCGTCTTTTCGAGCACGTAGCCGAACGCGCCGACGATCAAGGGGGCGATCACCAGGGCCGGCCAGTAGCCGATCACCATCCAGTCCGGCACCGAC
>CAXTFY010000220.1:3754-9083 GCA_964243265.1 uncultured Acetobacteraceae bacterium | reverse complement strand
GAAGTCCGGCTCCCCGGCGGACAGGCTGATGATGTCGCGCCCGCCCGCCTGCAACGCCCGCGCCTTGCTGCTGATGGCGATGGTCTGGCTGGGGCTGATGCGGTCCAGGCGTTCGGCGATGAGGGTCATGCGGGGTCCGGCTGCATTGGAAAGGCCGCGACACTAGGCCCGCCCCCTGCCCGGCACAACCGTCGCCCGGCGGCCAAGCGCATCCTCCCGTGCTTCACGGTTGCTTAACCCGACTGGCGCATCTTCCGGTTCAGCGGCGACCGGTCGCCAACAATTCCAAGGCAGCCCCTGCCCTGTCCGGCCTGCAACGAGGTTTGAAGAATGTCGAACATGTCAGCTTTCCGGTCGGCCTTGATCGCCGGCGCCGCTGCGCTCGCGTTGGGCGCCGGCCCGGCACAGGCGACGCCCGTCACGTTCGCACAGTTCACCGGCGGCGCAGCGCAGAACTTCACGTTCAGCAACACCGGATCGGACGCGTCTCTGACCGCGCTGGGATCAGGCTCCCCGGTGACGTTCACCTACCAGTCGTTCGCATTGGCCGGGCTGGCCCCCTCGCTGACCGGACCCTTGGCGGCGACGCTGACCATGACGGCGACGGCGGCGCCCGGGGCGACGCAGGACGTCTATGGCGGGGACCGGCAGGCCTTCACCTCGGCCACGATGCAATTCACGCTCGACACGCCGGTGAACAACGAGAGCAACCTGCTGACCGTCACCATCGAGCCATCCACCACACGCGGGCCAAGTTTGCAGGGCGACGACGGCGGCAACGCGGCAACGTTCCAGGGCGGCAGCACCAACCTCAGCGTGGTGTTCCAGTCGGACTTCCTGGACTTCTCCCAAACCATCCTGCGCGACTACGCGCTGAGCTTCACCGGCCTCAATCCCATGCTGTTCCTCGACACGGCCAACGACGCCCAGTTCCTGTCGAGCTTCACCGCTGACGGGACGGGAACGTTCGACTCCGATCCGCCGCCCACGGTCGTCTCCGCCGTGCCGGAACCGGCTTCGATGACGCTGATGGCCTTCGGACTGGTTGGCGGTGCGCTGGTCCGGCGGCGGGCCGACCCGGCGTAACACCGGGCGCCGGCGCTACTTCTCCACGAACGCCTTTTCGATCACATACTGGCCCGGCGTGCTGCTGCTGCCCTCGGCGAAACCGCGGTCGTCAAGCAGATGCACCATGTCGGCCAGGAAGTCCGGGCTGCCGCACAGCATCACCCGGTCCCCGGCAGGGTCCAGGGCGGGCAAGCCCAGTTCGCTGGTCAACTTGCCGGTCTCCAGCCCGGTGGTGATGCGGCCCTGGTTGCGGAACGGCTCGCGGGTCACGGTGGGGTAGTATAGCAGCTTGCCAGCCACGACCTCGCCGAGCAGCTCGTCACCGGGCAGGCGGGAAACGACCTCCTCGCCATAGGCCAGTTCCGCTACCTCACGTGCGCCGTGCACCAGGATGATGCGCTCGAACCGGTCATATACGTCGGGATCGCGGACGATGCTGGCGAACGGCGCCAGGCCGGTGCCGGTGCCGAGCAGGTAAAGATTGCGGCCCGGCGTCAGGCTGTCCTGCACCAGGGTGCCGACCGCCTTGCGCCCGACCAGCACCTCGCTGCCCTGCTGGATCAGTTGCAGCCGGCTGGTCAGCGGGCCGTCTGGCACCTTGATGCTGAAGAATTCCAACTGCTCGTCATAGTGCGGGCTGGCCATGCTGTAGGCGCGGAGCAGCGGCTTTCCGTCCACCTGCAGGCCGATCATGGTGAACTGGCCCGACAGGAAGCGGAACGCCGGGTCGCGCGTGGTGGTGAAGCTGAACAGCGTGGGCGTCCAGTGGCGGACGCCGGTGACGGTCTCGTGCAGCAGGTTGGACATGGGGGCCTGTATGCGGTGGGGGGTGCGCGGCCGGGCTTAAGCCTGACATCGCGCCGCTTGGCAAATCACCAGGGATCTGCGGTGGCCGCAAGGATGTGGCGATGCAGGCGGCGGCGTCCAGGCCGGGTGGGCGGCGCCTTTGTCAGGAATGGCCAAGAAGCCGCACTGCACCTGGACCCCGCCAGGGCACCGGCCTAGCGTCGCCGGAAGTGGATAGGAAAATGAACGGTGCGGATGCTCTGGCTCGGGCTTGGCGTGTGCGTGGCCGGGGCTGCCCACGCCCAATCCGTCGAGGCGCCGTCGGTCGCCGCGAACGATACCTGGATTTATCAGGACACGGTCGAGAAGGGTGCCAACTGGCAGCAGAACCGGTCCGAGGCGACGGTGGTGCGGGCGGGACCGTCCTCGATCCTGCTGAGCAGGCGCCCGGCCGGCTCCCGCCTGCCGCCCATCGAGCAGATGCTGGGGGTGGACTGGAGCCGCGTCCGCAGCGTGGACGGGCATGAGACCGTGGTGAACCGTCCGCTTTCGTTCCCGCTCCGCACCGGCCGGAGCTGGACGGTCGAGTACACCGAGACCAACCCGAACCGCCAGCACGCCAGCGAGCACTTCCGCAGCGCCTACCGCGTGATGGGATGGGAGGACGTGACCGTCCCCGCCGGCGCCTTCCACGCCATCAAGATCGAAGCCGAAGGCGAGTGGCAGGCCGCGCTGGCCCCGGCCCTCTCCGCCGCAAGCGGCAGCCGCGTTGACGCCCAGGGCAGCACGGTATTGCTGCAGACCAACCGGACCACGCCGCGCACGGTCAGCGGGCGAACCTACAAGGCGTTCTGGTATGTGCCGGCGGTCAAGCGATGGGTGAAGTCGGTCGAGGAGTACTATGACGGCAACGGTGTGCGGAACGAGCGCTACACCGACGAGCTTGAGTCCTACAAGGTCACGGGCTGAGGTCTGTCCTCGCTGGTTGGGGAGGGCATGGCGGATCGCAGCGTGCTCAAGGGGCCTAGTCGCCGCCCCTATTGCGGATGCCGGAATAGGTTTGTTGCTTTTTGAGACGCGCCACTCCGGGGTTCCATGGGTTATTAATGACCTCGGCGCCCTGAGCGCTTATTTAGGAGGAGGCTGTCTTGAAAACCTTGGCTATCGTTGGATGCATCATGGCGCTGTGCACCGGCCAGGTGTCCGCCCAAGTGTCCGCAGCGTCGAACGTAGCGCGCCCGCAGCCGGCGGAGAGCGGCATCATCCAGGTTGAGGGCGGCTGCGGACCCTATGGGTTCCGCGACTACTACGGCTATTGCCGGCCGCGTCGGGTCGTCGTCGCACGGCCCCGCTACTACGGCTGCCCCTTTGGTTTCCACCCGACGCCGTGGGGTTGCCGGCCGAACTACTGAGCCACATCCCCACGCAGGGGCTGCAGCCCGACGAGGTGGCTACAGCAGCCCTCTGGTGGTAAGCCCTTGCTGTGGTAAGAACGGGCAGGGGGCCGGGTTAGCACAGCGGTAGTGCAGCGGTTTTGTAAACCGAAGGTCGGGGGTTCAAGTCCCTCACCCGGCACCACCCCCTGCGCCCTGCACCAGCGGATAGTGACACCGCACCAGCCGCTCGGCGACCTGCCGCAGCTCTGGCACCTCCGATATGCACCGCGTCTGCGCCTGCGGGCAGCGGGTGTGGAAGCGGCAACCGGACGGGGGATGCACCGGGCTGGGCGGCTCGCCCCGCAGCACCACCCGGGTACGGCGCCGGGCCGGGTCCACGGCCGGGTTGGTGGACAGCAGCGCCGCCGTGTAGGGGTGCGCCGGCGCTGCGAACAGCAGCGCGGTCGGGCCATGCTCCACGACCTGGCCCAAGTACATCACCACCGTGCCAGCCGTGATCCGGCGGATGACGCCCAGGTTATGGCTGCACACCAGCAGGGTGAGCCGCATCTCCGCCTGCAAGTCCAGCAGCAGGTTCAGCAGGTCGCCCTGCACGGACACGTCCAGCCCGGCCGTTGGCTCGTCCGCCACCAGCAGCTCTGGGCGCAGCACCAGGGCGCGAGCCACCGCCACCCGCCGGGCCTGGCCGCCGCTGACCTGGTGCGGGTACTTGTCCAGCAGGTCCGCCGGCAGGCCGAGCCGGCGCATCAGGCCCTCGGTCGCCGCCCATGCCTGTGCCCGCGGCAAGCCATGGATCGCGGCCGGTTCGGCCAGCAGGCGGCGCAGCGTCATGCGCGGGGAAAGCGACCCGGCCGCGTCCTGCAGCAGCATCCCGACCCGGCGCCGGAACGCCAGCCGGCCGCGGGCCAGCAGCGCCGGCAGCGGCTCACCCCCGACCAGCACCGCCCCAGCCGTCGGCGCCTGCAGGCCCAGCAGCACCCGGCACAGCGTCGTCTTGCCCGACCCGCTCTCCCCGACCAGCCCGGTCACCACGCCGCCCGGCAGGGCCAGGCTGACCCCCGCCAGCGCGCCGACGCCGCCGGGGAACGTGACGGCCACGTCTCGCAGTTCCGCCGCAAGGGTCGTGCTGCCCTCGGTCATGCCGCTTTCCAGCACGCGGCGGCGCGACCCGGCGCGACCGGCCGAAGCGGTTGCGGCTCCGCCCGGCAGCGCGCCTCCACCGCCGGGCAACGCGGGGCGAAGATGCAGCCGTTCAATGTCCCGACCGGGTCCGGCACGTCGCCGGGGATGGAGCGCAGGCGGCCGGCGCCGTCCTCCTCGATCTCGCAGGCGAGCAGGGCGGCGGTGTAGGGGTGGGCCGGCGTGGAGCACACGGCGGCGGCCGGCCCGGTCTCCACCACCAGGCCGCCGTACATGACGGCGATGTCGTCGCAAAGCTGCGCCACCAGGCCCAGGTGGTGCGAGATGAACAGCACCGACCCGGCCAGGTCCGCCCGCAGGCCGCGGAACAAGTCGATGATCCCGGCCTCCACCGTCGCGTCCAGCGCGGTCGTCGGCTCGTCGGCCAGGAGCAGGTTCGGCTGCGCCAGCAGGGCCATGGCGATCATCACACGCTGCCGCATGCCGCCGGACAGCTCGTGCGGGTAGGCGCGGAGGCGCTGGGCCGGGTCGGCGATCTCCACCCGGCGCAGCGCCGCCTCCACCCGGGCGCGGCGGTCCCGGCGGGATAGGCCGGGCTCGCGGCGGCGCAGCACGTCGGTCAGGTGGGTGCCAACGGTGAACAGCGGGTTCAGCGCCGTCGCCGGGTCCTGGAAGATCATGGCGATGCGCCGGCCGCGCCACCCTTGCAACGCGGCCTCGTCAAGCGCGAGCAGGTCGGCGCCGTCCATCACCGCACGGCCGGACAGGCGGGTGACGTTGCCGGGCAGCAGGCGCAGCAGGCACAGGGCCAGGGTGCTTTTGCCGGACCCGCTCTCGCCGACGACGCCGACGATGCGGCCGTGCCCGACGGTGAGCGAGACGCCGCGCAGGATGTGCGCGGTGCCGCGGGGGGTGCGGGCGTCCAACTCCAGCCGCTC
>CAXTFY010000220.1:0-3654 GCA_964243265.1 uncultured Acetobacteraceae bacterium | reverse complement strand
GGCGCCCAGATTGGAGGTGCCCAGACTGGGAACCCCTGGACCGGGGATCGACGGCATCGCGCAGCGCCTCCCCGAACAGGGTGAAGCCCAACGTGGCGACGGCCAGCGCCAGGGAGGCAACAAGCACCGGCAAGGTGCTGTCCGACAAGTAGGAATACCCGTCGTAGATCAGCGTCCCCCAGCTCGCCAGCGGCGGGCGGACACCCAGGCCGATGAAGCTCAGCCCGGCCTCGATGGTGATGACCACGGGGATTTCAATGCTGGCCAGCACGATCAGCGGCCCGGCGATGTTGGGCAGCACATGCGACCAGGCGATGCGCCAGGGACCGGCGCCCAGGATGCGCTCGGCCTCCAGGAACGGCGCGGCGCGCAGGGTCAGCACCTGGGCACGCGCCACGCGGCCGAACTGCGGCACCAGGGTCACGGCGACGATGCCGACCAGGTGCGCGTTGCTGGGGCCGAACACCGCCACCACCGCGAGCGCCAGCACCAGCGACGGGAACGAGGCGACGATGTCGAACAGGATCAGCACCAGCCGCTCCCATCCCGTGGACACCGACGCCGCCAGCACGCCCAGCCCGGTGCCGGCGACGGCCGCCAGGGCGATGGAGGACAAGGACACCGTCATCGCCACCGTCGCCCCATGCAGCAGCCGGCTCAGCAGGTCCCGGCCCAACTGGTCGGTGCCCAGCCAGTGCGCCGGGGATGGCCCGGCAAACCGCTCCATGATGCTCAACCCGTCGGGGTCGTAGGGGGCGATCCAGGGGGCGAACACGGCGGCGAACACGATGCCGCCCACGATCACCGTGCCCAGCAGCCCGGCCGGCGTCGCAACCATCCGCCGCATCAGCGCCCCCACCCCATCAGCGCCGCTGCCGCAGCCGCGGGTCGATGGCGGCATAGGCCAGATCGACCAGCAGGTTGGCGCCGGCGAACAGCAGGACCACCACCAGCACTGCGCCCTGCAGCACCGGGTAGTTCCGTACGTCGATGGCGTCCAGCACAAGGCGGCCCAGCCCCGGGCGGCTGAACACCAACTCGACCAGCACCGCCCCGCCCAGCAGCCGGCCGACGCCCAGCCCCAGCACGGCCAGCAGCGGAACGCAGGCATTCTTCAGCGCATACTTCAGGATGATCGTCCGGGCAGGCAAGCCGTAGGCGCGGGAGGTGCGAATATACGGCTCCGCCAGCACCTCCAGCATGGAGGTCCGCACCAGGCGGGCAATGTAGCCGATCCAGCCGACCGACAGCGCCACGGTGGGCAGCACCAGCCGGCGCGCCTGGTCCAGCAGATCATCGGCCCGGCCGGTGCCCAGCACCGGCAGCCAGTCCAGCCACACGGAGAACACCAGCAGCAGCAGGATGGCGATGACGAAGCTGGGCACGGCGATCAGCGCCACCGACACGCCGGCCAGCAGGCTGTCGAGCAGCGATCCCGGCCGCGTCGCCGCCAGGCAGCCCAGCGGCACGCCCAGCAGGACCGCCAGGGCGATGCTGCTGACCGTCAGGACCACGGTGTAGGGCAGCACGGCGCCGATGGCGGCCGACACCTTGCGCCCGCTGACGACATCGGTGCCCAGGTCGCCCGTCAGCACATGGGTGAAGAAGCGCCACAGCCGGATGGGGACCGGCTGGTCGAGGCCCATCTCGGCCACGAAGCGCCGGGCATACTCGGGGCTGGCCTGCGGTCCCAGAAGCGCTGCGGCGGGGTCGCCGGGCACCAGCACCGTCAGCAGGAACAGCAGCAGCATGGCGCCGAACACGATCAGGGCCGTAGTGAGCAGGCGGCTTGCAACGTAGCGGAGGGCGGCTGCCCCTTCTCCCCTCGGGAGAGGGCTGGGGTGAGGGGGTTTTTCAGCGCCGCCATCACCCCCCTCGGCCGTGGCTCGGGTAGGACCGGCGGTGCCCGGCTCCGCAGCCAAGACCCCCTCACCCCGGCCCTCTCCCGAAGGGAGAGGGAGAAGCGGCGCGTCGGTCATCAGGCGGGTGCGAAGCGGTCCATCGCCCAGTCGATGCCGCTCGGCAGCAGCGCCGGGCGCAGCCAGTCGCGATGGATGAACAGGCCAACGTCGTAGGTCAGCCACACGAAGGCGTCGCTCGCCTCCATCAGCTTCTGCGCCTGGATGAACAGCGCCGCCCGCTTGCCGTCGTCCAGCTCGGAGGACCCCTGGTCCAGCAGCGCATCGAACTCGGGGCTGGACCAGCGCTGCCAATTCCAGTCGCCGATCTGCCCGGTGGTGAACCACTGCGCCAGGAAGTTGGGGTCCAGCTTGCCGTTGAAGCGGATGATGAACAGGTCCAGCGCGCGGCCCACATCCCCCTTGCCGGCGGAGAAGAAGCTGCCGGCGTCCTGCGCGTCCACCTCCAGCATGATCCCCACGTCGCGCAGCAATGCCTGCGCCACCAGGGCCATCGTCTGGTACACCGGCTGGTTCTGCACCAGGATGCGCGCCTTGAACCCGGCGCCCTGCCCGGCCTCGGCCAGCAGGCGCTTCGCCTCGGCCACGTTGCGCTTCAGAACCGGGGCGTCGGGCCAGTGGCCCACCACCTGCGGCATGATCAACGCGTTGGCCCGCGGCGCACGGCCGTTGAACCCGGCCAGCAGCATCCCGTCCACGTCCAGCGCCAGCCGGATCGCGCGCCGCACCCGTGGGTCGTTGAACGGCGGCTTCTCGACGTTCATGCCCAGCCAGATGTTGGCGATGCCGGGCTGCTCGATCACTTGCAGGCCCACCGCGCGCCGCAGCGCCGCGGCCTGCGACGGCGGCAGCGACGCAAAATCCAGGTCGCCGGAGCGCAGGCCCAACTCGGTCGTCTTGGGGTCCGGCACGTAGCGGACCGCGACCTCCTCGAACCCTGCGGGCGTCCCGGCGTAGGCGGGGTTGCGGCGCAGCACCACCTGGCGCTGCTTCTCGAAGGCAGTGACCATCAGGGGGCCGCTGCCGACCGGGCGGGTGTTGTGCTCGGCGCCGCGCTGCTCCACCGCACGGCGGCACACGATGCTGCCGGCCACGTCGCCCAGCGCGATGGTGAACAGCCCGGCGCGCGGCCGGTCCATCACGATCCGGCCGCGCAGGCGGCCCAGCACCTGGACCTCCTTCAGGTTAGCCCACTCGTCGCGGTTCGGGCTTTCCTTGCCTTGGGCGTCGGGGTGAATGAAGCGCTCGTAGGAGAACTTCACGTCGTCGGCCGTCATTTCGCCAAAGCCGTCGCTGAACATCTGGCCAGGCTTCAGGGTGAAGTCGATGGTGGTCGGCGTGGTCTGCGTCAGCTCGGCCGCGGCATCCTTGACCAGCTCGCCATTGCCCCCCGGGGCAACCGTCACCAGGCGCTGCGTGATGGCGCGGATGATGTTGCCATCCTGCAGCCCCGTGCGGAAGGCCGGGTCCAGCACCTCCACGTCACGGTCGATGCGGACGGAGATCGCGGACTTGGCGTTGCTCGCCTGGGCCGGCGCGGACCGGACTGGCAGGGCAGCCAGCGCGGCGGTGCCCAGGATGGCATTGCGGCGGCACAGCATCGGCATGGCGTGGTCCTGACCTGTTGGCGCAACCATGTGGCCCGATCCGCCCCAGCAGGTCGAGGCCCCTCCCGCATCAAGGCAAGCCCACCGGGCAAAAGGATGCCGCTCCCTCTCCCCGCTTTGGGAGAGGG
>CAXTFY010000219.1:6557-9135 GCA_964243265.1 uncultured Acetobacteraceae bacterium | reverse complement strand
TCGCTCACCACCACGTCGAACCGGCCGGGGTCAGTCACCAGCAGCATGCAGCCGGCGTCGATGTGCAGACGGTCCGCGCCGATGTCCGGGTGACGGGCGGCCACCTCGTCGAACACCGCGCGCATGAAGGCCTGGCTGCGCAGCACGTTGGCCTTGTCCATCAGGGTGACGTGGCCGGGCTTGCCGGCGGCCCGGCGGCGGCGGGCCAGGGCGAACGCCATCTCGAACAGCCGCTCGCAGCCGTGCCGGGTGACGGTCATGCGGTCGGTGGCGCTGTCGCGGTCATTGCTGACGGGGTCGTGGCGGCCGGCGAACAGGCCCTCGGTCTGCTCGCGCACGATCAGCATGTCCACGCCGCCACGGGCCAGCACGGCGGGCACGCCGGGCCATAGCCGCACCGGGCGCAGGCCAGCGAACAGCGCGAAGTACTCGCGGATGCCGATCTGCGGCGCGATCTCGGTGCCGTCCGCCGCGCGGATGCCGGGCCAGCCGGCGGCGCCGAACAGGGTGGCGTCGGCCGCGCCGATGGCGTCCAGCGTGGCGGCGGGCAGCGCCTGGCCGGTGTCGCGGAAGTGGAACGCGCCGGCCGGGTGCTCCGCCAGGCGCAGCGCCACGCCGGCGTGCGCCGCGGCCTGCCGCAGCACGGCCACGGCGGCCGCCACGACTTCCGGCCCGATGCCGTCGCCGGGGATGAGGGCGATTTCATACTGCGGCTTGGTCATTAGGGATCGTAGGCGGCGGTTGCGCCGGAATGCAACGGCGCCACGGGCGCGCCGGCCGGGTTGATCCATCACGCTGCCGCGGCGTCGGCCGAGCAGGGCGTCTCCGCCCGGCGGCTGAGTGTGGAGTGGTCCGGAACCGCTAGATCGAGCCCAAGCCGGTGAACGATGGAGCCGATCAAGCCCTCGATTTGGTGCAGGACCAGGCCTACTCCGGGCCGGGTCCCGGCACCACCGGGCGGGTCCGTGCGATAAGGTCGCAGGAGGCGCTGCTGGCGACGCTGATCAGGGCTTTGGGTGACGCTGCAGCACTTCGACAGGCAGAGGACACGGCATGAACCAAAGCGATGCTTCGATCCGTCTGACGCGGCGCAGGCTCGGTGTGCTGGCCGCGGTCCCGCTGGCCTTTCCGGCCCGTGCCTCGGGCCGGCACGGGGCCGGTGACGAGCGCTTCCGCCCGCGCATCCACTACGCCCCGCCGAGCGGGTTCATGGACGATCCCAATGGGCTGATCTTCCACAATGGCGAGTACCACCTGTTCTACCAGTTCAACCCGGCCGAGCCGAAGGCCGCCAACTTTCATTGGGGCCACGCCGTCAGCTCCGACCTCCTACACTGGCGAACGCTGCCGGTGGTGCTGGAGCCGACGCCGCAGGGCATGCCGTTCAGCGGCTCGGCCGTGTTCGACGAACAGAACAGCAGCGGCCTGTTCGCCCCGGGTGAAGCGGGCCTGGTCGCCATCTACACCCGCGCCTCAGCCGCCCGGCAGGCCCAGGCAATCGCCTTCAGCACCGATGGCGGCCGCAGCTTCACCGACAACCCGGGCAACCCGGTGCTCGACGTCGGGTCGGATGAGTTCCGCGACCCGAAGGTGATGTGGCACCAGCCGACCGGGCGCTGGGTGATGACGGTCGCGCGCCCGCGCGAGCACCGCGTGCTGTTCTACGGATCGGACGACCTCAAGCGGTGGGAAGAATTGGGCGATTTCGGCGGCGCCGGCCTGCTCGGCACCGATTATGAGTGCCCGAACCTGGCGGAGATGCCGCTGGAGGGCGGGGGAAGCCGCTGGGTGCTGTTCGTGTCCACCAACCCCGGTGCGCCGCTCGGCGGCGGCGCGGTGCAGTACTTCGTCGGCACCTTCGACGGGCGCCGCTTCGTCGCGGAGGATGCGGCGATGCGCCTGGCCGATTTCGGCCAGGACTTCTACTCCATGCAAATCTATGCCGATGTCGCCGGACCGCCGCTGGCAATCGCGTGGATGGGCAACTGGCTGTACTGCAACGACGTGCCGGCCACCTCGTCGCGCGGCGCCATGACGCTGCCGCGGCGCCTGTCGCTGCGGCGGCGCGGCGATGACTGGCGGCTGCTGCAGGCGCCGGTCTCCCTCGATCCGATCGCTGGCCGGACCTTGCTGTCCCAAGGTCGCGTTTCGGGCACCGGCCTGCTTGCGCAGGCGGCCCTTCCCCCGGGCGAGGCGGTCGAGATCATATTCCGCATCGAAGCCGAACGGGGCGCCACCGTCACCTTGCGGGTCCGCAACGCCCAGGGCGAGGTGCTGATGGCCGGCTTCGCCACCGCGCCCTATCCCGGCTTCTTCATCGACCGCAGCGGCACGCGGGGGTTCCGCAACCGCTGGTTCACCGGCCAGGCGATCTGGTCCGCGCCGCCGGACACCACGGTGACGGACCTGCGCGTGATCCTCGACCGCACCTCGATCGAACTGATCGGCGCCGGTGGCGAGGCGTCGGGGACGATGCTGCAATTCTTTTCCGCGCCGCCAAACCGGTTGGAGATCCTGGCGGACGGTGCAGCAGCCACGTTGCTCGACCTGACCGCCAGGACCCTTCGTCCGAGCGCCT
>CAXTFY010000219.1:0-6457 GCA_964243265.1 uncultured Acetobacteraceae bacterium | reverse complement strand
TGGCAACCCTGCGCATTCACGGCACCGTCAGGCATGCTGCCAGCGGCCAGCGCCGCCACCTGCCGCACGGTGTCCATCGCCTGGTGCTCGGCCGCCTGCCGGGTCAGGCCGCCGATGTGGGGCGTCGCCAGCACGTCCGGCCGTTGCGCGAGCCGAGGCGAGGGCATCTGGTCCGGCGCGCGCCCCACGTCGAGGGCGGCCCCGGCCAGGCGCCCACCGTCCAGCGCCGCCTCCAGCGCGGCCTCGTCCACCAGCTCGCCACGGGCCAGGTTGATGAAACAGGCACCCGGCTTCATGTGGCCGAACCGGCCGGCGTCCATCAGGTTCGCGGTCTCCGGCGTGGCGGCGGCAAGGCACACGGCGAAGTCCGCCCGCGCCAGCAGCCCGTCCAAGGTCTCGGCAGCCACGCCTTCGGCCTCAATGGGCGCGTGCGGATCGTGGGCCAGGACGCGCATTCCGAACGCCTGCGCCAGCACCGCCATGCGCCGGGCGATGCGGCCGAAGCCGATCAGGCCCAGCGTCGCCTCCGAAAGCTGCGTGCCCCGGCGCGGGACTGCCCCGGCCAGGCCCCGCGCCAGGGCGATCATCATGCCGATGCCCAGCTCCGCCACCGCGTCGGTAAAGCCCGGCGTGACCCGTGTCACCAGGACGCCGTGCGCGCTGGCCGCCGCGGTATCGACCGTGCTGATGTCCACCGCGCAACGCAGGAACGCCAGCAGGTCCGGCGCGGCCTCGAACGTGGCCGCCGTGCCCGGCGTTGCCCGGTCGGCGATGACCACCTGGCAGCCAGCGGCGGCCTGCGCCAGCTCCGCGTCCCGCAGCACCCGTCCGGTGCCGTTGCGGACCACCTCGGCATGGCCCTGCAGGACCGCCAGCACGCGGTCGCCGAAGTACAGGTCGAACGCGGCGTCCGTGTGGGTCAGGAACACCCGCACCGGCGTCTAGTACCCGGCCAGGCGCGGCAGAAACGTCGTGATCTCAGGCACGAAGGCGATCAGCAGCAGGCACACGAACAGCAGGCCCAGGTACTTCAGGATCGGCAGCACCGTCTCCTCCAGCCGCACGCCGCCGATCAGGCAGGACCCGTACAGCCCCAATCCCAGCGGCGGCGCGAACAGCCCGATGCCCATGCCGATCACCAGCACGATGCCGTAGTGCAAGGGGTCGATGCCAAGCTGCCGGGCCACGGGCATCAGCAGCGGGCCGAAGATGATCAGCGCCGCCGCCCCCTCCAGCACCGACCCCATCACCACCAGGATCAGGATTGACAGCAGCAGGAACAGCCAGCTCCCGTGCGCCGCGGACACCTGCACCAGCACTTCGGCGATGGCGTGCGGCACCTGCTGCAGCGTGAGCACGTAGGCCAGGCCCTGCGCGGTGGACACGATGAACAGCACCATGCCGGACCGCACCGCCGCCTGGCGCATCACCGCCGCGGTGCCCCGCCACGTCGTTTCCCGGAACGCCAACGCCCCCACCAGCAGCGCATACACCACGGCAAAGGCCGAGATCTCCGTTGCCGTGGCGAAGCCCGAGCGGTAGCCGCCGAAGATCAGTACGATCAGCCCCGCTGCCGCCACGCCGCTGCCCGCCATGCCGGCCGGGCTGCCCGCCTGCGGCCCGACCAGCGCCGGCCCCGTGCCTCGGTGCCCCAGGACGATCACCAGGGCGATCAGCGCCACCGCCATCAGCGCCGAGGGGAGAAGCCCGGCCATGAACAGCCCGCCGATCGACAGGTTGGCGACGAACCCCAGGATGATCAGGTTGACGCAGGGCGGGATCGTCTCGGCCATCACCGCCGACGCCGCCAGCAAGGCCACCGCGTCGCCCGGCTTCTGCCCGGATCGGCGCGCGGCCGGCACCAGCACCGATCCCACCGCGGCGACATCCGCCATCTTCGAGCCGGAGATGCCGGAGAACACCACCATGCTCAGCACCATCACCACGTCCAGCCCGCCGCGCAGCCGCCCGACGCCGCGCTGCAGCAGGCCGATCAGGCGGACCGACATGCCGTTCGCCTCCATCAGGTAGCCGACCAGGATGAAGAACGGCACCGCCAGCAGCACGAAGTTGTCGATGCCCCGGGCCAGTTGCTGGGCGAAGAACTCGCCGGGCAGCAGGTCCCCTGCCCAGATGAACGTCAGCGTGGACAGCGCCAGCACGAAGGCGATCGGCACCCCCGCCGCCAGCGCCAGGGCGAACGCCACGCCCATGACGGCCAGCAGGCTCGGCAGGCTGTCCGGCGCCAGCGTGGACCACGCCCACCACCCGCCGGCGATGGCGGCGAACACGGCTGCGGCCATCAGCAGGTCGGCCGGACGGTGCCGCCGCAGGCCGTCCAGGGCAAACACGGTCATTGCGATGGCTGCCAGGCACAGCGGCGCGAAGAACGCCTCCTGCGGGACGCCCGCGCCCACCGTCTGCCCGGCGGTGTCGAGCAGCAGCACGACGCCGTTCCAGGCCAGGGCGGCGGCGACCAGCAGCACCGTCGCGCCGGCCAGGGCATCGATGCGCCGGCGCGCCGGGGGGGCCAGCCGGTCCACGAAGAAGGTGACGCCCGCGTTCTCCCCACGCGCCAGCGCCGCAGCCGCGCCGAGGAAGCTCACGGCCAGCAGCAGGGCGCGGGCCGCGTCGTCGGCCCACACCGGCGGCGCGTCGAACAGGAAGCGGGCCAGCACGGAGAACATCACCACCACGAGGTCGGCGGCCAGCAGCGCCGCCGCCAGCACCTCCACCGCCGTCAGCAACAGGCTTGTTCCGCGGGACCACAGGCCAGGCCGGGCCGCCACGGCGCCGCGGGCCGGGAGCATGTCCATGGATCAGACAGCCTCGGTGGCGCGAATGGCGTCCAGCATGGGCTTCGCGCCCGGCGTGCGCTCGGCGAAGCGGTCCCACATCGGGCGCACCCGCTCGCGGAACACGGCGCGGTCGCAGTCCGCCACGGTGACGCCCTTGCCCCTCAGCTCCCCCAGCGCGTCGGCCTCGACCTGGGCGGCGCGTTTGAAGTGCTCGTCCGTGGTGTCCTGCACGGCTTGCAGCAGGCCGTCGCGTTGCGCGGGCGGCAGGCGTCTCAGCGTGCGGTCGCTGATGAAGCAGCCGAACGGGTTGTAGATGTGCTGGGTCAGGGTGAAGGTCTTGGCCGTCTCGTAGAACTTGGCCGACAGCACCGTCGGCGCATCGTGCTCCAGCCCGTCGATCACGCCGGCCTGCAGGCCGGTGTAGATCTCGCCGAACGCCATCGGGGTCGCGGCGGCGCCCATCAGCCGCACCGTCTCGGTCACCACCGGCGTCGGCAAGCAACGTATCTTGCGGCCCGCCAGCCCGGCCGGATCGGTGAAGGCGAACTTGGTGACGAAGTTGCGCGCGCCGAGGTTGCGGCCCAGGGCCGGCAGGTGGGTCCCGGCCTTCTCCACCAGGGATTGCAGCAGCGCCTTGCCGGCCGGGGTGCCGGCGGCCCGGCGCAGGTGGTCGTAGTCGGTGAACACGTAGCCCAGGTCGAACACGCCGAACTCGGGGACGATGTTGGCCCAGATGGGCGTGCCGATCAGCGTCATGTCGATCACGCCGAGCTTCACCTGGTTCACCACGTCGGCCTCCTGGCCCAACTGGTTGTCGGGGAAGAACTGCGTGGTGACCTGGCCGTCGGTGGCGGCCTTGAGGCGGGGCAGGAACAGGTCGTACCAGATGCGCGCGGTGGAGAACCTCGGGTCGTTCGGGAACGAGGTGGACACCTTCAGCGCGGCCGCGGCCCGCGCCCGGCCGACCAGCGCCGGAGCGGCCAGCAGCGCCGCGGACCCGGCGAGCGCGGCGCGCCGCGTGGTGGTGGATGCCATGATGTCGTCCTCTCCCGGTTGATGGTGCGGCCAGGTCTCCGCCCAGCTCGGCGTGGTGTTGAGGTCAGAGCACGGCGAGCATGCCGCCATCGACGTAGATGATCTGGCCGTTGACGTAGTCCGACGCCGCCGAGGCCAGGAACACCGCCGCCCCCACCAACTCCTCCGGCCGGCCCCAGCGGCGGGCCGGGGTGCGCCCGACCACCCAGGCGTTGAACGCCGGGTCGTCCACCAGGGCCTGGTTCATGTCGGTCAGCATGTAGCCGGGGCCGATGGCGTTGGCCTGGATGCCGTGCGCGGCCCATTCGGCGGCCATGGCCTGGGTCAGCATCTTGATGCCGCCCTTGGCCACCGTGTAGGGCGCGACCGTCGCCCGGGCCAGCGCGCTGGTCAGCGAGCCGATGTTGATGATCTTGCCCCGCCCGCGCGGCACCATGCGCCGCGCCGCCTCGCGCCCGATGACGAAGGCGCTGGTGAGGTTGGTCTCGATCACCCGGCGCCAGTCGGCGGTGTCCAGCTCCAGCATCGGGCGGCGGAACTGGATGCCGGCGTTGTTGACCAGGATGTCCACCGCGATCCCCTGCGCGTCCAGCGCCGCAAACGCCGCCGTCACCGCGGCCTCGTCGGTCACGTCGAAGCGCGCGTGATGGACGGCGTGGCCGGCGCCGCGCAGCTTCACCGCAGCGTCCGCCAGGCGCCCGGCGTCCGAGCCGTTCAGCACCACCGCTGCCCCGGCCTGCGCCAGACCCTCCGCCATCGCAAGCCCGAGGCCGCGCGACGATCCCGTCACCAGTGCAGTGCGGCCCGACAGGTCGAACAGTTGCATCGGCCTATGCCTCCGACCGGCGGACGGTGAGGTCCGGGCGCTCGAACACTGACGGCAGCAGGTCGGTGCCCAGGCCCGGCCCCTCCATCGGCAGCACGTAGCCGTCCCGGATGACCGGCATCTCCGTCACCAGCTCGCGATACCAGCCGGTGTAGAACGCGCGCACGCTCTCCTGGATCAGCGTGTTGGGCTGGCTGAACGCGGCGTGGATGCCAGCGATGAAGCCGACCGGCCCCACGCAGTCATGCGGCGCGAACGGCAGGTGGCAGGCGTCGGCCATGGCGGCGATCTTGCGCCCTTCGGTCAGCCCGCCGGTCCAGCACAGGTCGGCCATCACGACGCCGATGGCATCCCGGTCCAAGTACTCCTTGTAGGCGAAGCGCGAACCCAGGGTCTCGCTCGCGCACACCCAGACGTCGGTGCTGCGGGCGTAGTCGGCCAGGGCCTGGGGCGAGTTCATGCGGATCGGGTCCTCGAACCAGGTGGGCTTGTAGGGTTCGAGGCGCTTGGCCAGCGTCTTGGCCATCGGCAGGTTCCACAGGGAATGGAACTCCACCATGATCTCCATCCCGTCGCCGACCGCACGGCGGATTTTCTCGAACGGGTCAAGGGCGGCCTTGAGCTGCGCAGGGCTGATCGCCAGGCCATCGTTCTCGATGGCGGCTGGGTCGAACGGCCAGATCTTCATGGCGGTGATGCCCTGCTCCAGCAGGCTCTCGGCCACCGCGTCGGCACGGGTCATGAAACCCTGCAGGTCCTCGTAGGGGCCGGCGGCGGCATCGAAGTTCCAGGTGGAGACCGGCTTTATGTTGTTGGACCGCACGTAGCCGTAGCCGGCGCAGGTGTTGTAGATGCGCTGCCGCGGCCGGCACAGGCCGCCCAGCATCTGGTGCACCGGCTGGTTGCACACCCGGCCGAACAGGTCCCACAGCGCGATGTCCACCGCCGACGCCGCGCGGGTCTCGACGCCCGTGCTGGCCTGCGCCATCGGGAGGTTCAGCATCTCGCGGTGCAACGCCTCGATCTGCAGGGGATCGCGGCCCAGCAGCCGCCCGGCGAGCGTGTCGTGGATGTGCGCCTCCACAGCGCCGGCACCGTAGAACGTCTCGCCCAGGCCGGTCACTCCGGCATCGGTTTGCACGCGGACCCAGAGAACGTTGGCGAACTCCTTGAGGCGGAGGGTCTCGATGCCGGCGATCCTCAACGACCCTCCCCTCCGTTCGCTGCATTGGCGGGGCGGGCGGCCCTGCCCGGGCCACGCTTGCACCACGGGCGGACGCTACAGTCCACGGTGGAAGATCACAATATGATCCACCCTTCCGTGCAGGGGCATCGCACTTGGAATGCCATGGATTGAGCCGGGTCTTGCTGGGTGCGGTTCTGATGGCCTCTACCTCGTTTGGTGCACGGCGCGCCTGGGGGTGTGGTCTTGGACGGGTTTGCGGCGTGCTGGGACGAGTTGGACGACCCGCGGACCGGCACTGCTGGCCTGCATGACGTCCACGAGCTTCTGGTCATCGCGTTGGGCTTGGTGCTGTGCGGTGGGTAGGGTGCGGTGACGTGGCGCTGTTCGCGAGGTCCAAGGAGCCGTTCCCGCTCGCAACGCTTGGCGCGAGCCTGCGCAGCGTTCTGACGCTGGCCAGCGGCGTGCCGGGCCACGGCACGTTTAGCCGCCTGTTCCGCCAGCTTGACCCGGAGCAGTGCCGCGCTGCGTTCCAGCGCTTCATGGCGGGGTTCTCAGAGCAGTGCCGCAGCATCGCACCCGAGGTCGTGCCGGGCGCCGCGGCAGCCGGTGTCG
>CAXTFY010000218.1:0-9165 GCA_964243265.1 uncultured Acetobacteraceae bacterium | reverse complement strand
GCTCCGGCGAATTCCGACGCGCGCTTGCACCTGGCGCATCTCCTGAAAAAGCTGGATCAGCCACGGCAGGCGGCTGCAATGTTCCGCGAGGTGTTCGATCTTTCGCCGACGGGAGAGATCATATCCGAGCTGCAAGACCTCGGCTATGGCTCCGACGTTAAGCCGGCGGTGGAAAGCCGGCCTATGCAGATTGCAAAGGACGGGCGCTACCTTGAGGTGAAGGACCTGTTTCAATACTTGTCCTTGCATACCACCGTAACCGGGATCACCAGGGTGACGCTCGGCCTGATCAACTACATCCTTGAGGAGCTGGATGATACGGCGGCTGCCTCGTACCACTTCGTGCATCAATAC
Source organism: uncultured Acetobacteraceae bacterium (assembly GCA_964243265.1). Lineage (GTDB taxonomy): Bacteria > Pseudomonadota > Alphaproteobacteria > Acetobacterales > Acetobacteraceae > DASWOJ01. The sequence continues at coordinate 8,811 of CAXTFY010000218.1, read as the reverse complement.
GGCGATGCCGAAGGCGTGTTGCTCATCACCAAGGTCAAGATGCGGCGCATCGTGCAGATGGCCATGAGCGACACGCCTGACCTGCCGGCGATGCAGTCGCTCATCGGCGACATACGGGCGACGTCACGGCTCATCCAGCTCGAGAGCGGAAACCTTTACCTCATCGTCGGCGCGTTCTGGGAGTTCGTGGCCAACCCAAGCTGGATCGGCGGCTTGAGGCAGAGAGGCGTGATCGTCGGCGCATATATCTACGATCTCATCCCGATCACGCACGCGCATTATTGCATGGCGGCTTTGACGGACGCCTTCACTGCGGCATTTGCCGAGACTGCGCGCCTGCTGAGTTTTGCGTTCACCATCTCGGAGTTCGTCGCGAAGCAGGTGACGGACTATACGGCCCGCCACCACATCAAGCCGTTCCCGACGATCGCGGTGCCGCTCGCGCATGAGCTGCGCTTCGAGGCCGAGCGGACCCGCCGCCGCCTGCAGGTAAGCTCAAAGCTCGATGAGCTGGAGGACGCCCCATTCGTGCTGTGCGTCTGCACGATCGAGGCGCGAAAGAACCATATCTACCTATTCTACATCTGGCAGCGCATGATCGACGCCGGGTTGGATGTTCCCGACCTGGTGTTCGTCGGCCGGCCCGGCTGGCGCGTGCAAGACCTGATGGACCAAGTCGATGCCTCGCATAACCTCGGCGGCCGTCTGCACATCATGTATGGGCTGTCGGATGAGGACCTTGAGGCCCTGTACGACCGGTGCCTCTTCACGGTTTTCCCAAGCTTCGTCGAGGGATGGGGTTTGCCCGTCGGTGAGAGCCTCGCCCGCGGAAAGGTTTGCGTCGCGTCATCGACCAGCTCCATCCCGGAGGTCGGCGGCGAGTACGTCATCTATGTCGATCCATTCAACCTGGACTCCGGCTACAAGGCAATCAGCGGCCTGATCGGCGACCCGGCCGCACTGGCCCAGCGTGAGAAAGACCTGCGCACAAGGTTTGTCGCGCGGACGTGGAGGGATGTCGGCCGGGACTTTTTCGGCAACATCAACGGCGTCATCGCCGAGCTTGGCCGCACGGGGGAGTCCCATGCAGTCTATGCCCCGGCCCTGAACGGCGGCGACATCCTTGATGTCGCCGACATGCACAACGTGGGTGCGGGCGGGGCAGCCTACGTCGGCAACCCGACGCGGCTTGCCTTCGCCGAGGGCTGGCGTGCGGTCGAGGTCTCCGGCACCTGGATGCTGGACAGCACGAGCAAGCTGCGTGTGCAGACAAATTGCCCGCCAGGCCGCCAGTTGGCGGTGTTGATCCATATCGGATCATCCCCCTGGGTCACCAAGAGCAACACCGTGCGGATATCGGCGTCCGGTCCCTTCTCCAAGCGACGCGGGCAAGACAAAGCCGTCTACGCGAGTCCCATGCGCGCCGACGCCGATTGGTGGGTGAGGCTGAAAGGCGAAGTGGACGATCTCGGCTGCTTGACCATCCATGTCCGCATCGATGGCCAGGTTGCTCCGGCAGATAAGTCCTGCGTGCCCGTGGCGCTCCGGGTGCACGCCTTGGGCTATGCCATGGTCGATGATGTCATCGCACGGCTGACTCTCCTCGAACAAGCCCTGCTGATGGCAAAGTGAGTTGTCTCATCGACTGCATACCTTAATCCGGTAATGCGGGATGGCCACCCTTCGAGGGTGGCCATCCCTCGCTGCTACGAAAGTTACAAGACAACCAGCCTGCTTATGCAGCCGCTCCAGTCATCGTTGGTGAAGCGGACGTCGAGGTCAGCGAAGTGCTTCTGCAACATAAGAAGCAGTTCGAAGCACCGGGACTGTCTCAGGGCCGGGGAGAAAGCCACTCGCCGGCTAGAGACAACCTTGGCGCCGTTTTGCAAGCAGACATCCATTGTCACACGTCCAGAAGGTATCTCGGACTTTATGCGTCATAGGGCCTGCGTTGCTTGCAGCCCGTGATACAGGTCCACTCAGCGCGGGGCATCCAGTCGCTTGCTCCCCATGCCTGCCACCGCCAAGATGCCTTCCCATATCCTTCTAAGGTTCCCATGATGCCCGCCACCCGGCACAACGACCTCCAATCCGCCATCGCCGACGCCACGCGCCAGGTCGAACCGCACTTGATCGCCATCCGCCGCGACCTGCACGCCCACCCCGAGCTAGGCTTCGAGGAGGTCCGCACCGCCGGCATCGTCGCCGCCGAGCTGACCCGGCTGGGCATCCCGCACCGCACCGGCGTGGGGCGCACCGGCGTCATCGGCACGATCACCGGGGGCAGGCCGGGCGCCGGCGGCCGCCCCGGCCCGACGCTCGTCATCCGCGCCGACATGGACGCGCTGCCCATCCACGAGCAGACCGGCCTGCCGTTCGCCAGCACCGTGCCGGGCCACATGCACGCCTGCGGCCACGACATCCATACCAGCACCCTGCTCGGCGTCGCTGCCGTGCTGGCCGGCATGGCGCCGTCGCTGTCCGGCACGGTCCGCCTGCTGTTCCAACCCGCCGAGGAGACCCTGGGCGGCGCCGCGGCGATGATCGCCGACGGCGCGATGCAGGGTGTCGATCAGGCGCTGGGCTTCCATAACTACCCCGACATGCCGGCCGGCCGGCTCGGCTTCTGCCGCGGCGCGTGCCTGGCGGCGTCCGACCGGTTCGACATCACCGTCGCCGGGCGGTCCGGTCATGCCGCGCACCCCGAGGACGCGGTCGATCCCATCGTGGCCGCTGCCCACCTGGTGACGCAACTGCAAACGGTGGTGTCGCGGGAACAGCGGCCGCTGCATCCCTGCGTCGTCACCGTCGGCGCCATCCATGCCGGGACCGTGCACAACATCATCCCCGACGCCTGCCTGGTCCGTGGCACGGTGCGGACCCTGCACGCCCCGGCGCAGGACGTGGCGGAGGCGGCGATCCGTCGGCTGTGCGCCGGGCTGGAGGTAGGGATGCGGGTGGCCTGCCGGGTGCAGTATGAGCGCGGCGTCCCGGCGCTGGTGAACGACGACGCGGTGCTGGACCGCGCGGTCGCCAGCGTGCGGGCGCAGCTCGGCGACGTGGTGGACGAGGGCGAGCCGAGCCTGGGCGGTGAGGACTTCGCCTTCATGGCCAACCTGGTGCCGGCATTCCAGCTTCGGGTCGGCTCCGGCCAGCCGGGGCGGCATGACAAGCTGCACAACTCCGCCTATCAGCCGGACGAGGCGTGCATTGGCCTTGGTGTGCAGGCGCTGGCGCGGGCGGCGGCGGATTACCTGCAATAGGGGTGCCGGGAGCCTTCTGACCATTCGTCATTGCGAGGGGCGCTTGCGATGCGGCAGGCTAGGGGCGCAAGGCTGGGCCTGCTGTCCGTGCGGTCCTGGATCGCCGCGCCGAAGCCAGCTCGCGATCACGGCTGCCAACCGGTTCTGCCGGAACAGGGCCGGCGCATCCCCGGCGCGTCCCCTGGGCATCTAAGGAAGCCGGGTCGCACGTCAGGGCGACTGGCCCAGCACCCATCCCTCCCACTGTTTGATCCAGGGATCATCCGGCATGGCGTCCGCCCGACGGCCTAGCAGCACCTGGACGACGCACAACAGGCCGAGCACGCAATCCAGCCGGTCCTCCCCGGCCGCATCGGCGCCGAAGCCGGTGGCGAGCCAGGCGTCCAGGGCGGGAGCTGGCCGCAGCCGCAGCTCCGCCATCCGGTCCCGCAGGGCACGCGCCAGCGCCAGGCGGTCGGCATGGCGGCGCTTGCTGCCGCCCATGCGTAGGCCGAGCTGCCGCATAGCCTCGGCTGGATAGGTCTCGGCCACCACGATCCGGCCGGGCTGCCCGGCCTCCACCGCCGCCAGCAGGGGCAGCAACGCGCCGTCGAACGGCCACAGGGCCGGCGGCGCCGGGCTCGCCAAGGCAGGCAGCAGCAGGTCGCGCCAGGCGGTGATGGCGGCCTTGCCGGTCTGGTTGGCGCCCAGAGTCCAGAACAGCGGCGCCCCGGCTGGCCGGCCGGCGGTAGCGCGGTCGCAGGCGCGGGACAGCCCGGCGGCGCCATCCAGCCCGAGCGCCAGCGCGTGCGACAGCCGCGTCATGCCGCGCGCCCCCCGCATCGGATAGAACGGCCGGGCCGCCGAAACCTGGTCCAACGCGCCGCACACCTGGAAGAAGCCCGGCCGGTCCGCCAGGCGGCGCAGGAACGCCGGGAAGTCCGCTGCGCCATCCGAATGCCGGGCGGCGTAGTCGCGCGGCAGGCCGATCGGGAAATCCACGCCCAGCGCGACCGGCGCCCCGCCGGCCCAGGTCCGCAGCCGTGCCAGCAGGGTGGCGAGGTCGCCGACCGGCGTCACCTCCGCCGTCCATCCGCCCGCCGCGGGGGTCGCCAGCGCCATCCACCGCTTGCCGGCGTCCATGCTCCAGTCGGCATGGACGGCGAACGGCGTCAGAGCGGCTTGTGCGCCCGGTCCAGCAGGCGGCTGATCAGGCCGGGCTTCTTGGGCGGCGGGGGCGGGGCGGCGGCCTTGGCCTCTTCCGCAGCACGCTTCTGCTTCAGGTCGAGCCAGGCCTCCAGGGTCTTGCCGGCCTTGTCTGCCCGCTTCTGCTCATACGCGCGCTGGGCCGGGGTCAGCGTCTTGATCTCGGCCATCTTGGTAGGGGGCGTCTTGTTATCAGCCATGGGGTGCTCCGCTCTGCCTCTGTTCTGGCCACGTCGGGGCGTCCGTTCAAGCCTCCCGGCCTCAAGCCTCGCCACGCCGCCGCATCACCCAGGCGCCCACCGCCCCAAGCCCGGCGTTGATGGCGATCCCCGCCAGGGACAGCAGCACCAGGGCTGCGAACATGCGCGGGATTTGCAGGCGGTACCCGGCCTCCAGGATGCGGTAGGCCAGGCCGGAGGCGAAGCCGCCCGACCCGGCGACGAACTCCGCCACCACCGCCCCCACCAGCGCCAACCCGCCCGACACCCGCAGGCCCTGCAGGAACGCCGGCACCGCCGCCGGCAGCCGCAGCAGCCACAGGGTCTGCCACCGCCCGGCGCCGTTCAGCCGGAACAGGTCCAGCAGCTCCGCCGGGACCGCCGCCAGCCCGGCGGCGGTGTTGGAGAACACCGGGAAGAACGCCACGATGGTCGCGCACACCACGAGCGACGCAAAGGGGTCGCCGACCCAGACGATGATCAGCGGGGCGATGGCCACCACCGGCGTCACCTGCAGCACCACCGCCCAGGGCAGGATCGCCGCCCGCGCCCAGCGGCTGCTCGCCATCAGCCCCGCCAGCAGCACCCCCAGCACGCAGCTTGCCGCCAACGCCGCCGCGGTGACCGCCAGGGTGGACAGCAGGGAGCCGAGCAGCAGTGCCGGGTCGGCCAGGAAGGCGCGGCCGATGGCGGAGGGGCCGGGCAGCACGTAGGACGGCACCCCGGCCAGGCGCACCGCGGCCTCCCACACCGCAAGGGTGAGCAGGCCGAAGCAGAGTGCGGCGGGGTTCATGCGGCCTTGGTCATGCGGCCCTGCTCATGCGATCCGGGCCTGCTGCATGGCGTCGCTGATGCGCGCGACCAGGGCGGCGTACGCCGGGTCCTGCCGCCGGTTGCTGGCTGGCATCACAAGGCCAGGCTGCAAAGCGGGTAGCAAGGGGGCAGAGTCTGAGGGGCCAGGCTGCAAGGGGCCAGGCTGCAAGGGGGACTCGATGATGTCCACGATCCGCCCCGGCCGCGAGGACATCAGCACGATGCGCGGGGCAAGGAAGGCTGCCTCATAGATCGAGTGCGTGACGAACACCACGCTGCACCCGGCTTCCCGCCATAGGGCCAGCAAGTCCTCCTGCAGGGCATGGCGGGTGAACTCGTCCAGCGCGGCGAAGGGTTCGTCCATCAGCAGCAGGCGCGGCCGGGCCACCAGGCTGCGGGCGATGGAGACGCGCATCCGCATGCCGCCCGACAGCTCGCGCGGGCGGGCGGCCTCGAAGCCCTGCAGGCCCACGCGGGCCAACGCGGCCTGGGCCGCCGACGCCGACGCCGCGGCAGGCTGGCCGCGCAGCCGCAGCGGCAGGCGCACGTTGTCCAACGCCGTCGCCCAGGGCAGCAGCGTCGCATCCTGGAACACGTAGCCGATGCTGCCGGGCGGAGGGGGGCCGTCGTCCCAGGCCACTGCTCCGCTGTCGGGCCGGTCCAGGCCGGCGATCAGGCGCAGCAGGGTGCTCTTGCCGCAGCCGGACGGCCCCAGCAGCGCGACGAAGTCCCCGGCGCCGACCCGCAGCGACACCCCCGCCAGCGCCACCGTGCCGTTCGGGAAGCGGCGGCCGACGTGCTCGACCGTCAGCAATGGCCGTTACTTCACCGCCGCGTTGCCGCCGACGAAGCGCAGCGTGTAGGCGCGGCGCGGGTCCATCCCGGCGGGGTAAACGCCCTGCGCCGACACGGCTTTGAAGAAGTCGGCCCAGCGTGCATCCGTCATGGCGCCGATGCCGGACTGCACGGCGTCCCCGGACTCGACGATCCCCCGGTCCAGCAGCGCCTGCCGCCCATAGGCCAGCAGGGCGTCGGTCATGTCGGGGTTGTCCCGCTTGATGAGTGCATTGCCCGGCGCCGGGTCGCCATGCAGGTAGGAGCGCCACCCCTCGGCGGAGGCGTCGATGAAGCGCTGCACCAAGTCCGGCTTGGTCTCTGCCAGGCGAGTGCTGGTGGTGACCAGGCTGGCATAGCCGCTGAACCCCGCGTCGGCCAGCAGGAGCACGACGGGATCGAACCCGCCGGCCTGCCGTACCAGGAGCGGCTCTGAGCCCAAATAGCCCTGCTGCACCGCTTGCGGGTCGGCGAGGAAGGGCGCGAGGTTGAAGGTGTACGGCCGGATCTGCGAGTCGGTGTAGCCGAAGCGGGCGCGCAGGAAGCTCCACCAGCCCGCCCGGCTGCTGGCGCTGATCATCACCGGCAGGCCGCGCAGCGCCTCGAAGCTGTCATGGCCCTGGCCCGGATGGGCGAGCAGCACCGCCGGGTCGCGCTGGAACATGGCGGCGACGGCGATGAACGGCAGGTCCTCGCCAACGAAGTTCAACGCCAGGAAGCTGTTGGACGCCAGCGTGAAGTCCAGCCGACCCGCCAGCATGAGCTGCGCCTGGTTCACCTGCGGCCCGCCCTGCCGTATGGCCACCTGCAAGCCATGCCGGGCGTAGATTCCGGTGGCGACGGCCTGGTAGTAGCCGCCGTACTCGGCCTCTGCCTGCCAATCCAGGCCGAAGCTGATGCGCTCCGGCGCCGGAGCCTGGGCGGCAGCCGGCAGGGTGGCCGCCGGAGCGGCAAGGGCGAGTGCGGTTAGGAAGGCCAGGCGGACCAGGCGCAACATAGGGCCTCCGGCTAGGTTGAAACGTCGAACGGCGGAGGATGCGGCATGGCGGCACCACGGGTAAAGGCCAAGCTATGGGTGCAGATGGCCCTGCGCATGGGCGATATCGACGGGCGGCCCGGCGCGGTGCTGCGCGGCGGGGACGCCGACGCCGGCGGCGTGCTGGTGGTGCTGCGGGGGCGGGAGGGCCTGTCCGTGCTGTCCCAGGTGCGGGCCGGGGAGGGGGACGTGTCGTGGATGCGCGCCACCGGCCCGGCGGCAGTGGACCAGGCCGCCGCCGACGCCTACGTTGCCCGCCAGGTCGGCCGCGACCCGGATCTATGGGTGCTGGAGTTCGAGGCGCCGGACCTGCTGCCGCCCTTCGAGGCGCGGATCATCTGAGTTCACGTCATGCAATGTTAGCTCACGGGCGTGTGTGGTAATTCTGCGCTGCTCGTTGTGGCTTCAAGGCCACAAGCGGTCCGTAATCGGCCACACCCACCTCGCCTTAGAGGCAAGTAGTGGTAGTGTGCATTCACCGAGAGGCGGGGGACGTGTCCCGCAGGCCCCCGGATGCGCTTATGACCCAGTTATTTACCGAGGAGAGAAAGAATGAAGCTCCGCAGAGCGCTACTGGCCGCGACCGTCCTGGCCGCCCCCGTAGCTGCCAAGGCCGAGGCGATTGACGGCCTTTACATCGGCGCGGGCGCCGGTGCCAACTTCATGCAGAACCAGTCGATCACGGGCGTCGGCTATCCGCAGGCGACCAACCGGTTCGTCCCGAACCTGCGCGGCATCGGCTCCAACGCGACGGAGAGGAACGACGTCGGCTTCGTCGGCCTTGGCAGCGTCGGTTACGGCCTGGGCAACGGCCTGCGCTTCGAGGTCGAGGGCAGCTACCGTCAGAACAAGTTCTATTCCATCGCAGGCGCCACGAACAGCTCGCCTGCTGGGACCTTCCGCAACCATCTGAGCGGCGGCGGCGACGAGGACAAGTACACCGGCATGGTGAACGCCCTCTATGACTTTGACCCGAACGTGCTGGGCATCGGCGGCTTCATCCCGTTCCCGGTCACGCCCTATGTCGGCGTCGGCGCCGGCTACTCCTATGCGCAGGACGCGAACGCCCGGTTCTACGGCAACGGCGGTCCAGTGGTCGGGCGGCCGGGCGGCTTCAACTCGCTGCTGCGCTCCACCAACGGCCAGGGCTCTTTTGCTTACCAGGCGATCCTGGGTGCGGCCTTCCCGATCCCCGCGGTGCCGGGCCTGGCCGTCACGGCCGAGTACCGCTTCATGGGCCTGGCCGAGACCCGCAACTACAACTTCCAGTACTTTGCGCCGGGGACGGCGACCCGCGCCAACGTCCGGCTTGATAGCAACTCGGACTTGAACCACAGCGTCCTGCTGGGCCTGCGTTACGCCTTCAACGCGGCGCCGCCGCCGGTCATTGCCGCGCCGCCCGTGGTTCCGCCGCAGAACCGCACCTACCTGGTGTTCTTTGACTGGGACCGGGCGGACCTGA
>CAXTFY010000217.1:0-9212 GCA_964243265.1 uncultured Acetobacteraceae bacterium | reverse complement strand
TCGACCGACGCCCACATGTTGAGGCCGATGATCTCGAACGCGATGAAGCCGCAGACGATGGAGGACCAGCCGAGGCCGCCGAGGTAGGTCGGCCCCACCTGGTTCTCGCCGATGCGCCCCAGCCAGTTGGAGCGGAACGGCTTCAGCAGCCGGCGCGCGCTGCCGGGCGGCAGGCGAAGCCCCAGCTCGTCCGGGCCGACCAGCTCGATGGAGGTGAACAGCGTATGATAGCGCGCCATGGTGATCTCCTGAACTCAGGCGGCGTCGGACGGGAGGGTGGAGTCAGGTGACCCCGGTGGCGCTCCAGATCGGGATGTGCAGGTACCAGTCCCACCAGTAGGGCCAGCCGCGGGTCCAGATGGTGCCGGAGATCAGGATGCAGATCGCGCTCCAGACCCCGGCGTTGATCGCCAGGAAGTAGCCCAGCCGGTGGATGCCCAGCTCGCCGATGGAGTAGGCGATGGTATCGCGGAAGTAGATGCTCTCATGCTCGGCCGACTTGACGCGCCCGCCAGGGCCGGGGTGAGCGGAGGACAGTATCTCCGCGCTGTGCAGTGCGAGCACGAAGGTCGTGGTGAAGAAGAACGTCACCGCCAGCATGTGCGCCGGGTTGTAATGGAAATGCAGATACTGGTAGCCGGTATTGCTGACCCAATCGAGGTGACTCATGATCCCATAGGGAAAGCCGTAGCCCCAGGCGCCCATCAGCACCGGCCGGATCACCACCAGGCTGACATAGGCGAAGATCGCGGCCGAGAAGCCGAAAGGCACGTGCAGGCCCATGCCCAGCTTGCGCGCAATCTCCGCCTGGCGCAGCGCCCAGCTCACGAAGGCAATGATGGCGAACAGGGTAATCCACTGCCACAGCCCACCCTCCCGCATCGGCGCCAAGGCAAGGCCCATGCTGACCGGCGGCGGGTTGATGGTGATGGCGAAGGGCTGCCAGGTCGGCCCGATCGCGGCGCCGTACAGGACCAGCAGGGTGCCAACCAGGGAGGCGGTAACCGCCGTCACCCCGAAGAACCCGACGTAGAACGGCCCAACCCAGAAATCGAACAGGCTTCCGCCGAACAGCGTTCCGCCTCGGATGCGGTATTTCGCCTCGTAGGACAACATGGACATTGTGGTCTCCTTGCCGCTTGGAGGTCACTTTCGGGGTTTACTTGCGTATGTCACTAAATCCTGACAAACTTTGTGTCAACATAAGCTGACAGTAACGGAACCGTGAAATGCAGCCATCCCGACCCGCACGTTGCTTTTCGACAAATGATGCCGCTTTGATTGCAGTCCTGGCAGTCGCAGCTCTGGCAGCCAGCGTCTGTATGGCCTCGCCCGCATCGGCGTGGACGGGCCGCGCAACCTGGACGACGTTCCTGCGTGCCGGGCCGGGGCTGCAGTATGTCGTCACGGACGAGATCGACCGCGACGCCCCGCTGGAGGTGGTCGCGTGCAGCAACGGGTGGTGCGAGACGCTGTATGAGGGCGCCACCGGCTATGTGCAGGCCGAGCTGGTCGCCCAGGCCGGGCCGGAGCTGATCCAGCCGCAGAACGCCCAGCCCTGCTTCGACGGGCAGATCGCCGGCTATGGCAAAGGGGATAAGGTGACCTACTGCCCCCGGCAGCCCGGCGGCACCGCGGCCCCGGTGGGCGCGCTGCCCAAATAGGCGCGCCAGAACGGGATGGAGGTCAGCCGCGGCGCCTCCGCCCGCCAGGCTCGGCGCAATGCTGGCGCCTGCCGGTGCAGCCGCCGCACCTCCGCCAGCCCCGCCCGCAGCAGTGCTCGGAATGCCGCGCGATCCCGCCGGAGGGTCGGCAGGTCACGGTCCCAATGGGTGTCCACGGCCAGGCTATCCGATCCCTGTACCCGGAACCACACCAGGTTGACCGCATCCAGCCGCCGTGGCCCGCCTGCTTCCGGGGGACGCAGCCAGTTGCGCGCGACCGCCCGGCCCAGCGCGAACACGAAGCCGGAACGCCATCGCGGGGACCGGCCCACCGGCGCCAGCGGCAGCACCGTCTCGCGCGGCGTCCAGGCGTCGGGATAGGCGGTCCGCAACGCGCCCAGCCCGGCGTGCAGGGGCCGGGGGTCCTGGTCCAGCACCCCCGGCCCCTGCATGAAGTCCTGCATCGCCTGCACGATCAGCGCGGCGTTGTAGTAGCGGTAGGTCAGCAGGTGGATCAGCAGCCGCTTGACCATCAGCACCACGATGCGGCGCGGCTCGAAGCCCTCATGCAGGGCGGCGCAGATCAGGGCGTTGCGCGTCTCGTAGTAAAGCTGCCAGCCGCCGATCTTAAGGTAGAACGGCTCGTGCCAGATGCCCACGCCGGGCAGCGGCACGGTGGGCACGCCCTGGTTGTGCAGCCGCAGGCCGAACTCCACGTCGTCGCCGCGGATGAAGCAGGGCAGCGGCATCCCGGCTTGCAGCAGCAGCCGCTTCGGCAGGCCGCACATCCACCACCCGTTGTAGTGCATGGCCTTCACGTCCAGCAGCGCGTCCAGCGACCTCGGGTCGGCCAGGTTCAGCATCGGGTCCAATGGACGCAAGGCCCAGTTGGGCAGCACGACCGCGCCGGCCTCGTAAAGCTCGGTCGGCTTCACGCTGTCCAGCATGTGGCCGCCCAGCAGCAGGTCGCGGCGGGCCAGGCTGAAGAACGCGGCCATGCGCGCCAGGCTCTCCGGCTCCAGCCGCACGTCGTCGTCCAGCAGGCAGGCGTGGGTGACGGCCGGGTCGTCCAGCGTCTCCAGCAGCCCACGGCCGAAGCCGCCGGCGCCGCCGAAGTTGCCCTGTTCCACGACGTACAGCCGCTCCCGCAGCAGCCCGGCCGCGGCGGCGATGGCGGGGCGTCCGGTCAGGCCGGGCCGCCCCTGGTTGACGACGATCACCCGCGTGACTGCGCCCAGCCCGGCATCCCCGGCGATGGCCAGCAGCACCCGTGCCAGCGCGGCCTCACGGTCGAAGGTGCAGATCACGACGCCCAAGCCGACCGGGTCGGGTGTTGCGTCCAGCGCGTGCCACGCCGCGCTGTGCAGCGTCGCGCCGCCTGGCCCCGCCACGACGTCGAACCACAGCAGGCCCGCCTGGCGGAAATGCGGGGCATCCTGGGCCAGCCTCACCTCGGCCGTGCCGCACACCGCCGCCTCGTGCAGCAGGGTGGTTCCGGCATCCGGGGTGCGGCGCCATACCTGCAGCACCGCCTCGCCCTGCAGTTCCAGCCGCAGGGCGATCTGCCCGACGCGGGTGTAGAGTCGCCATTGATGCTCGAACAGCGCATTGAAGTAGGTGTCGAACGCCGCCATCGCCCCCGGCTGCAGGTGCAGGCCGCCCTCGACCGGAACGACGCCCGCGGGATGTTTCCCGGAGAAGCGTGGCTCGCGCCAATACAGCGGGCGCAAGCTATCGGAGCGGTCCAGGAGCACGCGGGCCAGTAGAACCGAGCTGGGAGTACGGTCCTGCCGGCTAGACGGTACGGCGGCCGGCATGATGTCCAGCATTTGAATAAGGCCTTGTATTGAAAGTCTGCGCGTGAGCCTTCACCCGCCGCAATTCACTTCATATCACGGGAGTGAAGGAGAGCCGATGGGCGTGGACCAACACCGGATTGCCGCCCCCGCGTCAAGCTGCTTCGCCTCGGCGCCGGTTCAGCTCGGCGTCGCCGCGGTCGTCGTCACGCACGACCGGCCGGCGTTGCTGCGGCAGTGCCTGGACGCGATCCTGATGCAGGAGCCGCCGCCGGCCCGGATCGTGGTGGTGGACAATGCCAGCGGCCCGCCGACCCAGGCGCTACTCCGCAATTATCCCGAGGTGACGTGCGTCGTCCTGCCGCATAACCTTGGCGGGGCCGGCGGCTTCCGGGCTGGCATCCAGGCCGGGTTGGCGACGGGTGCGGGGTGGCTGTGGCTGATGGACGATGACGGTCGCCCGGCTGCGTCGGACTGCTTGGCCGCCCTGCTGGACACTGCCAGCCGCAGCGGGGCGGAGCTGGTTGGCTCGCTGGTGATGGACGTGGACGCGCCGGACCGCCTGTCGTTCCCGGTCCGCCTGGCCGGGCGCACGGTGTTCGATGTGGCGACCGTGCTGCGGCATGGCCCGGTGCCTGGCTTTGCCCACCTGTTCAATGGCGCGCTGATCGCCAGCGGGCTGTTTCGGCGCATCGGCCTGCCCGACCCGCGGTTCTTCATCCGCGGCGATGAGGTGGAGTTCCTGTTCCGTGCCCGCCGGGCCGGGGCGGAAGTCGTGCTGGCGACGACGGCGGGGTTCCTGCATCCGGGGTCGGCGCCAGAAATCCACCCGATCATGGGGGGACTGTTCTATGCCGTGATGCCCGGGACGGAGATGAAGCAGCAGTGCCAGTTCCGCAACCGCGGCTACATCTTCCGGGCCTATGGCATGTGGGGGTGGCTGGCGGCGGACGTGGTGCGGTATGGCTGGTATTTCCTGATCGGGCGCCGTGGCGACGTGCGGGGCCTGGCGCGGTGGGCCGCAGCCACGGTGCGCGGCGTGCGCGGCCAATTCATGCGCGGCTCGGCGCCCCTCTAAGATTTGCTTGCCGTCCCACTCCAGGGCATGAGCTTAATGTTGGATCTGGGCGGCGCACGGCTTTACGGCGCCGGCCGGGCCGGGTAGGCAGCGGCATGGAGCTTCTCCCCGACGTGCCCCGGGTTGCGCTTGTCACCGGCGGCGCGGTCCGGCTGGGCCGGGCCATCGTGCTGGCGCTGGCCGGCGCTGGGTTCGGCGTTGCCATCCACTGCAACCACAGCCGGGCCGAGGCGGACCACCTGGCCGGCGAGGTTGCCCATGCCGGCGGCCGCGCTGCCGTGCTGCAAGCAGACCTCGCCGACGAGACCGCCGCCGCCGCGCTGGTGCCCGATGCTGCCGCAGCACTCGGCCCGGTGGGCGTCCTGGTCAACAACGCCAGCGTGTTCGAGCGCGACGAGTGGGACGATGCCACCCGTGCGACCTGGGACCGCCATCTGGAGCCGAACCTGCGGGCACCGTTCGTGCTAATCCAGGCGTTCGCCCGCGCCCTGCCCGGCGGCGCCGAAGGGGCGGTGGTCAACCTGCTGGACCAGCGCGTTTGGTCGCTGACCCCGCATTTCGTGTCCTATACCGTGTCGAAGGCTGCCCTGTGGGCGCTGACGCAGCAGTTGGCGCTCGCCTTGGCGCCGCGCATCCGGGTCAACGCGATTGGCCCCGGCCCGGCGCTGCCGAACGCGCGCCAGACCACCGAGCAGTTTGCCCGGCAGTGCGGATCGACGCCGCTGCGCCGCGGCACCAGCCCGGAGGAGGTCGGGCGGGCGGTGCTGGCAATTCTGTCGCTGCCGGCGATGACCGGGCAGATGATCGCGCTGGACGGCGGGCAGCACCTGCAGTGGGGTCCAGACTTCGGCGGACCCAGCCGGGGCGTCGAGGAGTGAGGCAGCCAAGCATGGCCGATGCCGGCCGGCGCATTCGCCAGGTCTTCCTGCGCGATATGGTGCTGCAGGCCAGCATCGGCGTGTATCAGCACGAGCACGCCGCACCGCAACGCGTCCGGATCAATGTCGACCTGGCCGTGGATGAAGGGAATCCGGCCGACGCGGTTGATAGCTTGCACCGCGTCGTAAGCTATGAGGTGGTAGCCAACACGGTGCGCCGGATCGCTGGCGCGGAGCACATCAAGCTGGTGGAAACCCTGGCGGAGCGCATCGCCGAGGCCTGTTTGGCCGATGGCCGCGTCCTGCTGGCACGGGTCCAAGTGGAGAAGCTGGACGTGTTTCCAGACGCTGTTTCAGGGGGTGTCGTCGTCGAACGGACGCGGCGGTGAGGCCACACTGGGCCGGGGTCATGCGTTTTGTCCACGACGGCTGTTGACTTTCAATGTTTGCAGGGACATGCGGGTTTCCGCTGAGGAAGCAGACTCGAAAACCATGAGTTCACAAGCAATAACAGCCTGTTAGTAGTGCTGCCCAAAACATGTGCAACCCCGAGCAAACCGCGGAAATCCGCCAATGCGTGGTCGCTGCCCACCGTCCGTCCACAGAGTTATCCACAGATTCGGTGGATGGAATCCAATGTCTCCTGCCCCATCTGCATAGAATATGGATGACCTGAGCCAACCGCCCGGCGAGGGCGGTATCACCCTTCCCGTCCCAGCTCCAACGGCCCCCAAGGGCGTCGCCGTCATCGAGCAGGCACTGCTGACGATGCCGCTAAGCCCCGGCGTTTACCGAATGCTGGACGCCCGCGGAGAGGCGCTTTACGTCGGCAAGGCCAAAAGCCTGAAGAAGCGGGTGTACTCCTACACCCAGGTCAGCCGGCTGAACGAGCGGCTGCGGCGCATGGTGTCCGAAACCGTCACGATGGAGATCGTGACCACCCACACCGAGGCCGAGGCGCTGCTGCTGGAGGCCAACCTCATCAAGCGGCTGAAGCCGCGGTTCAACATCGTCCTGCGCGACGACAAGAGCTATCCGTGGCTGGTGCTGACCGAGGACCACCCGTTTCCGCAGATCGCCAAGCACCGCGGGGCACGGACGCGCAAGGGCAGCTACTACGGGCCGTTCGCCTCGGTTTGGAGCGTGAACCAGACGGTGAACGCCATGCAGCGGGTATTCCTGCTGCGGTCCTGCCAGGACACGGTGTTCGCCAACCGCAGCCGGCCCTGCCTGCTGCACCAGATCAGGCGGTGCTCGGCGCCGTGCACCGGGCGGATCGGGCACGACGACTATGCCGAGCTGGTAGCGCAGGCCCGCGCCTTCCTGGGCGGCAAGGCCGGGGCGGTGCAGAAGCAGTTGGCCGTGGAAATGGAGACTGCGGCGGAGGCGCTGGAGTTCGAACGGGCGGCGGCGATCCGCGACCGCATCCGCGGGCTGACGGCCGTGCAGGGCACCGCGGTCATCAACCCGGCCAGCCTGAACGACGCCGACGTCATCGCCATCCACGGCATCGGCGGGCAGACCTGCGTCCAGGTGTTCTTTATCCGTGGCGGGCGCAACAACGGCAACCGGGCGTTCTTTCCGGCGCACTCGGCGGACCTTGAGGTCGATGCGGTGCTGTCCGCGTTTGTGCTGCAGTTCTACGATGACAAGCCGCCCCCGGCGGCGGTGTTGCTGAACCTGGCGCTGCCGGAAGCGGAGCTGGTCGCGGAGGCGCTGGCGATCAAGGCCGGGCGCCGGGTGGAGGTGGCGGTGCCGGCACGCGGCGAGAAGCGTGCGGTGGTGCTGCATGCCGAGACCAATGCCCGGGAGGCGCTGGAGCGCAAGCTCGCGGAGTCGGCCGGGCAGACCAAGCTGCTGGAGGGGGTGGCCGCGTTGTTCAACCTTCCTGCCCTGCCGGACCGCATCGAATGCTACGACAACAGCCACATCATGGGCACTGCCGCGTATGGCGTGATGGTGGTGGCGGGACCGGAGGGTTTCCGCAAGTCTGCGTATCGCAAGTACGGCATCCGCGGCCCGATCGCTCCGGGCGACGACTTTGCGATGATGCGGGAGGTGCTGGACCGCCGCTTCGGCCGGGCGTTGAAGGAGCAGGCCGCAAGCGAGGAGGGCGGTGCTGAAGCGCCGATCCTGCCGGACCTGGTGCTGATCGATGGCGGGGCCGGGCAGTTGTCGGCGGTGCGCGGGGTTATGCAGGACTTGGGGATGCATGGCATTCCGGTGGTGGCCATCGCCAAGGGACCGGACCGCGACGCTGGGCGGGAATGGTTCCACATCGACGGCCGGCCGCCGTTTCAACTGCCGCCGCGCGATCCCGTTCTGTACTATCTGCAGCGCGTGCGGGATGAGACCCACCGGTTCGCCATCACGACCCATCGTGCTGGGCGCAGCAAGGCACTGGTGAGCAGCGAACTGGACGAGGTGCCCGGCGTCGGCGCAGCCCGCAAGCGCGCATTGCTGAATCACTTCGGCAGTGCGCGTGGGGTCAAGGCGGCAGGGCTGGCTGACCTTGAGGCGGCGCCGGGCATCAACCGGGAGACGGCGCGGCGGGTCTATGAGCACTTCCATCCCGGGGCGGTGCTTCCAGGAGGGTAGGCGCGTTTCTAGACCGGCGTTGTCGAGGTG
The DNA here is from genome assembly GCA_964243265.1 of uncultured Acetobacteraceae bacterium. Taxonomy (GTDB): domain Bacteria; phylum Pseudomonadota; class Alphaproteobacteria; order Acetobacterales; family Acetobacteraceae; genus DASWOJ01. Next base: position 1,168 of record CAXTFY010000217.1, on the reverse strand, counting down.
CAGCCTGTAGCTGAATCGGTAGGACAAGCAGGGGCGGATTGAACAGGTGGGCGGTGCCGACCTGGACGGGACACGGTGCTTGGGGATAGCCTTCTCGAAGGGGGAAGCATGAATCAACTGGATTTGCACGGGCGTACAGCCGTCGTCACCGGCGGGGCAAGAGGCATTGGCCGGGCCATCGCCGAACGTATGCTAGCTTCGGGTGCGGCGGTGGCGATCTGGGACTTGGATGCTGCTGCGATGGACGCCGCTGCGATGGCTTTGTCGAGCCGAGGCGTGGTCAGCACACACCAAGCCGAGTTGACTGACGAGGCTGCGGTTCGTACGGCTGCTGCGGCCACCATGGCCCGGCACGGTGCAGTCGATATTTTGGTCAACAATGCCGGCATTACAGGCGGTAATGCGTCTACATGGGATTTGCCGTCCGAGGGATGGCGGCGGGTGATCGATGTGAATTTGGTTGGACCCTACTTGGCCTGCGCGGCAGTGCTGCCTGGAATGGTGGCGCAAGGGTATGGCCGGGTCGTCAACATCGCTTCGGTTGCAGGGAAGGAGGGGAATCCGAATGCCTCGCATTACAGCGCCAGTAAAGCGGGATTGATTGCGTTGACCAAGTCGCTCGGAAAAGAGTTGGCTGGTAAGGGCGTACTGGTCAACTGCGTCACACCAGCGGCGGCACAAACCGACATCTTTGCCCAGATGGCTCCGGAACAAATCAGTTATATGCTGGCCAAAATCCCGATGGGACGCTTTGTCGAAGTTGCCGAAATCGCGGCTTTGGCATGCTGGCTGGCAACGGAGGAGTGCTCGTTCAGCACAGGAGCCGTTTTCGATATTTCGGGCGGACGTGCGACCTACTGAAGCAGGGAATTGCGGGGACAGGATTTGAACCTGTGACCTTCAGGTTATGAGCCTGACGAGCTACCGGGCTGCTCCACCCCGCGGTGGTGGGTGTTGGTTGTGGGCTGGTGTGGTTGGCACGACTGGCGCGGCGGCAACGCGGCTGTAAGAGCGCTGGGTTGCGCTGGACGTTGTGTTATGTCGGGTGGGTTCAGGGGACCTGGCGGCGACCGACTTTCCCGCACCTTGGGGTGCAGTATCATAGGCGCTGGTGGTTTTCACGTCCGAGTTCGGGATGGGATCGGGTGGGGTCCCGCCGCCATGGCCA
>CAXTFY010000216.1:0-9214 GCA_964243265.1 uncultured Acetobacteraceae bacterium | reverse complement strand
TTGGCGCGAGCATAGAGCGGGGGGACGCCCAAGGTCGAACGGTTCCGTCGGCGCGATCCCGCCGGGTCCTGACCGACAGCCAGCATCGACGCACACCCTACGAGAAGGACGCCTTCCTGCCTCTCTCCCTTCAGGCCTGGGCCGTGAAACGGACCAAGGCCGGGATGAGGGAAGCAGGAGGGGCTAAACTTGCCCGCTTCAAGGACGAAATCCGCTCCCAAGCACGCCGGATTTGGCGCTTGCGGCCTTCTTCATCCCAGCCCTATCCCGGCGAAAGAGGGAACTAGTCCAGCCCTCACGCCGTATGCGATAGCCCTGCCCCGCCCTAGCAAGGTTGACCCCATGCGCATCCCCGACATAGCCCCCGACGAGATGACCCCCGCCCAACGCCGGGCGGCCGACGCCGCCACCGCCGGCAAGCGCGGCCACGTCCCTGCCCCGCTGCGCGCCTGGCTGCACAGCCCGGAGATGGGCGACCGGGCACAGCGCCTGGGCGAGTTCCTGCGCTACGACACCTCGCTCGGCCCGGCGCTGTCCGAGCTGGCCATCCTGGTGACGGCACGCTTCTGGACCGCGCAATACGAGTGGTACGCCCACAAGACCGAAGCCCTGAAGGCCGGCATCGACCCCGCCGTGATCGACGCCATCGCCGCCCGCCGCGCACCGGCGCTGGCCGATCCGAAGGCACAGGCCGTGTACGACTACGCGACGACCCTGCACGCGCGCCACGAGGTTCCGGACGCGGTCCACGCCGCCGCAGTGGCTGCGCTGGGCGAGGCCGGCGTGGTCGAGCTGGTGGGCCTGCTCGGCTACTACACCCTGGTCTCCATGACCCTGAACGCCTTCCACATCGGCCTACCCGACGGCGAGCAGCCGGAGCTTGCGCCGTGACGAACGCTGGACGAGCCGGGCCCGCGTCACGATTGTCTCCTATCGGGGTGAAGGATTGGCCCACACCCGACGTATCGACCAATGGCCAAGCCCCCGTGCCGAAAAGGACGACAGCATGAGCATAACCCTCGACGCCACCACCCGCCCGGCCGCCGCCCCGGCGCAGATCCGGTACACCGCGACGGCGCAGGCCCTGCACTGGGTCACCTCGGCGCTGATCTTCGCCGTGCTGCCGCTGGCCTGGGTGATGGTCAACATGGGCGAGACCGCGGAACACCGCCCCCTGATCTACACCCTGCACAAGTCGGTTGGCCTGACCATCCTGGCGCTGGCCGCGGTCCGCCTGATCTGGCGCGCGACGCATCCCGCGCCGCCGCTGCGCCACACCGCCCGGTGGGAGGCCAACGCCGCCTTCGCGTCGCATTGGCTGCTGTACTTCGTGCTCGTGGCGATGCCGGTCACCGGCTACTTGCTGTCGGCGGGCAGCGGCCGGGCGATCAGCTACTTCGGCCTGTTCTCCATCCCGGGGATGGCCAAGAACCCGGACATCGACCACGTCGCCACCTGGCTGCACGTCGCGGTCGGGCAGTGGCTGGTCTATGCGCTGATCCTGCTACACCTGGCCGGTACAGCCTGGCATGTCGCCGTGCGCCGCGACGGCGTGCTGGGGCGGATGCTGCCCGAGCAGGATGCCGCGGAGGGGGAGCCGGGGTAGCGCACCCCGTCCACCCGTGGTTGGCTGGCAGGCCGATTGGAGGACCCTGCCGTGACCGAGCTTTGGCGACTATCCGCGACTGACCTGGCCCGGCGAATCCGGTCGCGTGAAGTCTCGGCGCGCGAGGCGGCGCAGGCGGCGCTGGACCGGCTGGATGCGGTTAACCCGGCCCTCAACGCCGTCGTCGAGCACCGTCCGGCCGAGGTGCTGGCCCAGGCGGAGGCGGTGGACCAGGCGCTGCATCGCGGCGAGGACATGGGACCGCTGGCGGGCGTGCCGGTGACGGTGAAAATCAACGCCGACCAGGCCGGATACGCCACCAGCAACGGCCTGACCACGCAGCGCGACCTGATGGCCACCACGAGCAGCCCGGTGGTGGACAACCTGCGCCGGGCCGGGGCGGTGCTGCTGGGGCGGACCAATGCGCCGGCGTTCTCGCTGCGCTGGTTCACCGACAACCGGCTGTTCGGACCCACCCGCAACCCGCGCGACCCACGGCTGACGCCCGGCGGATCGTCCGGCGGCGCGGCGTCGGCGGTGGCGGCGGGGATCGGCCACCTGGCGCATGGGACGGACATTGCCGGCAGCATTCGTTACCCGGCGTATGCCTGCGGCATCCACGGGCTGCGGCCGACGCCGGGTCGGGTGCCCGCCTACAACGCCACGCACCCGGAGCGTGGGATCGGGCCGCAACTGATGGCGGTGTCCGGCCCGATCGGGCGCACCATCGCCGACCTGCAGCTGGGGCTGCACGCGATGGCGGCGCATGACCCGCGCGACCCCTGGTGGACACCGGCGCCGCTGGAAGGCCCCCCCATGCCGCGCCGGGCGGCGCTATGCCTGCGTCCCAACGGCCTGCAGATCGTGCCGGAGGTGGAGGCGGCGCTGCTCGACGCCGCCCGGCGGATGGAGGCGGCGGGATGGGTGGTGGAGCCGGTGGCCGACACGCCCTCCTTGCACGAGGCCACAGCCCTGCTGTTCCGCCTATGGCTCGGTGAGAACTACGCCGGCATGCTGGCCGCGGCAGAGCGCGAAGGTGACCCGGCGGCGCTGGCAGTGCTGCGCGCCGTGCGGGCGGAGGCCGAGGCGCTGCCAGCCAACGCCGTACCGGACGCCTTGACGCGCCGGGCGACGCTGCTGCGGGCCTGGCTGGAGTTCCTGGAGCGGCATCCGGTGCTGCTGCTGCCGGTGTCGGCGGAGCTGCCGTTCCCGGACGGGCTGGACGTGCAGCCCGGCGGGTGGGAGCGGGTGTGGCGGGCGCAACTGGTGCAGACGGGCCTGCCGCCGCTGGGCCTGCCGGGGCTGACGGTCTCTACGGGGATGGCGGGGACGGCGACGGTGGGGGTGCAGGTGGTGGCGGGGCGGTTCCGGGAGGACCTGTGCCTGCTGGCGGGTGAGGCGATTGAGGCTGGGGGGGTGCCGGTGGCGCCGGTTGATCCGGGGTAGACCAGGAGGTTGCTCGACACAGTTCGAGGGACCGAGTCAACAGGGTCGGCTTCTCCCTTTGCCCGACCAGGGGCGGGGCAACAGGAACCCGGATGAACCAGGAAAATCATCGACTCTGTGCGGAGATGCACTGGATGACCAGTGGGCACGCCTTCGGCTGGATGGCACGCCTGCGCCGCCTGACCGTGCGCGACGAGGAACGCGACGACATCTACCTCGCCTTCACCCTCCTCGGATGGGCCCTCGCCTACGCCAACCAAATCAAGCTGTTCTGTTGGGCGTTCTAAGCATCCTTCGCAAGCCGAAGACGGTGAAGCGTCGCCTCACCCCGATCAAAGAAATGGTAAGAGGCCGCAAAAAAAGCGAGGTATTTTTGGGCCGTCTCCAGGCCAACGAGCTCAATTGCCCGCGCTTTATTTTCGACCAGGCGGTCGAACCACGCCCGCAACGTCGGTCGATAATCGTGCCGCGAGGCGTGCTCAAAACGGAAGCCCGCCTGTTTGAAGCATGCGAGGTGGTGCGATTGGGTCGAGAGGCTTGAGCCTGGAAAAAATAGTTGGGCGGTAATCATGGAGGCAGGGAATGGGTCGTCGCCATCAAGTGAAAAATATTGTTGGACCATGCGGCCGCCTGGCTTGAGTGCGGCATAAAATTTAGCGTAGAGGGGACCAATCTCATCAGGCTTTACATGCTCCAGCGCCTCGACACCATAAATCGCATCGTAGCGATCTTGACCGAGATCGGCGGTTAGGAAGTCCTCGACCTTGATCTCGTGATCTGACGTTCCGCGGATATGGCGCGCCTGCTCCTGCGAGAGCGTATAGCCTACAAGATTGGCCCCACTGCCCGCCTTTTCAGAGATCATCCGCAGCATACCGCCCCAGCCACAGCCGCTCTCAAGGATACGCTCCTCAGGTTTTGGATCGACAAGATCCACAATGAGGCTCACTTTGCGAGCCTGAGCTATCTCGAGCGTATCCGAAACGCCGGTAAAGTCGGCGGAGCTGTAGAGCATGTAGTCTCGGTCAAGGAACAGTCTATAGAAGTCATTCGAGAGGTCGTAATGATACTCGATTCCTCGAGCATGGGGGACGCACAGTGCCTGTTCAAGGATGCGCCTACGTGCCCCCGCGGGAGGATAAAAGGCCTCAAGCGCGTCAACCCAGCGGGAGCGGCGCCCGGTAAACCAGTCCCAAATCGTCTTTGGATCTATTGGATGTGGCGACGATGCAACAAGGTTCACAGCCGCATAGTTCAAACCGCAACGCGAGAGGTCGGCGAAGGCTCGACGCACCCGCCCGGTTCCCGGCGTTCGCGTTCGAGCATCTGCGCGCTGATCGATGCCGTTACCGACAAGCTCGGCTAGTTGGCTGACGTCGCTTCGTGGCATTCTTCGCCTGCTGGATGTTGCCAAATGGGAACATGTTGCCACAAGCGGCGGCGGCCCACAACGATTGCGTAGCCGTCGTTTGGAGCAGGCGCCCGGCCCAGATGAGTCGCATCTGGCGCCCTAGCTACGGCACTGGGTGCTGATGAGACCATACCAAGAGGCGGTTTTCAGAATGCCCGAGCGAGCCTGGGTGCAACCAGGAGTATGCATGCGGCCTGGAGCAGGCCTCGACGATGTGGCCGAGCCGGTCGTAGCGCAGGCCAAGGCGCTTGTTCTCCAGCAGCCAGGCGTTGGCGCGCGCGACCGACCAGCGCCACTTGCCCAGGCCGGAGCCGTGCGGCTGGCCGCGTCTGTGGACCCAGTGTTCCGCGCCGTGCTTGCGGCACAGGTCGCGGTCGGCTTCGGCGTCATAGCCCTTGTCGGCGAACGCCGTCCCGATCCGGGCCATGACGACGAAGGCGGCCCGGAACAGGCGCTCGAACATGATGGTGTCGTTCACGTTGGCTGCCGCCGCGGCGCAGGCCACCGGCAGGCTACAGCCGTTGACCGCGACGTGGTACTTGGTCCCAAGCTTTGCCCGGTCGGTGGGACTGGGGCCGCTCAGGTCGCCGCAGCACTTGGCGCGCACCGAGCAACTGTCCACGATCAGGTCCAGCGCCGTGTCAGGCTGGCCGCGCAGCATGCCGACCAGCATGGCGCGGACGTACTGCAACACGTCCGTCCGTGCCCAGTCCGCCAGCCAGCGCCGCAACGTGGACCCGCTTGCCTGGGCCGCGGTCGCCGGCAGGCTGCGCCATTGCGAAGCAATCCGTCTAGGAAGCAGCCGATGGCCTCGCCATCGGATGGGCGTGCCCTCGCGCAGGGCTTGCCGCAGGGTCGCCAGCACCCGAACCATCTCGGCTGGTGGGTGCCCACGTCCACCTTCCCGTGGCGGCTCGCACCACCCGATCACCCGCGCGCCCAGTTCCAGTGTGCCCGTTCAACGCTACCCTCCAGGTCAGGGCGCAGGACATGGGAACCCAGGCCGCCAAAGGCACCGACAGGCTTACTCAACCCAGAATGGTACTGGGAAAAAACCGCCTCTTAGCTGTGATGGTCAGCATCACCCCTCTGCCACAGGACATTTTCAACATCCAGCAGATGCAAGCCGGCAAAGGCAGCATCACGTCCTTTGCACATTGGTAAACAACGGCAACCCCGCCAACACCCCCGTCAAATCCCGCCGGTAAGCGCAAGGCTGAAAGTACAGCCCCAGCGGCAAGTAGGCCACCGCCTCCATCGCCGCCGCCTGCATCCCCCGCGCCAACCCTTTTTGCTCCGCCTCGGTCGGCGCGGCGAGGAACTGCTCCCGCAACTCCTCGAACCGCGGGCTGCTCGGCCAGCCTGCAAAACCTGCCGCGCCATTGCACCGCATCAGCAGGTGCGCCGCCGGGTTCGCGCAGTCCAGCGCGCTATTGTAAACCCCGAACATATGGTAGCCGCCCTTGTCCGCTGGCGCCTTGCTGTTCCACCGCTGCACCACGGTCCCCCAGTCCAGCGCCACATAATCCACGTTCAGCCCGATCCGCCGCCCGGCGTCGGCCATCACCTGGCATACCGCGCTGATCCGCGGCACGTCGCTGCCGGCGATCATCACGATCCGCTCCCCCTTATACCCCGCGTCCACCAGCGCCCGCCTCAACGCCGCCTCGCTCTCCTGCCCCCCCATCCGCTCCATGCCGCCGTCATTGGCGAACGGCGAGTCCGGCGAGATCATCCCGATCCCCTCGCGCCAGGCCTCCCGCTCCTCCCCCGCCACGGCGGACATGAAGTCGGCCTGCCGCACCGCGCGCAGCAGCACCTGGCGGATGGCCGGGTTGTCGAACGGCGGCTGCAGGTGGTTCAGCCGCATGATGCCCATCAACCCGTGCGTTTCCACCACCCGCACGGTCACCTCCGGGTTGCGGCGCAGCATCGGCACCAGGTCCATGTCGGGCTGCTCGTACCAGTCGATCTCCCCCGCCTGCAGCGCCGCGGCGGCCGTGCCGGCGTCGGGGATCGTCACCCACTCGATCCGCTCCATGTGCGCCAGCCGCGCCCCGGCGGTGAAGCTCGGCATGCCCTCCCGCGGGGTATACCCGGCAAACCGCTGGTAAACGTTGCGCGCCCCTGGCACCCGCTCGTCGGCAACGAAGCGGTAGGCGCCGCTGCCGACCATCTCCGCCACCTGCGTCGTGGGCGCCGTGCCCGCCAGCCGCTCCGGCATGATGAACGGCGCGTAGCTGGACGGCTTCCCCAACGCCGCCGGCAGCCAGGGGCACGGGCGCTTCAGCCGGAACTCGACCACCGTGTCGGACGGCGCCGTCAGGGCGTCCGTCGCGGCCAGCAGCGCCTGGCCGAACGGGTCCCGCATCGACCAGCGTCGCAGGCTCGCCACCACGTCGCGCGCCAGCACGGGGGAGCCATCATGGAACACCAGCCTGTCGCGCAGCGTCAGCCGCCACAGCTTGCCGTCACCCTCCACCGTGTGCCCGGCCAGCATCTGCGGCTGCGGCATGCCGGCCTCATCGACGGCGAACAGCGTCTCGAAGATCAAGTGCGCGTGGCTGCGTGTGACGTAGCTGTTGGTGACGATGGGATCGAGCAGCGCCAGGTCAGCATACGGCACGAAGCGCAGGGTGCTGGCCTTTTGGGCACGCGCCAGCGACGGCGCGGCCAGCAGGGCAGCGCCAGCCTGGATCAGGGTCCGTCGCTTCATGGCTGCTCCGTGGGTTTGCGGGCTGCCTAGCAATTACCGGGCCATGCTGCCTCACGCCGGCAGCCGCCCCAGCGCCGCCGCCGGGTCGGCCATGAAGCGGCGCATGTCGCGCCAGTGCGGGATGTCGGCCAGCGGGCGGCGGGTGATGCCGTCCTCGCCGATCCACAGCGGCTCAGCCCCGGGAACGCGCCAGCAGGATGGGGGAGTGCGTCGCCACCAGCGCCTGGGTGCGGCCATCCCGGTGCAAGTCATCCAGCAAGCAAACCAATGCCATCTGCAGCTGCGGCGACAGGCCAGTTTCCGGCTTATCCAACAGATACAGCGATCCCTTGCTGGCATGGACGTGGGCGGTCAGCAGGGACAGCATGTCCTCCCTACGACTTTGCTCGTTCGCGAGGTGCCACTCGCCAGTGGCGGGCAGCGATCGGCAAAAGCGACCTCAACGGCGGAGGACAGGGGGGTGGAGGCACGACCGTTGTCAGTTCCTGCTCCGGCTACTCCCCACCCCACGCCTATCCCGGAAGAAGGTGTCCGTTCCCCCATCCATCCCGGTGACGCCGGCCAGGAAGTTCCGCCAGGCGTCAGCGCGGCGACAGCACCATGATCATCTGCCGGTTCTCCATCCGCGGCATCTGCTCCACCTTGGTCGTCACCTCCAGCTCGGCGCGGATGCGTTCGAGCACCTTGATGCCGATGTCCTGGTGCGCCATCTCGCGGCCGCGAAACCGCAGTGTCACCTTGACCTTGTCGCCCTCCTCGATGAACGACTTCATGGCGCGCATCTTCACCTGGTAGTCGTTCTCATCGATGTTCGGGCGCACCTTGATCTCCTTGATCTCGATGACCTTCTGCTTCTTCTTGGCCTCGTTCTTCTTCTTCTGCTGCTCGTACTTGAACTTGCCGTAGTCCAGGATCTTGACCACTGGCGGATCGGCGTTCGGGCTGATCTCAAGCAAGTCCAAGCCGACCGAGAACGCGCGCTGGATGGCGTCGCGGGCGGTCATGACGCCCTGCATCTCACCCTCCTCGTCGATCAGGCGGACGGTGGCGGAGCGGATGTCCTCATTGACGCGGGGGCCGTCGCGGGACGGGGTCGCGGCTGATTGTGGGCCTCGGGCTATCGTACTCTCCTATGAACGTTTCGGTATCGGCGTAAGTCTTGATCCAACCTGGGCTGGAACTCAAGCAACGTCGCGTAACAGATCGGGCGGCGTCGCCTCCCGTGCAAGGCGGGTGCAGGCATCTTCCAGGCCCAGCACCTCCTGCGCCTCCCCGCCCAGGCGGCGCAGCGCGACCGTGTGCTGCTCCGCCTCGCGGCGGCCGACCACCAGCAGGACGGGCACATGCGCCAGGCTGTGCTCGCGCACCTTGGCGTTGATTTTCTCATTGCGAAGGTCGGTCCGCACCTCCAGCCCGCGGGCGCGCAGGGTGGCGGCGACCTCCTCGGCATACTCCGCGGCGTCGCTGACGATGCTGGCCACCACCACCTGCACCGGGGCCAGCCACAGCGGGAAGCGCCCGGCATACTGCTCGATCAGGATGCCCAGGAACCGCTCGAAGCTGCCCAGGATGGCCCGGTGCAGCATCACCGGGCGCTGCCGGCTGCTGTCGTCGGCGACATACTCGGCGTCCAGCCGCTCCGGCAGCACGAAATCGACCTGCAAGGTGCCGCACTGCCAATCCCGCCCGATGGCGTCGCGCAGCACGAACTCCAGCTTGGGGCCGTAGAACGCGCCTTCCCCCGGACTCAGCTCGTACTCGACCCCGGCCGTGGCGCAGGCGTCCCTGAGCGCGCCCTCCGCCCGGTCCCACGTCTCGTCCGTCCCGGCGCGTATGTCCGGGCGGTCGCTGAACTTCACGCGGAAGCCCTCGAAGCCGAAATCGCGGTACACCGACGACAGCAGCTCCACGAAGGCCACCGTCTCGTCGGCGATCTGCGCCTCGGTGCAGAAGATGTGCGCGTCGTCCTGGGTGAAGGCACGCACCCGCATGATGCCGTGCAGCGCCCCCGAAGGCTCATAGCGGTGGCATGAGC
>CAXTFY010000215.1:0-9230 GCA_964243265.1 uncultured Acetobacteraceae bacterium | reverse complement strand
GCCGGTCTTGGCGTCGAGCGCCACGACGGTCGCGTCGGCCTGGTTCAGGATGATCTTGCCGTCACCGTAAGCCACGCCGCGGTTCACGGTGTCGCAGCACATCACGGCGATGACGTTGGGGTCCTGGCGCGGCTCGTACTTCCAAATAACCTTGCCGTTGTCGTTCAGGTCGAGCGCGAAGACGTTGTTCGGGAACGGCGTTGCGACATACATCACGTCGCCGATCACCAGCGGCCCGCCCTCATGGCCGCGCAGCACGCCGGTCGAGAACGACCAAACGGGGTGCAGCTTGCTGGCATTGGTGGCGTTGATCTGGTCGAGCGCGCTGTAGCGCTGGCTGGAGTAGTTCCCAGCGGGCATCACCCACTCGTTCTTGTCGCCCTGCAGCTTGATCAGCTCGTCATTGGCCGACGCCGGCGCACTAGCCACGGCAGCCAGCCCCATCATCATCGTGCAGCCGAGCAGTAGCTTGCGGTTAAGCATAACGTCTGGTCCTCCTTATTGTGGGCCGCTTTGCGTGGCCGTTGCACCCGGCCGGGCGCATCTGCGCCAGGCCGTCCCAGTCACCCGCCCCCAACCCTAGCCCCGGTCGCAGGGGTGAGCGGAACGTGCGGTCGCCAGCATATGCAGGCATTGCCGAAACGGACAAGCGCCGCAGCCGCAGAATATTTTGCGGTATGCGCAACTATTGCGTGTTGCAGTGCAGCATAGGGCAGCGTTGGTGCAGTAACGCCGTTGACCCCCTGGCATTACCCGGCCAAGCCGCTACTGTCGCGACGACGAGTGGGAGGACTTGCGTTGGACGTACGAGCTGCTGTGGCCCATGCGGCGGGTGAACCGCTGACGATCGAGACGGTGCAACTGGAGGGACCGCGCGAGGGCGAGGTGATGGTGGAGGTGAAGGCCACCGGCATCTGCCACACCGACAAGTTCACCCTGTCGGGCGACGACCCCGAGGGCTTGTTCCCCGCCATCCTTGGCCACGAGGGCGCTGGGGTGGTGGTCGAGGTCGGCCCGGGCGTACACTCGCTGAAGAAGGGCGATCATGTCATCCCGCTGTACACCCCCGAATGCCGGGAGTGCAGCTACTGCCTGAGCCGGAAGACCAACCTGTGCCAGAAGATCAGGGTGACGCAGGGACGCGGCCTGATGCCGGACGGCACCAGCCGGTTCAGCTTCCAGGGTAAGCCCGTACTGCATTACATGGGCTGCTCGACGTTCGCCAACTACACCGTGTTGCCGGAGATCGCGCTGGCCAAGGTCCGCGAGGACGCGCCGTTCGACAAGATCTGCTACATCGGCTGCGGCGTGACTACCGGGGTGGGGGCGGCGCTGTTCACCGCCAAAGTGGCGCCGGGCGACCGCGTGGTGGTGTTCGGGTTGGGCGGCATCGGGCTGAACGTGGTGCAGGGCGCACGCATCGCTGGGGCCGACCAGATCGTCGGTGTTGACATCAACCCGGCGCGCAAGGAATTGGCCATGAAGTTCGGCATGACCGACTTCGTCAACCCCAAGGAGGTGCAGGGCGACCTGGTCCCCTACCTCGTAGACATCACCGGGGGCGGCGCGGACCACAGCTTCGAGTGCGTCGGCAATGCGACACTGATGCGGCAAGCCCTGGAGTGCGCCCACAAGGGTTGGGGCAAGAGCACCATCATCGGCGTCGCGGGCGCGGGGCAGGAGATCAGCACGCGGCCGTTCCAGTTGGTCACAGGCCGCGTTTGGCAGGGCAGCGCGTTCGGCGGCGCACGCGGGCGGACGGATGTCCCGCGGATCGTCGATTGGTACATGGAGGGCAAGATCAACATCGACGACTTGATCACTCATACCCTCACGCTCGATCAGATCAATGAGGGCTTCGACCTCATGGCGAGGGGCGAAAGCATCCGGAGCGTCGTGGTTTACTAAGGCAGAAGCGGCTTCGCTACGCCGGACGTTCCTTGGGACGGTCCACCTCGCACCGCCAGCCCTGCAGGCGGAAGCGGGGATGGGCGTGGACAAACTCCTGCGCCATCGTCTGCGCCTTCATGGTGCATTCGATGGCGCTGCCCACCTCCTCCCGCAACTCGCGTCGTTCCAGGCACTGGTCGGGTTCGCTCGACAGGCAGTACACAAGGACAAGCTCGATCATGGATATCCCCCTGCGTGACACAATGAGTCTGTTGCGCGTTGGTTCAATGACAATCGTGCTGGCAGCCTGCGCGTTCGCAGACCTGGCGCCCGGCCCCGCCTGGGCCGACGAAGCGCCACCCGAGGACACCCGCCCGCTCAGCCCGGCGCAGCTCGCGCTGTTCGAGACGCCGCACCTGCGCAACGTCGATCACGCGGAGACGCTGGATTACGGCTTCGTCCGCGAAGGTGGGGCCGGGTTCACCGATAAGGTCGAACTGCATGTCCGGCGGGTGAACGACGACGGGACCAAGGACCTGTCGTTCGACTACCTGACCGGCGAGCATCACGTGCAGTTTCCCGAACTGGACCACTTCCGCGGCAACCCGCTGCTGATGCTGACCCTGGAGCGCGACGTGAACGAGATGCGGGACGCAGTGGGGCTGTCCGCGTCCTACTTCCGCAACAAGATACGGGAGGCGTTCGTGACCGGCGCCACCATCACGGATGCGACCTTCGTCCTGGCCGGCGCGTCGATGCCGGCGCGGGAGATCACGGTGCGGCCGTTCCGGGGCGACCCGCGGCTGGGTCACATCCAGTCGCTGCAGGAGAAAAGCTACACCTTCGTCCTCGCGGACGGCGTGCCCGGCACGGTCGCCGAGATCCGCATCGCAGTCCCGGCCGACGCCGCCATGGCCGCCCCGGCCTTCAAGCAACGCACCATCTTCATCGGAGTGGAACCATGATGCGCGCCTTTGCCGTTGCCGCTCTCGCCATGATCTTCGCTGGCGTGGCCGCCCACGCCCAGGTGCGCCATCCAGCCAACGACTACCCGACGGCGGCCCGCGCCGACTACGTGATCGGCTGCATGGCCAGCAATAACTTCAAGCGCGAATTCCTAGACCGGTGCGCGTGCGGCATCGACACCATCGCCAACATAATGACCTACGACGACTACGAGCAGGCCGACACCATCCTGCGGATGCAGCAGGGCGGCCTGGGCGACCGCGGAGCGATGTTCCGCGATACGCCCGTCGCCAAGGAACGGACGGAACAGCTTCGCCGCGCGCAGGCGGAGGTGGCGTTGCAGTGCAAGTAGCCACCTAACTCCCTCTTTCTTCGGGAGAAGATTCGGGTGAGGGAAGCCGCGAGGGCCGGTCTTCGCCGATCGGAGGCGAACTTCGCTCCCTCCGGGGTTAGGTTGGGTGCTCGCCGCTTCCCTCACCCCGGCCCTCTCCCGGAGGGAGAGGGAGCAGCTAGCTTCGTTCCGCCACTGGGAAGTCCTGGTGGAAGGTGGCGCGGGTGCTGTCCAGCACGTCCACCCGCAACGGTCCCGGCCCCTGCGGCACGAAGCCGAAGGTGATCGCCGGGTCCTCGCTGAGCGAGATGTCGGCGTCCACCTCCAGCACCAGCGCATCACCGAAATGGACTGCAATATCTTGGATATAACGCGGCGGGATGAAGTTGTGGGTGAGCTGATCCACCTGCATCCCGTTGTTGTTGGGGTGGCTGATCAGCAGTTGTGCCGTTGCGGCTTCCCCCTCAGGCAGCGGTCCCTCGCCATCCACCCTCAGCCGCATCTGGCCCAGGCGGGCGAGCGCCACTTGCGGGTCCTTGGAGGACGGCGCCGAGCAGCCGCCAGCCGCCTTCACGTAGCGTTCGGCTGCGAACAGGTGGCCATCCTCCGTCTCGGCGACGGCGTGCATCAGCGTGTACTGGTCCACCCGCACCCGCGTCTTAAGCTGCCGCGCGTCGGCAGCGGGTCCGAAGTGGAAGGTGCCGGCCAGCGGCGAAGGATTGCCGTCCACTAGCAGCCAAACCGCCTTCACCCGGCCTGGCCCAGCGCCGCCCCCCGCCGACAGCGTTACCGTTATCGGCACGAGCGAGGCGTCCAAGGCACGGGCGGGGGCGTCCAAGGCAATCACGCTGCCGCCATCCGCAACCGTACGGTCGCCAAACACGGCGTGCTTCAGGTCCTGCCAGCGCTCCGCCTGTGCGGCCGGGTCCTCCTCCGCCAAGGCTGGTGCCGCCAGGCAGGCCACCAAGCCGATTGCCGCCATCAATGTCCTCATGGTCTTGTTTCCCCCGTCAGCGCCTGCCCGGTTGGCCCGGGTTTGGGCTACTCCCACTCCAGCTCCTTGAACGCGCTGGTGACGTTGCGGCCGTTGTATTCGTCGAACAGCACCCAGCGGTCCCGCTCCGCCTGTCCGACCGACGCCACCGCCTGCTCGATGTCGTCGCCATGCGATATGCAGGCGCGGATGTCCCGTACCAGGCCGCCCAAGTAGCGGTCCTGCGCCGCGGCGCCGCCGGGCCAGGCTATGGCAGCGGGGCCATGGCCCGGCACGACCCGCCCTGCCGGCGTTCCCCGCAACGCCGCCACCACCGCCAGCCATCCCAGGATGCTGCCGTCCAGCGCCGGGACCCGGTCCACGAACAGCAGGTCGCCCAGCCATAGCGTACCCGTTGCCTCATCCAGCACTGACAGGTCGTTGTCGGTATGCGCCGTCGCGTGCGCCTGCAGCCGCAGGGTGCGCCCGCCAAGGTCCAGCGCCGCGGTGTCCCGCACCAGCAGCGTCGGCTTGGCGTAGTCGCCCGCCTCCTCCAGGCCCAGCACGTCCACCAGGGCGTTGCGATAGAACTCGCCGCGCTCCACCAGCATGCTGGCCATCCGCGCATGACCGACGAACGCCGGATTGTCGTCCACGAATGCCACGGCGCCGAACACATGGTCGGGGTGCAGGTGGGTCATAATGACGTAGCGGATCGGCAGGTCGGTCCGGCTGCGGATGGCAGCGCGCAGTCCCTGCCCATCGGCGCGGCTGCCGCCGGGGTCGATCACCGCGACGGCGCTGCCGCCGATGATGAAGCCGATGTTGGCGATGCCGTCCTGGTTGGCAACCGTTGCTTCCTCGTGCACACCGGGCCGGACGAAGTTGCCCGGCGCGACCTCGGTCATCGCGAAAGCCGATGCTGCGAGCGCAGAGAGGGGACGCAGCGTCGCGGCGGTTGCCAGCAACAGGGCGTCCCGGCGCCTCACCTGACCAGCGCCGCCGTGCGGATGCGACGATACACCAGGTCGGGCGCCGGGCCGTCCGCCAGCGCATCCGAGGCGGCGATGGCGTCCGCCATCAGGGCATGATGCGGCGACAAGGAGCAGGCCGGGTCGGTGGCGGAGGCATCGCCGGTCAGCGCAAGGGCTTGGCAGCGGCAACCGCCCCAGTCGATCTCGCGCTGGTCGCAGGACCGGCACGGCTCCGGCATCCAATCGGTGCCGCGGAACCGCGCGAAGCCGGGATCATCGTGCCAGACCGCCGCCAGGCTGGTGGTGCGGACCGAGGGGAAGTGGATGCCGGTCAGCGTCTCCGCGGCATGGCAGGGCAGCGCCAGGCCGGCCGGGGTGATGTTGATGATCCGCCGTGCCCAGCCGCCCATGCACGCCTTCGGGCGCGCGGCGTAGTAGTCGGGAACGACATAGTCGATGGTGATGCGCCCGCGCAGGTCGGCACGGGCCTGCGCGACGGCGGCGTTGGCCTGCTCCAACTGCGCGCGGCTTGGCATCAGGGCGGCGCGGTTGACCAAGCCCCAGCCGTAGTACTGGACATGGGCGACCTCGATCCGGCTGGCACCGATCTCCTGGCCCAACGCCAGCATCTCCGGCAGCCGGTCCAGGTTCTGCCGGTGCACGACGAAGTTGGCGGTCAGCGGCAGCCCGGCCTCACGGATCTGCCGCGCCACCACCAGCTTGCGCGCATGGCCGTTGCGGTATCCGCCGATGCGGTCCGCCTGCGCCGCATCCGCGTCCTGGAAGCTGAGCTGCACGTGATCCAGCCCCGCCTGTGCCAGCGCGCCCAGCGATCCCCCATCCAGCATGACGCCGGAGGTGATCAGGTTGCTGTACAACCCAACCGATGCAGCATGGCGCACCAGTTCCAGCAGGTCGCGCCGCGCGGTCGGCTCGCCACCGGAGAAGTGGACTTGCAGCACGCCAAGCGCCGCGGCCTCGTCCAGCACGCGCATCCAGGTCGCGGTGTCCAGCTCGGCCGCTGCACGCTCCAACTCCAGCGGGTTGGCGCAGTAGGGGCATTGCAACGGGCAGCGATGCGTCAGCTCCGCGAGCAGGGCCAGCGGCGGCTCGATGCGGGGGATGGCGGGCAGCGCCGGGATCGGCAGCACTTGGTTCATAGCTGGATTGCCCCCTTGTCCGCCAGGTCTCGCAGCATTGCCTCGACGTCCACGGCGATCACCTCGCGCGGCGCGGCGAACCGTTCGGCCAAGGCATCGATGATCTCCGGCACGCTCCGCACGCCATCGACCAGCTTGAGCACTTCCACCCCGGTCTCATCCAGCAGGAACAGCCGCTCCGGCGCCAGCACCACCCAGGCGTTGCGCACCGGGTCATGCCGCAGCCGGAAGCCGCGGTTGAAGGTTGGGACAGCCGCGAGGGCGAGGTCCGTCATGTCGGCACGAAGGCGCCCGGCGGCACCCGGCCCGGCTCGACGTAGGCGTAGTGCAGCGCATCGAGTTGCGACCACAGTACGTCGCACTTGAAGCGCAGCGCGGCCAGCACGCCCTCCTGCGCCGCCCGGGTGCGGGCGTGCTCGTCGATGTACGCCAGGGCGAAATCCACGTCCTTCGGCGCCTGGGTCATGCGGGGGACGAAGTAGGCCAGGGTGTCCTGCGTGACGAAGTCGTAATGGGCCAGCATGCCCGACACACGCTCGGCGATGATCGTCGGCGAGAACATCTCGGTGAGCGAGGAGGCGATGGCGTCGAGGATGCTGCGGTCGCGCACGAAGGCGACGTAGGCGTCCACCGCAAACCGGGTGCCGGGCAGGATGCCGGCGGTGCTCTCGACGTAGGTGCGGTCCAGCCCGACGCCCTCGGCCAGCTTCAGCCACCGGGCTACGCCGCCCAGGCCCGGTCCGGTGCCGTCATGGTCGTCCAGGCGGGAGCGCCAGGCCCGGCGCAGGTCGGCGGTGGGCAGGCGGGCGAGCAGGGTCGCGTCCTTGGCTGGAATGCGGCTCTGGTAATAGTAGCGGTTCAGCGCCCACGCCTGCACCTGGCCGCGGTTCAGCCTGCCCTCATGCAGCATGCGGTGGAATGGATGGTGGATGTGGTAGCGCTCGTCGCCGATGGCGTTCAGCGCCGCGCGCAGGTCGGCGGGGGACAGCAGGCGGTCGCTCATAGGGCCAGTTCCATCCCGTCATAGGCCACGTCCCATCCGGCAGCGGCAACCAGCGCGCGTTCGGGCGAGTCGTCCAGCAGGATCGGGTTCGAGTTGTTGATATGCAGCAGCACCCGCTGCCGGACCCCCAGTCCGTCGAAGGCCGCCAAGGTGCCGTGCGGGCCGGAGACGCTCATATGGCCCATGCGCTGCCCAGTCTTCGGTCCTAGCCCGGCACGGATCATCTCGTCATCGGTCCACAGCGTGCCGTCGAAGAACACCGCCGCCGCACCGCGCAGGCGGTCCGCCAACCGGGGCGTCATGGCGGCGCAGCTTGGGATGAAGAACAGGGTGGTGGCGGAGTCGCTGACCGCGCAGCCGACGGTCTGGTCGGTCTCGTCAAGTTCGGGCGTCGCGCCGGGCTGCTCCAAGTAGAGCGGCACCTTACCCGGCACCGCGAACAGCGTGATGGTCAAGCCGCTCGGGCGCCCATCGGGCAATGGCACCGCACAGGGCGTATCGAGGCAGACCGGCTGGCGAACGACGATCTCTCGCGACAGCACTTCGAATACTGGGTTGGCATCGAGAATGGAATGGACCTGCGGGGTGGCGAGGACGGTGAACGCCTGGCGCTCGCGCAAGGTCAGCAGTCCGGCGATTGCGTCCACGTCACCGCCCGTCAGCACGACGGCGGCTATCGGCGAGGACCGCAAGCCTTCCTGCGGCTGCATCGCCGCCGTTTGCTCGATTTGCTGACGCAAGTCTGGCGAGGCATTGAGCAAGACCCAGTGGCGGTCATCGGCACTGACGGCCAGGGATGCCTGGGTACGGGGACGGACAGCGGGATCACCGGAACGTGCCCGGCGGCATCCCAAGGCGTTGGAATTCCATTGCGGGAATGCACCGCCAGCAGCGGCGCCGAGCACGACAGCGCGCATGTGATAATGACCCGAATGGAATGGCAGGTCGGCTCATCCCTGGGCTGTTGCCTGGGATGAGCGTTCCAGCAGCGCCGTCTCTGGGGACAGCGCTTGAGGCGCTTACTTCTTCAGGTCAGCGCAGGCATAAGAGTTGATTTCGGCGCCGAGAGCGATCTCGACAATCTTCGGGTTCTTCCAAGCCATCGTAACCTCCAGTTCTTTGTTGCAGCCATCTCGAAGTATGCGGGCCAGCGATCGGAAGTCAAGCAGGGGTTGATGCTCGAGGGTGGCATAGCTCACAACTCTGTGTTGCGATCCAAGCGGAAAGACCGGGCGATTGGCCCGTTGTAGTCCCAACCAAAGCAAAATGAGAGGGAACGCGATGCTGCTACGATCCAACCTAGTCCTGGGACTATCGGCCCTTTGTGTCGCCGCCGCTGTTGCGCCAGCGGCTGCTATTGCTGGGCCATGTTCGGACGGGATTGCCGAGCTAGGCCGCAAGCTGGCGCCGAGCGCGAGCCTGGGTCCGGTAACGAGTGGCACACTGTCCGGCACCGTCCCAACAGCCTCGCCCCAGCCCAATGCACCCGCCACCAGCGGCACGTCGGCTGACAACCGCGTGGGTGGAACGGCCGGAACGAAGGAGGCGAATGCCAGCGTCGGCAACCTTGTCGCCACTTCGTCGCAAGATGTGCGCCGTCAGCAGGAGGGGCTGCCGACCGCTGCGGCCACCGCTGCTGCTGGTTCGGGCAAGTCGGCCGAGACTGCACCGCACCAAGTCAGCTCGCAGGCGCCGGACGACCGCATGTCACAGGCGAAGATGGAGTTGGAGAAGGCTCGTATGCTGGACCAGAACGGTGATCAGTCCTGCAACGCGTCGTTGGACCGTACTCGGCAACTCATGAACTAGGGTTTGGCCTCACCTAGTCGTCCGTTGCGTAGTCCCGTCCGGGTCGAGATAGTTCGACCTGGACGGGCTAGGCTGCTAGGGTGACAAGGTGTTCACGGCGGCCGATGGCAACCAACGGGGGGTC